>JBAWWJ010000157.1:0-19470 GCA_037146815.1 Planctomycetota bacterium
GGGTGCCAATTGCGGCTGCCCACCGGGAAATGAGCCGGGGTGAAACAAACCGTTGCCCTGTTGCGCAATGGCTGCCTGCGGAATGGCCCACGCCATCGTGACGAGAACCGACGCCAGAAGCGGGCGGCTTCGAAACAATGAACGTCCGTGTCGTGTGAATCCTTGTTGATCCAACATCCAAGCTTTCTCCAGAATCAGCCCGTTGTTGAGGTGCTGCGAATCCACTCTTACTCTGACGGAAAACAACCCCCAACCGGGGACCATTCTCGGCCATTGCATGTCCGGCCTCGTTCCTTGAGGGACGGACAACCTCGTTCTCAACGTAGGTAGATGGAATATCTCCGCGCAGCATTCCCTGTCTCTATCGGACGACTGACATAACCGCGTTCACCGGAATTGACGGAAACTGCGTGTTTTAACAATCGAGTCGAGGTTCGAAGCAGCATCCATGAGCACTCATTTGTCTCTGTTTACCCCAGACTTCCCAAGTGGCGCAATCTTGGACACGTGCGTCGTTTTTGCAGAATTGCTTTACGTGGTGAGGGCATATCGAACGAGCAGGGTTCGCCAGAACCAGGCTACCGAAAACGCGAAACGCCTCGTCAAATGACGAGGCGCGAGAAATGCCGATTCTGGTCTTCGCAATTTGCAGGTATTCAATCAGCACTGCAAATTACCAGGCGAAGTTCGTGTTCCGGTTGTAAACAGCCCGGCCAGGGAAGTACCACGGAGCTCGGTAGTTGTAGTACGGGAACCGGTAGTGTCCATGCAGCGAGTCCCGATGGAAACCTGGCCCGAAGTGATCGTAGTACGGATTACCTGTCACCACGTATTGTCCGCCAGCGGGATCATGGTACAGAGCAGGGGAACCGACTCGCGGATCATAGCCTCCCGGAGCCCAGTGAGGGCCGTTCGTCGCCACAGTTCCCCCGTAGGGCATTGCGGCCGCGCTTCCCGCACCACTGTAGATGCCACCACCGTAAACGCTACCACCGGCAGGAAGACCATAGTCACCAGCCAACCCTCCGGAAGCATTCCATGAAGGTCCGCTCATCGACATCGGCGCAGGTGAAGGGGGAACGTTGCAATTGCAACCCGCCCACGCCTGTGACGAAACGGCAAAAATGGCCGATAGTACAGCGGCATACGACAAGGACCTGGTGAGATTCATGGGCGAACGCTCCTTCCCGGCGGGGATCATTTGGAAACAGTGGCAGGAACTGCAACTCCGACATTTGTGTTCAAATTACACGATGAAACTTATCCCGGATTCAGACGGGTGCTTGAGAATACTCCTGGCGAAGTGATTGAATTCCTCGGTGACCATCCCCGTTTTTACGGTCACACGAACAACGAAAGCATTGCCGGTTTGGTAAACCCTGTCGGACCGGAAAGAACTGGCGAAGAATCCTTTGCAGACCGTCGATGCATCTCACTCGACGGGATGTGATTGCGCTTGTGGTGACATCGCCGGGAAACTCTGGCGGTGATGCAGATGAGCCTCATAGCGTCAGGCCGCATCTTTCTTTCGAACGATGACCCGGCTGTAACAGGTCTGGAGCCTTATGGGCCTTGGCGCAATTGATATTGGAAGAATCCCCGAATCCGGGGATGTGACGCAAGGGGAAATGTTATGCCGAGCGGACTGCTGAATCTGGCCTTGGGAGTGGCAATGCAGGTTGGTAATCCGGGTCCCTCGGAACAGCCGGCCTATCCCGCCCCTGCCAATGCCTATGGCCGTTACGGAAGTGAAGGCTCTTCGGAGCAGCGTCACCCGTTTGATACTCAACAGAACTGGGTCCACGGTTACTTCCAGGAAATCCCAGCCTACGGCGGACATCACATGTTCCGTCCCTACAACTACAAAGATGTCCTGTCACAGTCTCAGACTGCCGCCGGCTGGGGCGAGCGGCCAACGATGCCCTATTCGAATCAGTACTGGCACAAGTACCAGGATCACGCGACGATGCTGAAGACCACACAGGCGGTTCCTCGCGGAACCCCCGTCTGGACTCAGAACCAGGCTCCGGTCGCGGTTCCCTTTCCTGCTGGTCGCCAGCCTATGAACTACGCTGGCTGGTCCGAAGTTCCTGGCAGTCAAATTGTGATCCCTCAGTCTGCTCCGCCAGTCTCGTCTGGGCCACTGCATATGCCACCGCAGTTTGCTCCGGTCGCCTATCCTGAATACCAGCCAGGCCCGGGATTGCAGCAGGCAGTTGAAGTCGTGAATCCCGTCGGATACCGACGGTAACGATCGAATTTGTTCTTGGTGCTTAGTGCTTCGGTGCATCAACGAGTCACTCCCATTCAGCGTGGATGACAACGAAGAACCAAGCACCAAGAACGATGAACTAAGTACGAAGTACTTTCCGAGTATTCAACACTCGCTGAGAAAGTGATCGGAATGCCAAGGATCAAGATTGGCCAGATCGGGACAGGACACGCGCATGCGTCTGGCAAGATGGATGTGTACCGAAAGTCTGATGAATACGAAGTTGTTGGTGTTGTCGAGCCTGATGAAAAACTGAAACGCCAGGCCGAGCGGCAGGCGACGTATCGTGATTTGCCCTGGATGACGGTCGAACAACTCCTGAATGTTCCTGGATTGCAGGCCGTGGCCGTGGAAACCGAGCCTCGACAGTTGCTCGGATATGCGGAAGCATGCGTCGATGCTGGCAAACATGTGCATCTCGATAAGCCAGCCGGAGAATCGTTGCTCCAGTTTCGACGGATTCTCGACACGACCGCGCGCAAGCACCTCTGCCTGCAGATGGGATACATGTATCGTTACAATCCTGCCGTCGTGCTGATGAAGGATCTGCTTCGAAAAGGATTTTTAGGGGATCCTTTCGAAGTCCATTGCGTGATGAGCAAGGTTGTCGATCAGGCGAACCGATTGCGGCATGCTGAATACGCGGGCGGCATGATGTTTGAACTCGCCTGTCATGTGATTGATGTCGTCGTAGACCTGCTGGGTCAACCTGCAGTTGTGACCCCTTATCACCAGCATGTTGGCCCCGAGACAGATTCTCTGCGAGACAACATGCTGGCGGTATTGACGTATCCGGGCGCCCTCGCGACCGTCAAATCGTCTGCAATGGAAGTCGATGGTTTTTCTCGTCGACACATTGTCCTGTGTGGAACCGAAGGGACAATCCACATCGAGCCGCTGGACAGTCCAAAAGTGGTCCGTCTGGCGCTGGCGAAGGAACATGGAAAGTATAAAAAGGGTTACCAGGATGTGGCTGTCGCCGGTTACGAGCGCTACGTCGGTGACGCCGCCGACTTCGCCAAAGTGATCCGTGGTGAAAAAATGTTCGACTGGTCATCGATGCACGATCTGGCTGTTCAGGAAACCGTGCTGCGAGCGAGTGCTTGTCCGACGGATCGGTAGATCGCAATTGCCTGCGAATTGAGATTACATGGATCTCCGGAAGTCAGCTCAACCTTGCCGTTCCACTCGCCACTGCAAACACCCCATGCTACGCAGGCTGCCCTGGCTCCGGCGAGTTCCGATCGATCTGTCCAGAAAATGCCGATCTGAATAAGATCCGTAAAGATTGCGGACGCGCGACCGAGCGAGGTTGAAGATTCGTCGAGTTCCAACCGAATCACTTACCGAAGCACGCGCAGTTGTCGGGTGAGATCGCCTTGCACCGACATCACCCCGGAATGGTTTCCGAGGGACGCGAATCGAGTTTCGACGGGAGACAGCCATGGATCGGCGACGGTTTCTGAGCGGGATGGGCCATCTGGTAGTTTGTGGCGCGGTTGCCCAGGTCACGGGATGCCGCAATAAACAAACCGCTCACGTACTGAATGAGACCGATCGTGACATGGTCGGCAGCCATACCGCCGGAGCAGAAACGTGGGAACGCCTGGTCCCCGAATCGGTCGGGAAATTGCTCGGCCGTCAATTGACCGACGTGAAGACGGTCTCTCACGATGGACACTTTCCGAAGCAGGTTTGCTTCGTGGGAGTGGAAAACAAGAGCATTGAAGAGTTGGGTGACTTTGGCGAGCAGATCTACGAAAAGATTGATACAGCGATCACCGAATCAGAGATGTTCCGGGTTATCAATCGACGTGCCGTCGAAGCGGGCCTGCGTCAGTGCCATTTGCGTCCCGAAGACTTGCTGGTCCCCAGCAGCCTGCGTTCTTTCACCGCCGTGATGGAACAGGCCAAGCAACCCTTTGATTACCTGTTGTTCGCCAAGATCACTTCTGGAACGACTCGCAGCAACAATAAGGATTACCAGCGTGATTACCTGCTGACTCTCGAACTGGTCGACGTGGTGAGTCTGACGACGGATAAGGAATCGGCAGAACTGCGCAAGGGCTACCACAAATCGGTTCTCGGCAAGCTGAAACACTACGGTTGAGCGTTGATAGCGGAAGGTAGAAATGTTGGGCGAGTCACGATGGGACACCCCGATCGCATCGGTCAGATCGCGTTCTGCGACCATGGCCGCAGGACTGGTCCGTTTCTGCCTTTCTGCCTTTCTGATCGTTACCGCAGCCGGATGCGCATCACATTATGACCGCGTCTGGATCGTGCGCGAGGAATACCATTCCGGCCGTCTTGACGTTGCACGGGAAGCGATCGACAAGCAGTTGAAGCGTCATAAGCGTGAAGCAGACGTCTTCCTTCTCGATAAGGCGATGATCGAGCTCGCCTCAGGCCGACCGAAAGAAGCCGAAAAAATTCTGCGTGGAGTGCGCGACCGATTCGACAACTTCGAGCAGAAGGAAATCGGCGAATTCACCGCCGCCATGCTGACGGATGACAACGCTCAGGCCTATGCCGGTGAGGATTATGAAAAAGTTCTGATCCGTGCGATGCTGGCACTTTCCAATCTGATGTCTGACGGGAGCGACGCCAATGCCTATGCATTGCAGATCGTCGACAAGCAGCAGCAGATCATTCAAAAAGTGACCGAAAAGCAGAAGAAGACGATCGACCTGGCCCGTTCCAAACAGAAGGCGGGCGAACCCGACTTTGTCCCTGCTGAAATGGCCTACAAGCAAGTGGCACTCGGCCCGTATATTCGAGCAATGCTGGCGGAAGAATCTCCGCTGACACTGGACCAGGCGGCGAAGGCCCGTGTTCAAGTTGCCAGCTTCGATCCCGGCTTCCGCGATGCCAACGCCGATCTTCAACGAGCTCAATACGAAGCTCCCGTGGGTGCCGGCCGGGGTGTACTCTACGTGTTCGCACTCGTTGGACGAGGTCCCATCAAACAGGAAAAGGAAGAAGTTGCGACGCAGGTTTCGCTGCTGATCGCCGACCGGATTGTGAACGCCTTTTCGAATCGAGCCATCCCACCGACGCTGGCTCCGGTGAAGGTTCCGCAGGTGATCAACTTCCCCAGTGTTTCAGAAGGGGTTTCCGTACATGTCGACGGCCAACGCGTCGGTTCAACAGCCACGATCGTCGATGTGGGGTCGATGGCGGCGCGTCAGCAACAGGCTCATTACCCGGAAGTGATCGCCAAGGCGGTGGCTCGCCGGGTGGTCAAAAAAGGTCTGATCTACGCGGTAGAAGAAGCCGGAAAAGTCGATCAAGGAAGTCTGCTAAGCCTGGGAGCAATGGCCGCTGGCGTGGCATGGGAAGCGACCGAAAATGCAGACACACGTTGCTGGGCTCTCCTTCCCGACACCATCCAGGTGCTGAGAGTTGAGTTACCCGTAGGGGAGCATGAAATCCATCTGCTGCCGCTGGGACGCAACGGTCACGAACTCGCATCGACCGCCCGAAAGAAAATCGAGATCTTCGACGGCAGAAACACCTATTTGATGGGAACGTTGCCAACAACACAATTCGTCGGGCAACTGCTCACGAGCGGCGGGCGCGACTGATCCAATTGAATGAGTTGTCGGAATTTCGACGAAGCAGTGGACTCGGGTAGTGTCCTAGCTTTGTGGAGGTCGGGCGTTCCTCTTTCGTGGCTTCCATAGAATCAGGTAGGCGGAGATCAGAGTCCGCAACCAGATGATCACCCAATACGGCGAACCCCAAGCGTCTGCGATAGAGAAGCCGCAGGCGTATATACCGGATTGCCCAACTTTGGGTACTGTCCGCCTAAATTGGGGACGAAGCTTTCGCCCTCTTTCGCGGCTTCCAGAGAACCAGCAGGGAGGCAAAGAACAGCGCCACATCTGCGGTGGTGTGCTCAATTTGATGACGAGCTCCCCGGACCTCCCCGGACTTCCCGCAGATTACTCGCCCGGCAGGGGGGGCACGCTCAGCCCCCCTTCTTGGTTTTCAACTTGCAAAGAATCAGTTGCGGATGATAACTGACTTCGGCTGAGGTGCTTGTTATTGGCGATTGTTCGATATCGACCTTATCTGGATTTTTCGCATAGCCAAAGAATCCACCATACTCTGCAGCGTAACACTCGAATCGACCGAGGGACGTGATGTCTCCTTCCTTCGGACTCACCCGAAACGTCACGATGTCTTTAAGTGGGCGACCGTTGACCCGTTCAATCTCCAGAATCCATCGCCCTTCATCGGCTTTGAAATTCGTCTTGTTGCCGTCGAGTGCAACTCCATTGATGCGGACCACTGTCCCGATTGGCACGCCCAAAACGCCGAGAACGTCATTCTGCGAGAACGACCGGACCGAAATCTGTTGCTCGGTGGCGGTCTCTTTGGCACTCATTAACGGAACGGATGCCAACAGAGCGATACAAAGACCGCTCAACCAGTACCGACGATCCATCATCCAAACCTCCACTCAACGCTCCAAGGTAACTTGCCCGTGATGAACGATGGGCTTCCGACTAACGAACAAACCCCAGCTTATCGCCGGGGCCGTTTGGATTCGATCCCAGTTGTTGGTAGTGGGGTGTTTGGCGCCCCACACAGAATCAATTTGACCTTTGGGTGGATACTCTGGTAGACCTAACCCCATGAGCATTACATCCGATTCAGAGCACGCGTTCCATCGGGGTACGGCCCCGATATTCGCGATTTTTTCCACCGATCAATTGCGTCAAATGGCACATCTTCCAGCAGACTCTTCGCTCGCCGATAGGGTCGATGAGTTGGCCGGCAAGGCGAACGAAGGCCATTTGACGGAAGAAGAACGCGCCGAGTATGAAGCATACATTGAGGCCAATAATCTAATGGCCGTTCTTCAGGCCGAAGCCCAGTTCCGATTGCAACACAACGGAGTGTGACGGATCGAGGCTCGAGTGCTGGATTTGAATTCCCCTCCTCGATTAGGAGTTCGCTTGGTGACCGGCACGGAATCGATTTAGGGCAACAACCTATCAAATTACGCCGAGACGATACCTATCGGCTCGCGTTCATTTTCCGTGAGGATAATCGGGAATGAGATTCCAGGCATTTCGCTATTGCGCCGTCTCACCATCGCGTAGAATGCACAAGATGGTGTCCCAATGTGCAAGGACGACTGACTGTAGTCTGGATGACGACTGACTGACCATGAAGTTTGTACACGCCGCTGACGTTCACCTCGACAGCCCCATGCGAGGGCTGGAAGAGTATGCAGGTGCTCCCGTTGAACGGCTGCGTCTGGCGACTCGTCGCGCGATGGACAACATCGTGCAGATCTGCCTGAACGAGCAGGTCGATTTCCTGATCATCGCAGGGGATCTGTTTGATACCGCCTGCCGCGATTTTAACTCGGCGCTCTCTGCGGCCTCGCAGATGCAGCGGCTGAATCAAGCCAATATTCCCGTGTATCTGATCCTGGGAAATCACGATTCGCGCGATGAGATGGCTCGACAGGTTCCGTGGCCTGTCAACGTCGTCCTGTTTGATCACAAACGACCACACACCGTTCGGCATCCAACACTGCCTGTTGCCATCCATGGCATGAGCTATCCGAAGCGTGAAGTGACCGAAAACCTGGTTCCCGAATACCCGCAACCTGTACCCGACTGCTTCAATATCGGGGTGCTGCATACGAATGCTGGTGGGAATCCCAATCATGATGCCTATGCTCCTTCTTCGGTCGAAGAAATGGCGGCGAAAGGGTACGACTATTGGGCTCTGGGCCACGTTCACGACTTTGCATTACTGAACGAACGACCGCATATCGCCTATTCGGGAACCAGCCAGGGGCGCCATGCCAAGGAACTGGGCCCAAAGGGATGCCTGGTCGTTACGGTTGATCAGAATGAGGTCGTGTCGGTCGAGTTTCGCGAGACAGACGTCATGCGCTGGTACCGCGAAACGATCGTGCTGGAGCCGGATGACGATGAGGATGCGCTTCTGGATCGCACTCGACGTGCCCTGCGCCAGGTGACGCAAGCGGCCGATGGTCGACTGGCTGCAGTGCGACTGGTGTTTGAAGGGCGCTGTGCCGTTCATCAGCAGTTGTCACGCGATGCCGCACGGCAACAGATCGTCGCCAACCTGCGGGGACTGGCTGGTGATTTTGGGGATGACGTCTGGATCGAACGCGTTCAGTTCCGGACGCAATCGCCACACAATATCGAAGCGATGCGTTTGCGTCAGGATCTCGTCGGGGATCTGCTCCGCGAGATATCGACGATTGCTCAAGATCCCGAACGGTTGCAGTCATTAACGGAATTGTTGAAACCGTTGTCAGCGAGAGCTGGGGCGGATCTTGCCCCGCGCGAGGACAATTCGGAAACAATCAATCTGGACGATCCCGAACGCCTGGTCTTATGGTTGCGCGAAGCGGAAGAGTTGCTCCTGAGTCATCTGGCTGAGGAAGCACCATGAAGCTGCGACAGATCCACATCAACCAGTTTGGTCATTTCACCGAGTGCGAACTTGCACTGCCGTCAGACGGATTGCAGGTGATCTACGGACCGAACGAAGCAGGCAAGACGACTCTGCTGCAATTTCTGCGAGGTTGGTTGTTCGACTTCCCCACTCGTACACCCTACGACTTCAAAGCGGGTTCTGAAATTGCCGGAGTTGGCACCCTGCTGCTGTCCGATGGGCGTTCCGTCGAGCTCCGTCGTCGCAAGGGGACCAAGAACAAGATCAGCGTGAAGATCGATGGGCAAGAATCAGGACTGGATGAGGCGGGCTTTCAGCGTCTGATCGGGCACGCCAATCGCAGTCTGTTTGAATCGATTTTTGCGTTCGGCCTGGATCAATTGAGTCAGGGTGAAGAGAGCCTGAAGCACGAAAGCCTGCAGTCAGCGCTGTTTGGCGGCGGACTCGGCAGCGCCGTCAGTCCCGAGCGAATCCTGGCGGATCTGGAACAGCAGGCGGGGGAACTCTTCAGTCCGACAGCTCGCAAGCCTTCCATCAATCTGCTGCTGGGTGGACTGAAAGATCTGTCCGCGCAGATCAAAGCGAAAAGCCTGCGGTCCGACGACTATCTGAAGTGTCGACGTGAAGCGGCTGAAGAAGAATCGCGAGCGGCTGAACTGCATCGAACTGTCGACCAGTTGCGTCGTGAACATGGCCGTCTGGAAAAGCTTTGCCGCGCCTATCAGAAGTGGACGGAGCTGCAGCAATGCCTCAGTGACCGCAAGCCGTTATCAGTTCCACGCTCACTCCCTTCAGATGCCCGGGCCCGCTATGCGGCTTTATCGGAAAAGATCCGCACGAGCGACGAAGAATCGTCACGACTGGCCAACAACATCGCTAATCTGGAACGCGATCTATCTCTACTGAAGCTCAATCCTCGTGCCGTCTCCTTCCGGGCCGAAATCCGAGCTTGCCTGGAACTGAAACAATCCTATCTCGAAGCCAAAGCAGACCTCCCCAAGCTGAAGGCAGAACATGCCGCAGCACGACAGCAGATTGATCGAGAACTGGGCGAGCTGCGACCCGGCTGGACGCATGATGATCTGCGATCATTCGTAGTCGACGTGGCAACACGTGCGGAGATTGACCGCCTGATTGACGAAGACCGCCTTCGTGAAACGACACTCGCCGAGCTGCGAGCAAAACGCGAGCAGTTGTCCGCTCAACTTCGTCAGTCACGCGCGGACGTTGAGGCCCTGGGTGAATTGCGCGACGTCGCGCCTCTCGTTGCCGTCCTGGCAGATGAATCGAGTTACAGCAGCGACCGAAAGGTCCTCGACAAGCGGACGATCGAAGCGACTCGAATTGAACGTCAGCTTGCGACGCAATTAAAAAAGCTGACTCCGCCCATGCCAGCCGGTTTCCAGAACCCTCACGAATTGCCGGTGCCCCGCATCGGGACGATCAAGCAGTTCGAAACAGATTTTGCGGACCTGCAGGAGCAGCTTCGAGCCCTGCGAGATTCCATTTTACAAGATGAGAATGAACTGCGCGATGTCCAGGAAAAGCTGGATGAAGTCGTCGCACGCGGCGTTGTCCCCAGCCTAAGCGAGCGAGATGCGGCCCGACAGCGTCGCGATACGAACTGGGGCAAGATCCGACGGCGATTGATCGAAGACCATGAAACGTCCTGGTTCGGTGTCGATTCGGGGGCACTCGGAAAATCGTATGAGCAAGCAGTCCGCGAAGCCGACGAAATTGCGGACCGGATTTATGCCAACGCCGATGCAGTCGTGCGCCGTGAAGAGCTTGGTCGTCAGCGAGATTTGCTCACCGCTCGCATCACGCAAAAACAGGAACGAGCGGCACTGCTGACTCAGCAGCAGGCCGATCTGCAGTCTCGCTGGATTGGTGTCTGGCAAGCATGCGGGTTCGTTCCGCTCGATCCCGACGCCATGCGTCCATGGGTCAGCGATCACGAAACTGTTTGTGAAACCGTCGCCAAGCGCGAAGAAATCGTCGCGGAATCGGATCTGTTGCGACAGCAGATTCAGACGTTTGAAACCCGACTTCGTTCGGCGTGTGAATCGACGGCAGAAATCCCCGTGCTGCTGGTCACCGCACACGAGGCGGTCGATGACGCAAAAGAACAGCAGAGTCGCAGTCGCGAACTGAAACGCGACATCAAGCGACTGGAACCTCAGATCGAAGAGTGCGATGCGGAGTTGCTGGCACTTTCGGGGCGTCAATCCGCGTGGCAAGATGCCTGGAAAGGGGTCCTGAGTCAGTTGCGGCTTCCAGCCGATCTGGATACGGAACTGACGCGAACCGTGATTGGTCGACTGTTGGCCACACGGATTAAACTCGACAGCCTGCCACAAGAAGAAGACCGTCTGGCGGCGATGCAGGCTCGTCTGGATGAGTTTGCAGCTCGAGTCACCCCGCTTTGTGAAGCACTCGCGGCGGACCTGTTGCGTGACCCGCCGGAGCTGGCTGCCGAGAAGTTGTCAGACCAGTTGGAACATGCCTCAGAAGCGCAGAAGCAATACGACCAACTCGGCAAGCAGCGTGACGCGGCTCGCGACCAGAGAACGTTGATCGAAGATCGACGGACTCAACTGATCACGGAACGAACGGATTTGTTCTCGGCGGCCGAAGCGAGTTCCGAGGCCGAATTCTTCGAAGTCGTTGCTCGATCTGAGAAGATCGGTCAGCTCGACATCGACCTGGAACAACGGACGCACGAAATCGATTTGATCCGGGCGGGCGAAGATCGCGAAGAGTTTGAACGGATGTTGAATCAGTTGCAGCCCGACATTCTAGAAGGGCAGCGCCGGGACCTGGCCGAGCAACTGAAACTTGTCGAACAACAGAAGCGAGAGGCTGACGGAGCGGCTGCGGTGAAACGGAGCGAACTCGCCCGTCTCGACGGTTCCGGCGATGCCGCAATCCTGACCGATGAGTTATCCCGCAAGCGATCGCATCTGGCCGCAGATGTCGACCGGTACGTCCCACTCGTGTTTGCCAAGCACCTGCTGAGCGAAGCTGTCCGCCGGTTTGAACGTGAAAACCAGCCGGAAATGGTCGCTACCGTTTCGCGGCTGATGTCGCAAATGACATCTGGGAAATACGTTGAATTCGATCGCACCACTGGCACAACGCAGGGGATTCTCGTGCGACGCTTCGATGGGGTCGAGCGGACACCAGACCAGTTGAGTTCAGGAACTCGCGAACAGCTTTACCTGGCGATCCGCCTGGCCTACGTGCTGCACTATTGTCGTCAGAACGAACCGCTACCGATCGTCATGGATGATGTGCTGGTCAACTTTGACGATGGTCGAGTTCGCCAGACGTTGGCCACGCTGGCCGAAGTTGCCAAATCGGTCCAGATTCTGTTCTTCACGTGTCACCCGCATATGGTCGTCCTGGCCAAAGAAGTCGTTCCGGGCCTGCAACATATTGACCTGCCGACCGCGATGAACACCAGTGCTGCGGCAGTCAGCGCGTGAAGACGGGAGGGCTGGGCGCTTCGCTTTGCTGGTGGTCCTCTCACCAGTTGTGATCCCGCCGGGGGGAACCACGGACTACTTCTTGTCTTTAGGCTTGGCCTTTTCGATGAGACCCGCGAATGTGCCGCCGTGGTCGCCATGCTGCCAGGTCCCTGCGTAGCGGTCCCCATAAAACATGACTCGCGACGTGAACGTGCCGACGCCGGGAATGGTCATGTTGGTCAGCGAGAGTACGGGGGTGTCATCAGCCCAGAAGACAGGGATCGATATCGGAATGTTGACGTCTTCGCCACCCACTTTCATCGTCGCAGTAATCACCCAGGCTGTCTCACTCACTTTTTCTGCGGAAACAATTTTGTAGCGGTCAGGTTTAGCCCCTTCCTTACCGTCGGTAGTGAACGTGCCGACCAGAGTGGCCCCGGACAGCTTTTCGGCGAATTCTTTTTCCAGAGCGGCTCGGTCGGTTTTCGCGGGCTTGGGATCAGCCGCCAACAAGGGAGAGACCAGTCCACACAACAGTACAAGGGAAAGCAATCGGTGCATTTCAAGTTCTCCTTTTCGTTTCGTTCATTCAACAGTTTTGCAGGCCATGATGCCGGCGCTGACTGTCGGATTCAGCCGTATCCAATTCACTCCTGGCGTTCCAGAACATACAAAGCGCTGTCAGCACGGACGTTGGCACCCCACGCACCAATTGCCGCCTGACCATGAATAATCGGGATTTCCCTGACGATGCGGATCTTCATCTGCTGACACAGGTCGCGGAAGTCGAGCATCGACATGAAGTGCAAATTCGGCGTGTTGTACCAGTCGTAAGGCAATGACCCTGTCACGGGAGCTCTTCCGTGAAGCAGGATCTGTACTCGGATTCGCCAGTGGCCGTAGTTCGGAACCAGCACGACCGCGCGCGTGGCAACACGCAACATCCGTTGCAGCAGGTTTTGAGGATGTCGAACTTGCTGTAGGGTCTGACTCAGAACCGCGAAATCGAAAGAGTGCTCAGGGATTTCGTCCAGACCTTCGTCCAAGTCCGCCTGGATGACAGGCATCCCCTTGGTGATCGATTCCACAACCCCTCGATGATCCAGTTCGATTCCCTGAACAGAGCATTCGACTTCGTCACGCAGACGACAGAGCAATCGTCCGTCACCACAGCCAAGGTCCAGGACACGACTTCCCCGGCCGATTTGATCCATGATCAATCGGTCGGTCAAAGCTGCGGTAGGATCAGGAACACCGTAGGGCATGGCATTTATTCGTCAGGAAAAGACAGCGAAAATCAAAAACACGAACAGCAGGAAGCGTCACGACTTATTTTTCGGGTTCGATCAATCAGCCGGAACGCACTAGCTCCCGATTTTAACCGCGGGCGAACGCAAAACGGCTAATGACCCCGCAAGATCTTTCATCAAACATCGCGACTTCTGCGGTACGTTTCCAGTAACAGCGGAGTCACCAGTTCTTCCAGTTGCTCAATTTCAATCAGAAATGAATCGTGTCCAAAAACGCTTTCCAGTTCTAGATACGTCACGTGACGGCGCGTCTCGACCAGTGCCGTCACGATCTCTTTACTTTGACTCGATGGAAACAACCAGTCGGTGTGATACGACGTAATCAGAAACCGGGCGTTTGTTCGACCGAGGGCTTTTTGCAGTGAGCCGTAACGCTGTGTCAGATCGAAGTAGTCCATCGCCCGCGTCAGATACAGGTAGCTGTTGGCATCGAACCGTTCGATGAATCGCTTTCCCTGATAATGCAGGTAACTTTCGATTTTGAATTCGGTCTCACGCTGCAGGTCATAGGCCAGGTGGTCGCTATGCTGCAGGTCTCGGCCGAACTTGCGTTCGATCGAGGCTTCCGAAAGATAGGTGATGTGAGCCACCATGCGCGCCAGGGCCAGCCCGAACCGCGGGCCGACTTCACCGTATTTGGCGGGTTCATCCCCGTAATAGTCACCATTCTGATACTGTGGATCAGCGGTAATCGCCCGACGCCCGACGGCATTGAAGGCGATTCCCTGTGCCGAAAGTTTCGCGGCCGATGCCAGGCAGATTGCGCTGCGGGCCATATCGGGATAGCGGGCGACCCAGTCAAGCACCTGCATCCCGCCGAGGCTCCCGCCGACGATTCCCAGCAGCGTTTCAATCCCCAGATGCCGTACAAGCGCCGCGTGGACTTCGACCATGTCGCCAACAGTGATGAACGGGAACCGCAGACCATACGGTTGGCCGGTCGCGGGGTTCCGACAACTCGGCCCCGTCGTCCCCTGGCATCCCCCGAGGACATTCGCACAGATCACAAAATAGCGATTCGTATCGAGTGCTTTGCCGGGCCCGACGAGTCCATCCCACCAGCCAAATTTGCGACTGTCGGCACTGTGCTTACCCGCCACATGGGCGTCGCCGGTCAGCGCATGGCAGACGTAAATGGCGTTGTCGCGTTCTGGAGTTAATTCGCCATATGTTTCGTAGGCGGCAGTAATTGGACCAAGTTGTTGGCCCCCTTCCAGAGTGAGTGGATGGGGAGGCTCAAACAAAGTCACATATTGGGTCTGGACGATTCCAACGGATTTGGCGTCAGTTGTTTCGGGCTGGGCGATTTCGGAAGCCATCGCAACACGGGTTCTCTAAGGCAAGATCCGGGTACGGGTAAACAATCGGCCCGATTATAGGCAAGTCGACTGCCGATGGGTACGCCACGGAACTGGAATACGGGTATTGGGCCACGTAGTGCACGGTAGCCGCGGTCAAATCCGAGAGATGAGATTGCCCTGACAATTTGCAAACCCGAACTTCCCACGGATTACCTCAAACGGTTAACCTACTGGACCCGACCGCAAATTCTGCCGATGAGATGTTGTCAGACTACCCGCCCGAATCGCCGCCGAGAGTTCTTCCATGAATGAATCTTCCCTGTTCGGTTCGATGTCACGTCGGAAAGCTTTGCAGGTCGGGTCGGTCGGCGTGCTGGGATTATCGCTCCCCCAATGGATGGCCCTGCAGGCTCAAGCGGCATCCAGCGGTGTGAAACCTGCTGCAAAAAATGTCCTGGTGATCCTGGAGCAGGGTGGAATGTCCCAGATGGACACCTGGGACCCGAAGCCACTGGCTCCGGTTGACCATCGCAGCCCTTTCAAACCGATTTCGACGTCTGCACCTGGGGTACAGTTCACCGAGTTGCTGGCGCACACGTCCCGCGTGGCTGACAAGCTGACGGTGGTTCGTTCGATGCGGCATCCAAAATCGGGTGCCAACGGACACCCTGATGGGACCCAGTACATGCTCTCGGGTTCGCACCCGAACAGCCCGTTGGAAATGCCAGACATTGGTTGCATCGCCACGAAGATCATGGGGACCGAGTGTCGCGATCTTCCACCCTACATCATGGTCCCCGGCAACAGCGAACAGAACGCTTCGGCTCGGACGGGGTTTTTGCCTGCGGCATCGCGAGTCTTCAAGACCGGTGGACGCGATGTTTCGTCTCCTGACTGGAAAGTCGCGGATCTGCTGCCTCGCGGCGAAAACGTTGCGCGTCGTCTGGATGGTCGTCGGCAGATGCTCAGCAGCCTCGATGCGCGATTCAACGAAGGTCACGACGTTGAGGGGATGGACCGATTCTATTCACAGGCGTTCGATACGTTGACCAGCTCTCGAGTGGCCAGTGCTTTCGATTTGAAGACTGAATCGCAGGCGACTCGTGATCTGTATGGTCGCGGGCATCGCGGGGCCTGTTACCTGGCAGGTCGCAAGCTGATTGAAGCGGGTGTGCGATTTGTCACCGTCGATGTCATCTGGCCATTTTCCAATGAAGTCCCTGGCGGCTTCCTGTTGAACTGGGATCATCACGATCTGATTTATACGCCAGGTTCGTGTGGCACGATTCGTAACAAGGCGGGGGGTGAGGGACGGTACGGGATCGGACATTGGGTCATGATGGGAAGTACCGATCATGCCTTTGCTGGCTTGATTGAAGATATGGACCAGCGAGGTCTGTTGGCGGAAACGCTGGTTTGCTTCATCACGGAATTTGGACGGACACCACGCTTGAATGGATTCCAGGGGCGCGATCACTGGACCGATGCCTACTCAATCGTATTCGCAGGGGCAGGCGTCCCAGGTGGTGTCGTGATCGGCAAGACAGACGACGATGGCGGATATGTACTCGACTCGCCCCATACTCCCGAAGAGTATGCCTGTACGATTTACGAGAAGCTCGGGATCGACCGGACGAAACCGCTCTACACATCGGCCAATCGGCCCGTTTACTTCGACCACCACGCAGACCCGATCGCTGGGGTCATGTGACGCTTCATTGTTCCAATCTCTGCTTGATCACAAACCCGACATCAGGTGGCTGAGCCGTTTTAGAAACGACATCGCCATTTCCATCAACGCCGTCAGGCCCGATACTCCAGACCACTGCTCCGTCAGCCTCGTCGCGCCGATAACGCATGGTTCCACCCGCTTGATCGAAGTCGTCCAGCGGGATCTGGTCAAGGTACCTGGGCACGACGGCGACCAGTTCCGCCGGATACTGGCCGTTGTCACGCTGGTAGGCTTGGACAGCCAGGAGAATTTCGAGGGCCGACTGGCGAACGCGTCGTCGCAGGAGTAAATCGTCAACATTCGTGGAAGGTCCGAATTGCATCATCAGGATCGATCGCCTCAACTTCTGTACGATATCCCGCGGATCCATTTGACCTGTAAGCAACGGAACCGCAGGGTCAAGATCGAACAGTTTGTATCCTGCTGACCCGACCAGATTGGTCCGCTTTGTGATCGGCTTGTCAATTTCACGCAGGTGATTCGCGATGATCTGACGAGTCAGTCGCCGCATTAGTTCTGGTTCACCCATGACCCACGCGCCCCCTCTCTGGGCGCTGGCAACGAAACCCGTAGGCGGACCGTTCAATGGGCTTACGGATTCCAGCCATTCTCCGGATTCCAGAATATTCTCGACATACATGTATTCTGCTTTCAGGATACTTGACGGCGGTTCATAGAGCCCTTCATCCGCACGTACAGCAACCAATGCGGAGGTCAGTTGCTCCGCCGGCACCCGTGGATGTTCTGCCCATTGCTGAAGGCGGCTCGACGCCAGGTCATGGAGGGCGATTCCCACCAATCCCTGGATCAGACAGCCACGATATGTCGTGTGGCCCCCCGAGCGAAATATCACTCGCCCCCATTGAAAGGCCTCATCCAATTCGTTCTTTTCCAGACAGCGACTCACTTCCAAAGTGGCCAGTTTCGAAAAGAAACGCTGCTCCAGGATAACGGGTAACAACTTGGTGAGCGACATCTCGCGCGGCGAAACACACCTTCCCTTTTGCCTGGTTGTCCCGCGACGCCAGACATCGAGCGATGCACGATGAATCTGCATCCATGTGAGAAGTGCTTCGTCGGACTTGGACCAACCGTCATTCATCACCGCTTCAAAAGACGGAGGCGTCGTAATGGCGCCAAGTTTCGCCTTCATTTCAGCGGCCAGTCTGTAATCGGTAAATGCGTTCTCCTCGTCGGGGACATCCCATTTCACGAACTCGTCGATGTCAAACGGTTCCGGCATATCCGATACGCCAGAGAGCATCACCATCCTGATGAGGAATGGCAGCGACATGATGAGCGAACCAACGAGCAGTACCCAGATTCCTGTGGGCCAGTTCATGGGATTTCTCCACGCTGTTCGCTCACCGTGAGGCCGTTGATTTTCGACCATGGTCAATTCAGCTCAGTTCACGAATCGCTATGAAATTGCCAGGGCGGTTCGATGTCACACTTCATTGTTCCGAGCGCTGCTTGATCACAAACCCGACATCAGGTGGCTGAGCCGTTTTAGTAACAACATCGCCATTTCCATCAACGCCGTCGGGCCCGATGCTCCAGACCACTGCCCCGCCAGCCTCGTCGCGCCGATAACGCATGGTTCCACCGGATCGATCGAAGGCGTCCAGCGGGACCTGGTCCAAATACTTTGGTACGACGTCGGCCAGCTCCGACGGATACTGGCCGTTGTCACGCTGGTAGGCTTGGACTGCCAGGAGAATTTCAAGAGCCGACTGACGAGCACGTCGTCGCAGGAATGCCTCATCAGCATTTTTCATCGCGGGTGACAGTAGCCTCATCAGGATCGATCGCTTCGACTGCTGATCGATATCCTGCGGGTTCATCTGCCCTCGAAGGAGCGGAACCGCCGGGTCGATATCGAACAGAAAGAGTCCTGCTGACCCGACCAGTTTTGTCCGCTTTGCCATCGGCTTGTCAATTTCACGCAGATGATTTGCGACCATCTGACGATAAAGTCGGCGCATCAAATCAGGCTCGCCGATGACCCACGCCCCACTTTTCATGGCCATCCACACGAATCCGGAATTGGGACCACCCGACTGGTCCATGACTTCCCCCCATTTTCCGGACGCCAGGGTATTCTCGACAGTCATGTATTCCGCTTTCAGGATGCTGGACGTCGGTTCATACAGCGCTTCGTCCGCGCGTACCGCAGCCAATGCGGATGTCAGTTGCGTTAACGTGACCTGTGGATGTTCTGCCCATTGCTGAAGGGAATTCGAAGCCATGCTATGCAGCGCGACTCCCACTAACCCCTGAATCAGACAGCCACGATATGTTGTGTGGCCTCCCGCGCGAAATATCGCACGCCCCCATTGGTAGGCATCATCCAATTCGCCCTTTTCCAGGCAACGATAACCTTCCAGGACAGCCAGTCGTGCGAACATCCTCTGTTCCTGGATGACGGGCAACAACGTGCCGAACGACATGTCGAGCGGAGAGACATACCTTCCCTTTTGTTTGGTTGTCCCGCGACGCCAGACATCGAGTGACTCCCGATGCATCTGCATCCACGTGAGAAGTTCTTCGTCGGACTTGGACCAACCGTCATTCATTACTGCATCAAAAGACGGTGGCGTTGCAATTGTGCCAAGCTTCGCCTTCGTTTCTACGGCCAGGCTGTAATCCGTAAATGCGTTGTCCTCGTCGGGAACATTCCATTTCGCGAACTCGGCGACGTCAAACGGTTCCGGCATTTCCGACACGCCAGAGAGCATCACCGTCCGGATGATGAACGGCAGCGACATGATGAGAGAACCAATGATCAGAACCCAGATTCCCGCCGGCCAGTTCAGGGGATTCCACCACGCAAGTCGCTCGTCGTGCGGCAGTTCACAGTCAACCATGATCACTCGGCTTAGTCCTCAAGTAAGCGAACCTGTTTAGCGGAGTTCGGAAAGAACGTGAAAAA
>JBAWWJ010000158.1:0-19428 GCA_037146815.1 Planctomycetota bacterium
ATGGAAATCCCAATTTTAGCCTGCAAAAATGCTTCACAGCGTTGCCCAACGGGGCTAAATGGCCACGAAATCTACGAAACCGCGGCTTCGTCGTCACCAGCGTCTTCAACAGCAGCATCATCGGGCGCCGTTAACGACACCCCTTCCTTGCGGAGCAGATGCATATCCATGCTGCCGAGAGACAGCACGCGAAACGGTACCCACGCTTCCGGAAGGTCGAATGTGCTTTCCGTCGGGGTTCGCAGAACCATGAGTGCGTTCGGTGTGGTCAATTCGTCCTTTGTCAGCCGCTGAAGGGCCCTATACAGGACGGACCCTCGCTTTAACGACTTGATCATTTCGTAGGGAGGGTCAAAAAACAGGATGTCGTACGGGTACCAGCCCTGATCACCCTGCGCCTTGAACGAGCAGCGCAGACAGTCGACTCGCCAGCAGAGCGTCCGTTCGGTGACGCCCAGATGAGTTGCATTCTGGACGAGTAATTCATGGGCTCGATGGTCCTGCTCGCAGAAGACGACGCTTTTGGCACCCCGGCTGAGCGATTCGAATCCGAGCGATCCAGTTCCCGAGAAAACATCCAGTACACGTTTTCCAGGGATAAAGTCACGAATGTGATCGAAAAGCATCACTTTCGCCCGATCCGTAATCGGTCGAGTTGTCTTGCCAGGATTGGTCAGCAGCTTTCGCCGACGCAGTTCACCCGCTACGATTCGCATCCCGCCGCCTATCCCGTAGAAATTGCCTGATTCACCGCGCCGGGGCCACCTGGGACTCACGTCCCCTGCCAAGGTCGCCAATAGAACCAGTGACAGCGTAGACCTAACCTGCGGAGACCGTCAAGGACGACGGGATCTGCTTCCAGAGAATCCCATGAATGATCCCGTGCCAGAAACCGAAAAGTCGTCCAGTCCCGCACCCGTTCCGCCCCTTCGTGACCTTCCGTATCTGACGGCTGATCTGCCGGGAATCGGCGGCCGGTGGAAGGATTCGGTCGAGGATTTTGTGGTCGACGAGATTCCCGCCTACGAACCAGCAGGAACTGGCGAACATCTGTTTTTGTGGATCGAAAAACGCGATGTCGCCGCAAATGACCTCGTAAGCCACGTCAGCCGGGCACTCGGTTGTCCTTCGCGCGACATTGGCGTTGCCGGGATGAAAGACCGGCGAGCGATTACCCGCCAGTACATTTCAGTTCCTGCCAAACTGAGTGAACGAGTTCCATCGATCGACACCGAATTGATCAAGGTGCTTCGTTCCGAACGTCATGGGAATAAACTGAAAACCGGTCATCTGAAGGGAAATCGTTTCTCGATCGTGATCCGCGACGTGGAAGAGTCGGCGGCCGAAAAGGCTGAATCAATCGCCAGTCGAATCCGGAAACTGGGCTTTCCCAACTATTATGGGACTCAGCGATTTGGCCACGGAGGCGAAACCCTGCAACTCGGATTGGATCTGCTGACCGGGCGTAAGAAATCCCGCGAAATTCCAGAACGTCAGCGCCGCTTCCTGCTGAGACTCTCACTTTCAGCCGTGCAGTCTGACCTGTTCAACCACGCACTGGCCGACCGCCTGGCCGACGGAATACTTAACAAAGTACTCGCTGGTGATGTCATGGAAGTGGTCGCATCTGGCGGCAAATTCATCGCAGAAGATGTGGCCGCAGAACAACCCCGATACGACTCTGGAGAAATCGCTGTCACCGGCCCCATGTTCGGGTTGAAGATGCGGGAACCCTTTGGAATCCCACAACAGCGAGAGGCTGATCTGCTCGCCTGGAGTGGTCTGGGTCCCGAACACTTCGCCAAGTATCTGAACCTGATGTCTGGAACCAGACGACCGTTCGTCATTCGACCGGGTCAGCTCGAAATCACTCCGGAAGCGGGGGGACTGCGTTTCGCATTTTCACTTCCGAGCGGCGTCTATGCGACGACACTGCTGAGGGAATTCATGAAAACAGACGAAATGCCCGGTGTTTCGGAGGCTGACGAAGGGGAGCAAGAACAATAAGACGTCGTTACAGCTCTCGCGGCATCCAATGTGACCGCGAGAGCTGTCAATGCGACGAGTTGAACCGAATGCCCTTTCCAGACGCGACTGGCAGGAATGCCAATTCGGTTAAATCAACTTGTCAAACCTACTTCTTCAGGACCAGCCAGATATTCCGGAATCGAACTGGATCGCCGTGGTCCTGCAGGAAAAGGCCACCTGGCTTTTGATCATTACGTGATCCGCCGGGGGTCGTTTTCAATTCCAGATTTTCATGGACGATGACGCCATTGTGCTTGATGGTCACCTTGGCTGGTGCAACGACCTTGTCACCTTCGAACTTGGCGCATGTGAAATCGACGTCATAGGTCTGCCATGTCAGCGGTGGCAGGCACATGTTCACCTTGGGCTTCGAATTGCTGTAGATCCCGCCACATTCATTGTCAGCTCCTTCAAGGCCGAACGAGTCCAGGATCTGGCATTCGTACTGATCCCCCAGATACATCCCGCTGTTCCCGCGGCCCTGACCACCCGCAAATGGCATAAACGGCGTGCGAAACTCCAGATGCAGTGTGTAGTTTTCGAAGACGTCTTTGGTACGTGTTCCAACGCCCATCAAGTTCCCTTCGAGCTTACCTGGATTCCATTTGTCGACACTCGTTCCGTCAAACAGAATGATTGCCCCTTCAGGTGGCTTGGCTCCGACTGTCGGAGATGCCCGGTGAACTTTCTTCAGTTCACCGCTTGTGGTTCCCTGCTTGAGGGCCAGCGTATCACCGGTAATCGTCCCTTCGAAGTCGCCACCGGCGAGCTTGGTTGAGCCGTCTTTGGTCTCACCCGAAATCTTGTGCTTGACCTTCTTTTCAGCATCCCAGCCAGCTCCGGGAAGTCCATTTGGGAAAACGACGCCATCAAACTTACCAGCGCCCTTGGCAATGACTTGCACACCGACAGCGTGGTCGCCGAGCTTGCCGACGTATTCGCCCTGCACAACGAAGTCCGGCCCGGCGTCCTTGGAATCGAGGAACGCCTGCTTCTTATCCTGCCCCCAACTGCTGGCCGAAATGGCCAATAGACATGTTGCAAGGACCATCCGATTGAAAGTCAATTTCATACTGAAGACTCCTGGGTAGAAAGGCCGTACGTTGACAAATTCAAGCGAGCCGATGACTGGTGGTTATCGCCAGTCGCGACTCATGAAAAGCAAATTAAAAATCGAGCGACGTCAATCAAACGAGCAATTCAAGAGGCTCACTTGATCGGCAAGAACGTCAGTGTTCCACTGATCATGTCTGGGACAACAAGCTGGTGGTTCTTCGCATCGAAATAGAAGTCGGCGGCAGATTTCAATCCTTCGAGGATCACCGTCGCATTGCGAGTCTTTCGATCAACCTTCCAGACCTTTCCCTGGGTCCAACTGGATGCGTAGAAGAAGTCTTTGGTGACGGTGAGTCCGTCGATGCCCCGCATTCCCGTCGCGAGGGTAGTGTACTTGCCATCGAGGTAATTTACGATTTCTCCAGAGAAGAAATCACCGACGAAAATTCCTTCTCCTTCAGCACCCAGCGTGACGCCGTTTGGAAAACGGATCGCTGGATTTCCCGGTGGAACAGCAACCGTGACTTCCCCTTTGAGAGTGACTTTGTAGATGCAACCCTTGTTTGGCAGGGTTTTGGCCTGGTCGCTGGCCAGGTCCCAGAGTCGTCGGTCCCCGTCGGGATCAAACATCGGCTTGGGGCTGCTCATTTCGGAAACGAGCACACTGGCTCCGTCGTGTCCTGCCACCACATCGTTCAGAAATTCGATGGGCTGTGGAAAGTTCTTGGCTTCGACCAGCTTAGTCGCCGTTCCCGCCTTGTCGATCTTCCACATTGTCGTTTCATCGGCCGTGACGAGATAGTCGCCAACAAATACCAGCCCCTTGGGGGCATTGAATCCCTTGGCAAAAACTGTCACGTTTTCGCCTTCAACAGAAACAATCGTCCCGTCACCGAGCTCTTCTCCGTTGATCATCGTGACGAATAATTTACCGCCAAATCCGCGACAGACGCTTTCAGGATTCTTACCGACATTGATCGATTTTGGCATTTCAGCCATCGATCGAGTATTCGAATTTGCAAGCGTGGCCGCAGCGATGAAGAGCACTCGGGACAAGACGAACAATCGGGACATCGGTAACTCCGCAGGTGGGAAATCGGGGCAGGAACCCCTTCAGCATAGTGCCGCTGGCTGCGAATTCAACGATGCCGCGATTTCAATGGCGGGGCAATCGGCTTTTTCAATGTCGGGTGGGACCAGTTCGCTTCGAGCGCCGGCCCACCATAAGGAAACGTCGAGAATTGATAGTGGGCCGGCGCGGCGAAGCGCCACTGGTCCCACCCTACTCTTGTGATGTGCTCGCTTCGGCAATGTCCAGCACGATGGGGTGGCGGAGTGCGCACCAGGCGTACCCGAGGGCTGCTCGGAAGTTGCTGGATCTGCCTGGAAACTGAGATTTCGAACTTAAGGAATGGGTACCACGGTCTTGGAGTCTGCGACAAGGCCGTGTCTTCGATGGATCTTAAGAATGAGCGAAATTTCATGGAGACGGCGAAGAGATCGGTTGTGAAATGGACTAGAAACCAAATTTAGCACGACCTTGTCGCAGACTCCAAGATCGTGGCACCCCGACACCTTTTCACTTTCCGAATTGAAAACCGGCATTGCGCAACACAAACGGTGCGCAGCCGGCGAGCTTGTCCCACCCGACATTAAAAAAGCCGATTGCCCTGGATTTCAATGGCAGGTTCAGAGGTGGTCGGGCTGATCACTGGTCGTGCGACGCATTTACTGCTGGCGAAAAAAACAAGCCGGCTGGCCCCCACGGGGAGGCCAGCCGGTTGGAGTGACGGCGGTCCGGGTCTACCACCGTCACCTCAATCTCGGGCTGTCGCTGTGACAGGACGAATCGTTGCCGCAGGGGTCTCATCCGCCAGGCGGAATGGCGAAAGGATCTCTTCCGGGGCAAATGTCTTCACCGCATGTCCTGCCGTTCGCTTGCGTGCCAGCACATGGCTGCGAGCTGCGATTTCCAGAAACTGCAACCGTTTCTGAGGAGTCACTCCATCAAGTTTGTTGCCGATCAATTCAATCCAGCCGGGATGCTTGGCCATCGCTTGAGTCATCAGGTGCGCAAATAATGTGATTTGTTTGAAGTTGCGGTCTGCAATGGAATGGCTGACTGGCGAAATAACCTTTGCAATCGTTTCCACAGCCTGAGAGGGGAATTCCACAAAAACGTCGCCCGAATGAGTTCCAATCAGGCGACCATCTGCTTCTTTGGCAAATGTCGTTTGCAACCTCATCACGGCTCGCGCCACGATCGGTCGAGGCAGCAACGGACTCTTGAAGGCACCGTCACAATGAATCAACGTTTCTGTCGGGGTCTGACGAAGGATCTGGATATGTCCCACAGAACCATCGCCCGCATCGGCGTCAAAGTGGTCAGGAGCAACTTCATTGAGCTGGAATTTTGAAATTTCCATGGCCCGCCAAGTCGCAACGGCGACATCCGGGTGTCGGAGGAAATAGTTGTATACGTCGGGATCAACTTCGAAAGTTAAGGTCGGCAGGCGACGAAACATCGCCAGATTATTCAAAACACCATTAACTTTGGCTTTTCCGTCGTCATTCAGTTCCGCTAGTGGCAGTTCCTGAATCGCCTGCTTGCGAACCAATGATGTCGATGACCCCAATTTTGCGGTTAAGACTCCCAGAGTCTGGAAGGCAACGTCCAACTCAGCATCGCTGGAAACGGCTTTCGTCGCCGCTGATTCTGATGTTTCACGCGACGATAACGGTGCGTCCGCGGCGAGCAGCGCGCTTCCGAAAGCCAACCCGCAGGCGGCTCCCGCAAGCAATCTGCTGCGCCAAGACCTCGATCGTAGAAAACGAGCCATCCCCGTCAATCCCCCCATGCCGTTCGTCAGATCACTGGACGAACAGCAACTGGCCGTAGAGACTTGGCACAGTTACGCCCCAATTCACCACTCATTCTCGTTGGTGTTCACCCTCAATTTCCGATCGCGGTGAACTGCCGTGAGTGGTACGACAGGAATCATCGGCATAACCGCTACGATCAGACCAGACATTCTGTTTTCTCATGCAACAAGCACTATCACCCGCGAAAGACTGCAGTTCTGGCAATCGTTTATCCCGGAAAACTCAACGGAAGCCCCCCAAATGCCACAGCCACTCCACTTGATCGCGAGCCGAATCGCAGCGTTACTCAAGACAACGAAGACTCGCGTCGTCTTTGCGGAAAGTTGCACGGCCGGACTGATTTCAGCCACTCTGGGCCGCGTTCCGGGGATTTCCGAGTACCATTGTGGTTCCGCCGTCGTCTACCGACTTGATACCAAGTCCCGCTGGCTTGGGATCGACCCTGCTCTTCTGGTCGCCCCAGGCCCCGGCCCTGTCAGTGATGTCGTGGCACGATTAATGGCGGTCGGCGTTCTGGAGCGCACTCCCGAGGCAACTTTCTCGGCAGCAATTACGGGCCACCTTGGCCCCAATGCTCCGAATCACGAGGATGGGTTGGTTTTCATCGGAGTTGCACATCGAGATGGCGATGACGTCCACGTGACTGTATTCAGCCATGTGCTTTCGCCAGAAATCGCGACAATTAAACACCTTGAGACCGATTCACTACGTGAATGGCGTCAATGGCAAGCGGTCGAAATGGTGCTTCTGCACCTGGGTGATACCGTCGGAACGGTTTTCCATCACTCCTGACCTGCCCAAGACCTTCCAACGGCTAGAACTGAAACCCTTGTTTTGGTCCATGTTCTGTCGCTGTAAGGATTTCCGGACCAGATTCGGTCACCAAGATCGTGTGCTCGAATTGGGCTGAAAGGGAGAGATCCATCGTGCGAACCGTCCACTTGTCGTGCTTATCGAGCATTGTTCGCCAAGTCCCGGTATTGATCATCGGCTCAACGGTAAAGCACATCCCGGGTTCTATCACGACTTGGGATGGGTTGAGTTTCGGGACGAAGTGAGGGACCCCGGGTTCCTGGTGGAACTCGCGCCCCAGTCCATGCCCCTGATATTCCTGGACGACCGAATACCCGCGGACTCGAGCGTAGCGTTCAATGGCTCGTCCGATTTCGGTCAGTTTTCCGTAGGGATGAATTGCGTCGATCCCCACATATAAGCAGTCAAAGGCAACCTGAACGAGTTTTCGTGCCTCTTCGGCGACCGGTTCAATCAGGAACGTTTCAGAGGAGTCACCATGCCATCCATCAACGATGGTTGTCAGATCCAGATTAACAATATCCCCTTCGCGGAGGGGAGTCTTGTTGGGAATTCCGTGGCAAACGACTTCATTGACACTGGTGCAAATCGTATTCGGATAGCCCTTGTAGCCAAGGCAGGCCGGCGTGTGCCCGTGTTCAACAGTATATTCGTAGGCGATTCGGTCAAGTTCGAGCGTCGTGACCCCGGCTCTGACCTGGGGGCGAAGGAAGTCCATGAGTTGAGCATTGAAGCGACTCGCACGCCGCAGACCGGCGCGATCTTGTTCGTTATAGATCGGTGCCTTGGGTCTGGCATTTTTTTGTCCGAGCGCCTGCATGATGTTCAACCACAAACCCTTCATTGAAAAATCAGGTCCAAAACTGAGACTCGCCCGTGCGCAGCAGCCCCTAACTCATGGATACCAAAGGTTTTCGAGTGAGACGATGGATTATTTGAGCAGGGCTCACGTGAACCCGAGCGAGATTTTCGCCTCATCTCGTCAATCTAGTTTCATCGGAAGTAAACAGTTTCGCAAGCGTTCTTTGTTCGTGTATGCTGCTGCTGACGCGAATAATTTCCAGAAGAGGCCGTCTGATGTCATCTCTCCCTCCCCGTGAACTGCTCGATGCGATGCATCAATTTCCAGGGAAGTTCGTCTTTAAGGCGGTGGGAAAAGCGGATGTGGATTTCGTGACAGAGGTGATCTCGGTCGTTCGCGAAGTTCTCGAACTCGAATTTGACCCGCCATTTGAGACACGGGAAACTCCGGCAGGACGACACGTGGCTGTCACGGTAACGCCGTGGGTTGAATCGTCGTCGGAGGTGCTGATGGTGTTTGAACGGATCCGGATCATTCCCGGTCTTGTCATGCTGCTCTGATTAGCAATCCACCCCTGTGAGCCAAGACCTGACGGCTAGTTCGGGACATGCTGGCACTGCTGATCAATCCCCCTGCGCTGATGCGGTGAATTCTGCCGTTTAGTTTCTGAGGCAGCCGATCGACAGGCCGATCTCGCCGCTTTCCGCCGCAAAATCTTCGATATAAACGGAACCACCCCGTTTTTCGTCAACTTCGGAACAATCGTTAGAGTTTACCAACTCCAGAGTCCGATAGATCGGTTAGGCGCGGATTGTCGCGCTTGCGTTGAGCCACAATGGCTCGAGGTACTGGACTCTCGGCGTCCAAGTCAGGGAACGACTGATGCGGAAACGGCACTGGTTGGCATGTCTCGTCAGCATTTGGCTGGCGGTTGTTGGTGAACAGGCGAAAGCCCAGTCACCACCAGCCTTACCGAACAATGTAGGCAATCCCGATCAAACCGGGATGTTGCCCTCGCCCTATAGTGCGAACTACGGGACCTACCCGCAGTCGTACCCGGGGCCGCAGGGTGGATATCCTCCTGGAGCGGCGGCATGGCCAAATATCTCACCCTATTACGGCCCACCCGTGGACCAAACGTCCAATCAGAACGGTCTCTGGTTCAACCGGCAGATCTTCGGAAACCGGACGTTCTACTTCACGGCCGAGGCGTTGTTTTCGAACACGAACCACCCGAACAGTCTGGTTGGGGCCAATGGTGTCAACCAGGTTCCCAACCTGAATCCGGGTGTTGTGTATCCGGACAACAATCAGCCATTCCAGGAAACGGCGGCTGGTACGTCCACCATTGGTACACCGGACCGTGAAACGACCGCAGCCAATGGCGGTGGTAACGGTGGTGGCGGTGCGAGTACCGGAGACGTGCAGATCTTCATGCCTCAATCCACGGGAAGTATCACGGACCGGCTGAATTCGGCTGGTGCGCGAGGTACGTGGGGATTCTGGAATGCTGATCAGAGTGGTTTCCAGGCATCGGCGTTTTTCATCTCGCCCACGTCATCAACGCTGTACATTGGTGATCGCCGGGGATTTGACCCACTGCTTTACAACAGTGCCACATTCCTGCAAACCGACATGTTGACTCACCTGCATGCCTATGCCGGGATCACCCTGCAGGGAGCAGACACGGATCACAACGGTCTGCCTGGTGTGGTACAGCCCTTCGATATCTATTATCGACTGCAGTACGAAACCCGCGTTGGAGGAGTCAATCTCGACTGGTTCGCGTCACCGATTTTCGAGCGGGATGCGATAACTCTGCGGCCAATGTACGGTGCACGTTACATCCAGACTCGAGAAATCTTCTCGTTTGACGGTGCAGACAGCGGGCTTGGTTATACGATCGCAGTGAACGGGCAGAATGGTAACAACGGCGGGGGTGGTGCAGTTACCTCAACAGGTAATCTGAGCCCGCAAGCGTTGGAAGCCTCCACGACATTGAACATCATGCAGTCGATGCTCAGTGCAGGGGTCACTTCGCAGATGACCGGCCCAGAAGCAGGCCTGCGACTCGATCTTGGTAAGGATCACTTCAAGGTCTATACCCAGACCAAGTTCGGCCTGCTGGCGAATTACTCGTCCCGCAATCTTTCGGGCTTCAACATCGGGGACGCGTACTATCCGAAGACCGGTGGAACGGCAACCGATCAATACATCATGCCTTCGACGGCACTGGGGGCTCGCGGCGATGTGACGAAGACCAGGTTTTCGCACGAAGACAACACCACGAATCTGTCGCCGATGTTTGAACAGGGGATTTTCGGTCGTGCAAACGTATTCCAGTATGTTCCAGTGCTTAAGAAGTCCAAGATTCTGAGCGGAGCGGAATTCCAGGCTGGTTACACGGTGATTCTGATCGGAAACATGTATCGTCCCTCCAACACCATTGACTGGCAGGCTTATCCTGTCAGTCCATTGTTGACCGACAAACGATCTTCGTTCGTCACACAAAACTGGAGTTTCGGCGTTCAGTGGGATTACTAAACGTCCCGTCGAATACTTCCATCAATACGACACCCGACCGGAACCATCCGGTCGGGTGTTTTCATTCACGGCATACAGAATCGCGGAAAATCGGGCTATGAGAGACGGCACGGAGCAAAATTTCCCAACTCCAATCACGATCTCTGACACGACACCATTCACCGAAATCTGTTACGATTGCCGTCGTGCTCAATTCAATGGATTCCACAGAATCTTAGTTACACAGGTGGGCGGATGGCGGGTGCCGAGCAATTTCTGAAGCCATCAGTGATTCGCAATGTTGCGAGGCTGGATCTGCGCGCCCGTTTCATCGTGGAAGGATTCCTGACGGGCCTGCATGCCAGTCCGTTTCAGGGGTTCAGCGTCGAGTTCAGTGAACACCGACGATACTCGCAGGGGGATGATCCCAAGGACATTGACTGGCTGGTCTTTGCCAAAACCGACCGGTTTTACATCAAGAAGTACCAGGCCGAGACGAACATCTCGGGGTATATCCTGATGGATCTCTCCGAGAGCATGGGATACACCTGGCGGCAGGAATTGACGAAGTTTGATTACTGTACGTGCCTGGCCGCAGCACTGACATATCTCATGATTCATCAGCAGGACCCCGTCGGGTTGATGACGTTTGATACCCAATTGCGAACCTGTCTGCCCGCTCGCAGTAAACGCAGCCAGCTCGGAAACATGCTGGCGCTGCTGTCGAAAGCTAAACCGACGGGAAAAACGGATCTGCCGGGCAATATCCGTCGCATCGCGTCAATGATTCGGCATCGCAGCCTGATGATGCTCTTTTCGGATTTATTGTGCGATCCGCAGCCGGTGCTGGACAGTCTGCACATGTTGCGTCATGCGGGGCACGACGTAATTTTGTTTCACGTCCTGGACGAGGCCGAAGTCAAATTCCCGTTTGAAGGGCTTTCCGACTTCGAAGACCCTGAGTCTGGAGACCGCATGATCGTCGATGCCGATGGGATTCGACGTGACTATCTGGAAGCCGTCGAGGAATTGCGTCAGCAATATCGCCGTGAATGCCTGAACATGGGTGCTGATTACGTCGCTCTGGATACCAGCATGCCGTTCGATCGCGCATTGGTCGAATATCTCTCGCAGCGTCAAGCTCGATTTTGAAGCGACGCGTTTGAAGTCGCGGGTCCCCATTTTCGTGGCGACACTGTTCAGGTATACTCCTCTGGGAAGAAATCGAGTCTCTTTGCGCCGTCGTCTCGTTACCACGTGGCAACAACATGGGCTCTGCTGAATGGACGATCAAATTCAGAAGGATTGTTGACGTTTATGGCGAATCCAAAATCACAGCAAGGCGATGCGGTCGACAAGGCTCCAGCGGTGAAAGATACGAAACCGCACCAGAACTCGAATGATGTGGTTCGCGAACTGATCGAATCCATCGCGTTTGCCTTCGTTCTGGCACTCTTGTTTCGCGCGTTCGTTGCGGAAGCGTTCGTCATTCCGACCGGATCAATGGCACCCACGCTGTATGGGCGGAATAAAGACGTCGTCTGCCCGGGGTGTGGCCATACTTATGCAATCGGGGCCAGCGAAGAAATCGATGATTCTACGGGCAGTCTGCTATCGCTTTTGAGAATTGAACAATCGATGTGCCCCAACTGTCGGCATCTCCATAACGTCAAAGACACGTCGGTCTTCAAGGGTGATCGAATTCTGGTCAACAAATCGTCGTACCTGTTCGGCGAGCCGGACCGATGGGATGTGATCGTGTTTCGCTACCCTGAAGATACGCAAAAAAACTACATCAAGCGGCTGGTTGGGCTTCCTGGCGAGACCATTCGTGTCGAACGGGGAGACGTATACGCTCGAAAGGTGGCTGCGGGGGATTTCCAGATCCTTCGCAAACGTGATCCAAACAAGCAGAAGCTACTGCAACACGTGGTTTACGATGATGTTCACCCTCCGACAGAACTCTTGAAAGCAGGATGGCCGGAGAATTGGCGGGCTGAAACACCGGGATGTAAACAGGACCCCAAACTTCGGCGTTTTGAATTGACTGCTGCCGACGCACCGCAGTCCATTCGTTATTCGCATTTCGTCCCACACGTCACGGAATGGGACGATGCCGACAGAGGCAAGCCAGTGACTTCAACTCCACAACCAGAACTGGTTTCAGATTTCTGCGGTTACAACGCCTGTCGCGGCTACCGCAACGGCATTGACGAAGATCAGTTCTGGGTCGGAGATCTGACACTGAGTGGGAATGTCAAAATCGCGTCGGTGAGCGGCGGCAATTCTCACCTGACACTTGAACTTCGAGAAGGGGTTCGACGCTACCGATGCCGCGTTGATGTGACGTCCGGGATTGCCTCAATCACACGGAATGACGATCTCGCAGCGGATCCGGAAACGGCACCCGAAATTGAGCTAGGGAAGGCCAACACTCCCATCAAGGGAGCGGGAAGTTATTCCGTGCGATTTGCCAATGTCGATGATCGGCTCTGCCTGTGGGTTAATGAACATCTGTTGAATAATGGCCTCGTCGCAGCTGTTGAATTTGAAGCACCGGCCAACCATCGGCCGCAGGAATCGGATCTCTCTCCCGTTGCGATCACTGTTCAGGGGATGACAGCAACTGTTTCCAAGCTGCTGATTGAACGCGATATCTACTATCGTGCAGATCGAGTCTCAGACGATGCCAGCCGATCGGACGATGCATTTCAGGAAGCGGATGGTAATCATCGTTTGCGGGAACTTCTCAGTGATCCTCTGAAATGGGGTGAAATGTACGAGAAAATCTCACGCCGCGGCGGTGCCGAGTTTCATGAATTGGCGTCAGACGAATTTTTCGTGATGGGAGACAATAGCCCTCGTAGTGCTGACAGTCGGCTCTGGCCGAATCAGGTCAGGCACGCCCGTAATCGTCACGCGGTCAATCGAACAGCGCTGATCGGCAAGGCATTCTTCATTTACTGGCCGCATGGGATTCCGTTTTTGAATGGCGGCAAGGGATTCATGCTCTGGTCGCATCATGGACAGAACGAGCAGGAAGCGGGCGCGTATCCGGAATACTCCGTCCCATTTTACCCGCAGTGGTGGAGATGGAAACGGATTCGATAGAATTGTTCAGTGACTTGCCCACGCGTTCGTGCTTCTGCCAAGCTGGAGTCGACATGTAACGCAATATGGGTTAATAGGTTACTGTACGGAATCGATCGTCAAGGAGGACGAGAATGTCGTTACTGCAATGCATTGGATTAGTGAAGCAGTATCCCGGAAAGCGGGCTGTTGACGGCGTCAGTTTTCACGTCGAACCCGGTGAAATCGTCGGTCTTCTCGGCCCTAATGGTGCTGGAAAGTCCACAAGTTTCAGTATGGCGTGCGGCCTGGTCAAACCGACTGCCGGTCGAGTCATCTTCAATGATGTCGATGTCACCAACTGGCCACTCTACAAGCGGGCTCAACGTGGAATGGGGTATCTCCCTCAGAACAACAGTTGCTTCAGCAAGCTTTCTGTCGAGCAAAACCTGTATGCAGTGCTTGAGTTCCAGCCGAAGTCGTACCGTGATCGAATGGCACGCGCTGATGAATTGCTGGATATGTTCGGCTTGACCGACAAACGCCAGCAGACCGCAGGAACCCTGTCCGGGGGGGAACGACGCCGTCTGGAAATTGCTCGCTGCCTGGCGAGTGATCCGCGACTGATCCTGCTCGACGAACCGTTTACCGGGATTGACCCTGTGACGATTCACAGCATCCAGGACATTATTGCTGACCTGCGAAACCGTGGGATTTCCATTCTGCTCACCGATCATCGCGAGCGAGAAACCCTGACTATCACCGATCGCAGTTACATCGTATTTGCGGGCCGAATTCTTGCCAGTGGTGATGCCGAAACCGTCTTGAATGACGAATTGGCACAAAAGCACTACTTTGGGAAGCGTTTCGATGCGACGTCCATCATCGAAAGCAAGGGAATCTTTCAGACGCAGTACAGCGATCAATCCGGCGATGATCTGTTGAACGCGGCGTGAAAAACCGTACAGTGATCAGTTTTCAGCGGTCAGTTTTCAGCGATCAGCATATCGATCGAAAAACCCGCCCGAACCTAGAGTTGCTCCAGCCAGCCTGACACATCGGACAGGTCGTCGAGCAACAGGTCTGGGCGATGTGGGGCGAGGTGATCGGCACTGAAGATCCCCGTCGCAACGGCCAGAACTCTGGCTCCAATCGCGCGGCCACATTGCACGTCGGCAGGCGTGTCTCCAATGACCCAGATTTGCTCGGACTGAACTTCAGGCAGATGCTCGCGAACGGATTTCAAGGCATCGCGAGCGACATCGTCACGATGCAGGTGCCAGTCGCCGTAACCGCCGGTCCGAAAATGGTGGTGCAGCCCATAATGTTGAAGCTTGAGATGTGCACCGCGGGCGAAATTTCCCGTCAATAGCCCCAGAAAGACGTCTTCACGCTGACTCAATTGATCGATGAGTGAATGGACGCCAGGCAGGACTGACCCTGGTTTCGTCTGCAGTGAATCAGGCAGCAGCGAGAAATAGGTGTCGAGGTATCGTTTCCAGTTCTCATCGGTTGCTGGAATCGAATAGTATTCGAATAAATCACGGCCGATGGCACGGTCTGTACGGCCAGCCGCCGGAATATCTTTGACAGGCCGAGTCTCGCCGAATTCGATCGCAACCGCCTTTTCCATGGCGGCCTGACCAGCCCCTCCCGCGTCAATCAATGTCCCATCGATATCAAACAACAACACTCGCATTTCAAACTCCAGATTCTTGAAAACAGGAGAATGATCGTAGCAGTCCTGTCCAACCAGTGACAGCGAGGTTGCGTGTGCTCATGTGTACTCGCGTGTAGCAATGCTGAAGAACGTCATGACCTGAGTCTTGGAAGACTTCCGGGCGGCTCAGTAGTTTTCTGGTCAGCAATTCCGCTGGGTCGACTTGAGGTGACGGCGTGATCCGAATATTGTCCCATCAGCCGCATGGTACGGAAATCGGGCGGTTTTCGCAGAATCGGCGGACAACCCGGTTTTGACGTCGCTGTTCAATGTTTGCAGGAAGTGAAATTCGATGACTGATGGATTTCTGGGGTACCGTACATCGTTCATGCTCGACTTCGTTGTCGTAGCACTGATCCTGATCGTTCCGATTCTGCTTTACAGCCTGTATGCCGTCAAAGTTCAGCAGAAATACGTACTGCATCGTAACCTTCAATTGCTGCTGGGAATCATTCTGCTGGTGGCCGTCGGTTTTTTTGAAGTGGATCTGCAACTGGTGCAGGGGGGGTGGGCCAAGGTTGTCGCGAAGCGTGCAATTCCGTTGACGACGGAACAAATGAACTTCGTGCAGACGGTCTTGCGAATTCACCTGGTCTTCGCGATTTCAACACCATTTCTCTGGGCCACAACGATTGTGCTGGCACTGCGAAGAATGCCCTCGCCACCAGGCCCGTCATCGCACAGCAAGCTGCACAAATCGCTCGGGTGGATTTCGACAATCGACATCGTGATGACATCTGTCACGGGACTGATTTTTTACTACTTTGCATTCGTGGCCACGAGCTGAAGCATGGGGTGCTCATGAAACCGACCGCGTGGATTGTTGTTTTCACCGTGATTTGCAGTACCGCATTTGCTTCGGATGGGAATTCAAAGCCTGCCAGGCCCAATGTCATTTTCATTCTTGCGGATGACCTGGGGTATTCGGACCTGGGATGTTATGGCAGTGAAATCGCAACGCCGAACCTTGATCGACTGGCGAGTCAGGGGTTGCGATTCTCTCAGTTCTACAACACGGCACGATGTTGGCCGTCACGGGCGGCGTTGCTGACGGGATATTACGCTCAGCAGGTCAATCGTGATCCTCAGGGGAATCGCCCCAAGTGGGCCGCTCTCGTGCCGGAATTGTTGCGCGATGCGGGATATCGGTCCTACCATTCGGGGAAGTGGCATGTGGACGGAAAAATCCTCGATGGAGGTTTTTCCAGATCCTACCACACGACCGATCACGACCGATTCTTCTCGCCGCGCCATCATCAACTGAACGACAAGCCTCTGGCACCGCCGGCAGCCGACGCAAAATATTATGCGACGATTGCAACTGCTGACAGAGCGATCGAATGGCTGAACGAGCATCAAACGGACCATCGACAACAGTCGTTTTTTCTCTACTTGGCATTTATTGCACCTCATTTTCCGTTGCATGCCTTGCCGGAAGACATCGCCCGGTATCGTGATCGTTACAAACAGGGCTGGGACGTGATTCGTTCGGAGCGATGGGAGAGGATGAAAAAGCTGGGACTTGTCTCGGGGGAACTCTCGGCCCCTGAACCGACTGTCGCACCGGGTTGGAACCTGAGCGAAAAGGAATTGCAGACAAGAATAGGTCCCGGTGAATCCGGGCGTGCAATTCCCTGGAGCGAATTGACGGACGAACAGCGTCAATTCCAAGCCAATAAAATGGCAATTCACGCCGCAATGATCGATCGGATGGATCAAGAAATCGGGCGAGTTCTGGACAAGATCCGGGCGATGAATGCATGGGAAGACACGGTGATCTTCTTCGCTTCAGACAACGGAGCCAGTGCAGAACAGATCATTCGTGGTGATGGGCATAAGCTGGGGTCAACACCTGGTTCGGCCGAAAGCTATCTCGGCCTGGGACCTGGGTGGTCAACCGTTTCCAATACCCCGTTTCGTCGGCACAAGTCCTGGAACCATGAAGGGGGTACTTCAACTCCTCTGATCGTCCATTGGCCCCGGGGAATTGCGGCTCGGGGTGAATTACGTCATGCACCAGGTCATCTTGTCGACGTTGTGCCGACACTACTGGAGCTTGGCGGCGTCACGTCCCCGACTCAATGGAACGATGAATCTCGCCCCCGGCTGCCGGGCAGAAGCCTGGTGCCGATCTTTTCCAAAGATACGCAGGTTCCTCACGATGCGATTTACTTCCGGCATACGGAAAATCGAGGTCTGCGGCTGCAAGACTGGAAAATCGTCGCGTCGGGGAAAAGTGCTGCCTGGGAACTCTACGATCTCAAGAAAGATCGCGCCGAATCCCATAATCTCGCGGAGCAACATCCCGAAAAATTGCAGGAACTGGTCGCGATCTGGAATGCGCTCGATGCGGAATACGCACGCCAGGGGGCAACCGGAGAAGATCCACGCCCCAGGAAAGGCAAAGACTGATTGTCTCGCACGGGCAGTCCGAAAAATTGCCAACGCGCAGATCAATGCTGTGTCAATCGCTTAAAATCACAAGATCACTTCACGAAATTCCTCACGAAAGCCTGTCGATGTCGCCGCTGAAATTGAATGGACTTGTCGCTGCTACTCATACGCCATTTCATCAAGATGGCTCGTTGAATCTGGCGATCGTTGAGAAGCAGGCTGAGCATCTGTTGCGCAACGGCGTTTCGACAGCGTTTATTGGCGGAAGTACAGGCGAAAGTCACTCGCTCAACATTGATGAACGCCTGGCGCTGACGACTCGCTGGATGGAAGTCACGCGGGGAACAAAAATCCGCATTGTGGTCCATGTCGGTTCGAATTGTCTGACCGACGCTGCAACATTGGCCGGTCACGCAGAGCAATCCGGCGCCGCCGCAGTTGCCGCTCTGTCACCGTCCTATTTCAAGCCGAAGAATGTCGAAACATTGGTGGCATGTGCCAGTCAGATCGCGTCGGCAGCTCCACAAACGCCGTTCTATTTCTACGATATTCCGGTCCTGACGGGGGTCAGTCTGTCGATGCCAGACTTCCTGGCTCAGGGGCGTGAAGTCATCCCGAATCTGGCTGGTCTGAAATTTACAAACCCGGACCTGATGGCATACCAGTGCTGTTTGCGAGCGAACCACGGGGCCTTCGACGTTCCCTGGGGCTGCGACGAAATTTTGCTGGCTGCCCTGGCGCTGGGTGCGACAGGTGCCGTCGGCAGCACCTACAACTTTGCAGCACCAATCTACAATCGCTTGCTGGCCGCGTTTGCAGCAGGAAACTTGCAGGCCGCACGTGATGAGCAGTTTCGCGCGGTGCAAATGATCCAGATTCTGATCCGTTACGGATTCATTGGTGCGACCAAAAGCGTGATGACCATGCTCGGTGTCGATGTGGGGCCTGCCAGGCTGCCTCATCCACCCATTTCTGCAGAGCAATCGAGGGGTTTGCAATCAGATTTGGAGTCCGTCGGTTTCTTTGGCTGGTTGAAATGAGAGTTACGCGGATTCATTGGCGTTTGACCGCTGATAAACACTGAATACACGCTGATGAAGTCCGAAATCCGTATCCGGACGTGTCGAAAGTGGTCCGCAATTACTCGTGCATCGGTTTCAACGCGTTGGGGGGCGAGGATTGCCCCTTTCCAAATGGGGCGATGTCTACGACCTTTCGCAGCAGGGACGGAGAGACATTCCATTGCTGGCCAGCGTCAGTGATGATCGAAACCGTCTTCTTGTTATAGCGTACCAGCACTCCCGCCTGCATGTCGCGTCCAGCGGGCTGAAAGGAAACGCGATCACCGACGTTGAATTCGAGCATCTGTGTCTGCGTTTTCATGCGCTGAAGGAATCGCAATCGTTCAACGATCTGATGGTTGAGTGAATACAATTCTTCTTCCGTGAACTGCGAGATATCGATGTTCATGTCGTGACCTGACTCCGTTCGTAATCTCATTTGGGACGATTTGCTTGGACTTGGTGTTCAGGTCGCCGATGGAAAATCTCATTGGCGGTCGATTTCGGCGGACCCATTGCTGCCCGAGTACCGTTCTCGAATTTCTGTATTCCCGCGTGCCTGACCAGCAGGTCATTTCGCGACGTTGAAGATACCAAACTGTTATGAGTTGGTCACCCGAGAGGAATGTATCCCTTTGGTCCGCCTCGTGTACCCGCTGGGCGACGGTTCCTTACTGTGCGGTCCAGGTTCTCAGGCTACGTTGCCTCACGCGACGTAGTGCACAAGCCCGTTAACCGCCAGACAAGCTCGGGGTTCGCAGAGAAGGCGCTCGGTGAATAGCTGTTCGCTTTAGTTCATTAGAAGCTTTGGGTGGTGGCTCCTCAGGAACATCAAACTGGTATTGGTTTCTCCCGGTCCTGCCCTTCTGAAATTGATTTGGGTGTAACCGGCACGCCCGTGGGACTTCAGGCAACCGTGTATGGATAGAGACGTTTGGATTCATGGGTAATTCGGAAGAGTTGGAATGATTCCCAGTCTCCGTTCACGTGTATGGTTCGAAGTTCCAGAATGGCGTGCGCGGGATGGCCCAGCTTGCTTCTCTTTAGACCGGGCACAAGGGTAACAGGTGTTCGGGGAC
>JBAWWJ010000159.1:0-19324 GCA_037146815.1 Planctomycetota bacterium
GTCCTCTGTCGGGGGGTGAGAAGCGTCGCGTTGCACTCTGTAAGGCACTGATGCAGCAACCTGACATGCTGTTGCTCGACGAACCAACCAACCATCTGGATGCAGAATCGGTCGCATGGCTTGAACGGCATCTGCATGATTACAAGGGAACCGTCGTCGCGGTGACGCACGATCGCTACTTCCTCGACAACAGTTGCCAATGGATTCTGGAACTGGATCAGGGACGCGGAATCCCCTGGGAGGGAAATTACTCTTCCTGGCTGGAACAAAAGCAGGAACGATTGCGGAAAGAAGAAAAAGCAGCCTCTCTTCGTCAGAAAACACTCGAACGAGAACTTGAGTGGGTTCGAAGTTCCCCCAAGGCACGCCAAGCCAAAAGCAAAGCTCGTTTGCAGGCTTATGATCGACTGGTCGCAGAAGAACAGGATTCACGAGAAGACACGGTCGAACTGCGGATTCCGCCCGGGCCTCGTCTGGGTGACACGGTCGTTGTCTTCGACAAAGTTTCCAAATCGTTTGGTGACAACCTGCTATTTGAAAACCTGACATTCCGCCTTCCTCCTGCGGGAATTGTCGGCGTCATCGGTCCGAACGGTGCCGGTAAGACGACGATGTTCAAGCTGATCATGGGGATTGAAAAGCCAGATACAGGAACAGTCACCGTCGGGGAAACCGTCAAGGTGGCCTATGTCGAACAGAACCGCGAATCACTCGACGGTGAAAAGTCGGTCTACGACAATATCTCCGGTGGTAATGACAACCTGCTGTACGGCAATGTCAGGATCAACAGCCGGGCCTACTGCGGGAAGTTTAACTTCAAGGGATCTGATCAGCAGAAGCCTGTGAAGTTCCTGTCAGGTGGGGAACGTAACCGCCTGTTGCTGGCCAAGACTCTGACCGTCGGTGGCAACCTGCTGCTGCTGGACGAACCGACAAACGACCTGGACATCGATACGTTGCGGTCCCTGGAAGATGGTTTGCTGAGCTTCAGTGGTTGCGCCGTGGTGATCAGCCACGATCGCTGGTTCCTGGACCGAGTAGCAACGCACATCCTGGCCTATGAAGGGGATAGTGAAGTCTACTGGCACGAAGGTAATTTTGAGAGCTATGAACTGGTTCGCAAACAGCGTATGGGGGCAGACGCTGACCAGCCTCATCGCATCAAGTATCGAAAGCTGGTGAAGTAAGCGAAATCGGCTTTTTGTGAAACGGTGAAACCGGTGGCACGGCCTTGGCGTCCGCGACAAGGCCGTGGTGGTTTTTCAGGTCATGACATGAAATCTCACGGCCTTGTCGCAGACTCCAAGACCGTGCCACCCCAACACTATTGTGGCTTGAACGTGCTACCAGACGAACACTGATGAAATCGTCCCAAAGGCCCAATCATGCGAATCACAACGACATTGCTCATCGCATTCCTGCAGATCACGGTCATTCTTTCGCAGGGGTTCGCCGCAGACGCGCCCATCAAGGTCGTGGTCTGGGACGAGCAGCAGCCGGCCCAGAAGGCGGTTTACGAAAAATTCCTGGGGAACGCGATTGCGGATTACTTGAAATCGCGTCCGGGCTTGACCGTCACGTCTGTCTGTCAGAACGACCCCGAGCAGGGATTGTCGGACAAGTTGATTGATCAGTGCGAAGTCTTGATCTGGTGGGGACATGTCCGTCAACGGGATATCAAATGGGAAACCGGGCAGAAACTGGTGGAGCGGATCAAGCAGGGAAAGCTTTCGCTGATCGCGCTTCATTCCGCTCATTGGTCAACTCCATTCATTGAAGCGATGAACGAGCGATCCATTTCTGACGCGTTGGCAAAACTGACCCCGGAGCAACGCAAGGTCGTAAAGGTTGAATCCATTCGCCCGGAACATTATTCCCAGCCGAAGCGCGATGCTGAACTCACACCATCGTCGGAACTGATCAAGGGACCCGACGGCTCGCTGGTCCTGAAGGTCAAGTTGCCCAACTGTTGTTTCCCGGCCTATCGCGGGGATGGCAAGCTGAGTCACATGAAAACGTTGCTTCCCAAGCATCCAATTGCTCAGGGACTTCCCGCGACATTCGACATTCCTCATACCGAAATGTACGACGAAGCGTTCCATGTTCCGGCACCGGATGAAGTCATTTTTGAAGAACGTTGGGATGCGGGCGAACATTTCCGCAGTGGAGCGGTCTGGAAGGTCGGGCAGGGGAGGGTCTTCTACTTTCGGCCAGGGCACGAGACCTTCGATGTCTTCAAGCAGCCTGAACCTCTGACGATTGTCGAGAACGCCACCCGCTGGCTGGCTCAGCAACAGCGTCAGCCTGCCGTTTCACGAGGTTACTCGATTCCCGTCATCGATCTCGCCAGTGAGACCAGTCGACAGGTGATCGTGGATCGCCAACCGGGTCAGTACCTGGGACATTCGACAACAGTGCTGCTGGAAGATGGGAAGACAATTCTGTGCGTCTATCCACAAGGGCACGGAAAAGGGGCGATTATCTACAAGCGAAGCACCGATGGGGGACTCACGTGGTCTGATCGGATTCCGGTTCCAGCGAGTTGGGCCACATCCAAAGAAACGCCGACCATCCATCGCGTGATCGATGCGGCTGGCAAGAAACGACTGATCGTCTGGTCAGGCCTTTATCCCGCGCGACTTGCTTCCAGCGACGATGACGGTCAAACCTGGAATGAACTGAAACCGGCAGGAGATTGGGGCGGGATCGTCGTCATGGGCTCTGTGGAGCCGCTGAAGACCGGAGCCGGGCACTATCTGGCACTCTTTCATGACGATGGGCGCTATTCCGCACAACCAGCCAAGCCGACGAAGCCTGTCACATTCACGTTGTTCCAGACAAATTCAACTGACGGTGGCCTCACCTGGTCACCTCCGCGAGCGTTGTTGGCCCGGCAGGATGTGCATTTGTGTGAACCGGGACTGGTGCGATCACCTGACGGTAAGGAAATCGCAGTGCTGTTGCGCGAGAATTCGCGCCAGAAGAATTCGCACGTCATCTTTTCGCGGGACGAAGGCCAAACGTGGACGGAACCACGGGCACTCCCTGGCTCGCTGACAGGTGACCGTCATGTGGCCAAGTACGCACCCGATGGACGACTGTTCATTTCCTTTCGCGACACCACATTGGAGAGCCCGACGAAAGGGGACTGGGTTGCCTGGGTTGGAACCTACAAGGACATTGTCGAAAACCGCGAAGGTCAGTATCGCGTCCGCTTGATGAAGAATCATAAGGGAGGAGACTGTGCCTATCCCGGCGTCGAAATTCTGCCGGACGGGACATTTGTCACGACCACTTACGGGCACTGGCAACCCGGCGAAGCCCCCTACATTGTCAGCATCCGATTGAAGTTGCAGGAACTGGACGCCAAGCTGAAAAAATGATTGCTCCCCGCCGGAAAATCATGAAGGGGCCGGAATCTGTGCGGTGCTTGAGAATCAGTCGTCAGACCGTGGCCCTTTTTCACCCTTGCCCGATTTCTTCTTGTCTTCCTTCGACCTCACCTGGGGAATCAGCACAGGTTCTTCAGCTTCAAGCTGGACTTTGCAGTCTGCCAGAACCTGCATTTGCGCTTCTGTGAGCTTCGGATACTCGAGATTCAACTGGCGGATTTCGTACGCCAGGATCTCGGCAACCAGTGACCGGCAGACCCACTTTTTATCAGCCGGGATGATGTACCACGGTGCCTGGCGAGTACTCGTCTCACGCAATAGCGTTTCGTAGGCGTCCATGTACTGGTCCCAATGAGCCCGTTCGACCAGATCTGCCGCAGCAAATTTCCAGTTCTTCTTGGGATCGTTGATCCGCTCTAACTGCCGCCGCTTTTGTTCTTCCCGCGAAACGTTCAGGAAGAACTTGATGACGCGAGTACCATTCCGCGACAGATGACGTTCAAAGTCATTGATACTTTCGTAGCGGTTCTTCCAGAATTTCTTCCGGTCTGGGTCCGCATCGGGTAGGCGTTCGTTGGTCACCAGTTCCGGATGGACTTTGACGGTCAAAACTTCTTCGTAGTAGGAACGATTGAAAATCCCGATTCGGCCACGCTCGGGGAGCGCCTTTGAGCATCGCCATAGGAAGTCATGGTCCAGTTCTTCTTCCGAAGGGCGTTTGAAGTTTGTCACGTGAATCCCCTGAGGATTGACTCCTGAGAGGACATGCTTGACGGTTCCGTCTTTTCCGGCAGCATCCATCGCCTGCAGGATTACCAGTACCGACCACGAATCGGCGGCATATAGCAGTTGCTGGGCTTCGGACAACTCTTCGATGTTCTTTTCCAGAACTTCTCCTGCAATCTTGCAGCGTTCCTCTTCTGACAGATCCTCGTTGTCCGTCTCCCACGCAGGGTCATGATCGCGCAGCTTGACCTTAGAGTCTTCAGGGACCCGAAATTGATTCAAAACGTCCTCGATGGTCATCATGAGTGCTGCCTTACGGAGGAACCTGAGATTCTGCGAGTGTTTACGGTTCCGTTCTCACGCATCAGCAGGGGGAAGTCAAGGGCCTCCTTTTTTTCCTGATCCTTCATCTCCACCAGCGCTCTGACTACAATTCCCGGCGTCGGAAAATCCCTTTCTGAAAGATTCATTATGCTGCGAGTTGGTGCCATTGTTTGTTGCTCGTTGTTGTTACTGGCTGCGTGGACTGTCCCGACGCGCGGCGACTCAATTCCTGAAGCGAAAGCCCGGTTGCTTGAAGACGTCAAGTACCTCGCCTCTGATGAACTCGAAGGACGTGGCGTTGGAACGAAGGGGCTGACGGTTGCAGCCGAGTTCATCCGCGACCAGTTCGCCAAAGCGGGCTTGGCTGTCGACCGAGTGAATGGCGGCGCATTTCAGAAGTTTGATCTTGTTACAGGCGCGAAGTTGACCGAACCCAACTCGCTCCAGTTCGTCGGACCCAACAACGAAACCATCGAATTGAAGATGGGCGACGACTACGAAGCCTGTTCATTCGCCGGCCCGGGTTCCTTCGATGCTGAAGTCGTCTTTTGCGGCTATGGGGTCGAAGCCAAAGACGATGGTTACGACGACTTCGCAGGAATCGATATCGCCGGCAAAGTGGTGGTGATGGTGCGCCGTACTCCGCGTCAGGCCGATACCAAGGCCGCACATTCACTCTTCCGCCACGCAGATCTCAAGTCAAAGATGAACCAGGCCGTCACACGAAAGGCGGCCGCTGTTGTCTTCGTCAATGATTACTACACGGGACGCAAAGCCGCTGAAAAGCGGAAGGAAGATCTGGCTAAAGCCACAGACGGTGTGACGGCGGCTGCCGAAGAAAATACCGCAGTCGATTTGAACGACACCGAAAAAGTGACTGCGACGCGGAATAAACTCGTGGCAGCAGTCAATCAATTGAAAGCCGTGCGTAAATCGATTGAATCTGCCAATGACGATGCCTTGATGAAGTTCGGATATGCAGGACACGGGGACGCCAAAGTTCTTCCGCCCGCCTTCCATGTCACTCAGAAACTCGCTAATCAATTGCTGGCGGGAATGGGAAAGAAGCTTGATGAACTGGAAACGGCGATCGATCAGGACTTCAAACCCCGAACGGCGATCATCCCCGGCTGGAAAGTTCGTGGGGCCTTGTCGATGGAAAAGGTGCGAGCCGATGTCTTCAACGTGATTGGAGTGATCGACGGTGATGGTCCTCTGGCGGATGAGACCGTCGTCATTGGGGCACACTACGATCACGTCGGCCGCGGCGGTCAGAATTCACTCGCACCCGGTTCCACGGAGATTCACAACGGAGCCGACGACAACGCTTCGGGAACAGTCGCATTGCTGGAGTTGGCACGGCGGTTTGCACTCGCAGCAAAAGTGAAGAAACCAGCCCGTCGAATCGTTTTCATGGCGTTTACAGGTGAAGAACTCGGATTGCTCGGTTCGGCTCGGTACTGCCGCGAACCTGTCTTTCCACTGGAAAAGACGGTCGCGATGCTGAACATGGATATGGTCGGACGTCTGAAGGAAGACAACAAATTGATTGTTTACGGCACCGGAACAAGTCCTCGCTGGGTTCCAGATCTGGAGAAATTCAATGGCAGTGGGCTGAAGCTGATCTTCAAGCCCGAAGGATTTGGCCCCAGTGACCATTCCTCGTTCTATGCCAAGAAGATCCCCGTTCTGCACTTCTTCACGGGTGAACATCCAGATTACCACCGCCCAACCGATGATTGGGACAAGTTGAACATCGACGGAATCGCTCGCGTCACGGAACTGATCGAGAAGATGGCCGCGTCAACGATCGAAGCTGCGGAACGTCCAGCCTATGTCGAGGTCAAAGGCACTGCCCAGCCAACTCGCGGGGGAAGCCGCCCTTATGTGGGAACGATCCCCGAATTCGGCAATGAAGAGCCCGGATATTCAGTGAGTGGTGCGGCGCCCGGAAGTCCGGCAGAGAAGGGGGGACTCAAAGGTGGGGATCGAATCGTCAAATTTGGCGGAACCGCCGTTGCGAATCTGGATGACTTCGATGCCGCCTTGCGAAAATTCAAAGGTGGGGACGAAGTGGAAGTGGTCGTGATCCGCAACAAGGCTGAAGTCAAACTGAAAATGGTTCTCGATCCCCCGAAATAATTAGAGACCGGACGGACGGATTGCGATCGTGAGGTGATGCAATGCAATGGCTGAAGTTCATTCGTGTGGGCAGCGAAACAGATTTGATCGCCGCTTCTGTTGGCCGGGGTCGAATCGAGTTCGCGCAAGCTCGAAATCTGTTTTGCGTGCTCATCCTGGCTTCAGCCTTCTTGGTTGGGTGTGGTGGCGGGGGTAAACCCAAGCCCGCCGAGACGAAAGTTGTTCCAGCTCCGGTCCCCGTGGCGAATCCTAACCCTGCACCTGCCAATGCCGCCAAGCCGAATCCCGACTCGAAGCCAAAGGCCGCGAAGGCAACAGGTACTCCCAAAGATCCGCTGCCACCGGGAACTGACCCGCATTCTGTGTTTGAAATCAGTGCGTTGAATGCACCGATGGAAGTCAGTCCGCCTGCTTCCAAAAAGGAAGATCAATTTGCAGTCGCATCGGGTCAGAAGGGAATCGATTCGACGCGACTGGTGATCGCGGCTGTAGAACCAACATCCAAGGGGAAAGCTCGGCAGGGATTCAACCTTCCTACGGGATTCACTGCCATTGCAGATCGAGGGTATTCCGACGATGGCTTACCGCGCCGCATCAAATGTACCAAAACTGGGTCAACTCTCGTTCTTGTCCCCGCAGGTATTGCAACCGTCGGGACGAATGAAGGCCCAACCGAGTGTCAGCCGGAAATCACTGTTCATCTCGATACCTTTTATATTGAGGCGTTCGAAGTGACTGTCGAACAATTTGAAGCCTATCGTCAGGATCTGAGGGACAAAAAGAAACCGTTGCCGACGACGACCAATCCCACTGCCCCTCCTCGAACTCCGGTACTCGGTGTGACCTGGGGTATGGCTCAGCAATATGCTCGCTGGGCCGCGATGGATCTGCCAACGGAATCGGAATTTGAAAAAGTATCCCGCGGCCCGAATCGACTGAGAACCCCGTGGGGCAACAGTCGGGCCATCTGGCCGAACAAGCGAACCCCGGAAACGTTGACGACCGTGGGAGTCTATTCCAGCGATATGAGCCCCTATGGGGCCTATGATCTGGCGGGTAATGCCAGAGAATGGTGTTCAGACCTCTATCTGGATTCCCACAAAGACGCGGCAGGCCCTAACGGACAGGTTCCCCATAACTGGCCGGGCCCGAAAAAAGTTCCGAATGGCAATTTGCGAGTCGTGAAAGGAAATGCCCCTGACTGGTCCGCCTGGCAACGCGAAGGTCGCGACGTCGGAAAGGGACAACCCGATGTCAGTTTCCGCTGTGTCCTGCGAATTCTTGCACCACAGTCAACTGCTGGAACGTGATGTACGCGATGTTCGAGGTGGACGCTGAACGAATTTGATCTCTGGTAAATCATCAACGGAACTGGGCGACAGGCGATGAATTCGAACCATATCCGAACTGATGGCTGGTCTAACACCGAAACGCAGGCGACGTACGAAAAGCAATGGCCACTTTCTCCCGCGATGAAGCTTCAGCACGCGTCAGGTAACCAGTGCGGCGGCTGTTCCTTTTTTGCAAAATTCAATTCCGATTGGGGACTCTGTTGCCACTCGGACTCAAAACAGTTTCTCGAAACAATCTTCGAACATTTCACTTGCCCGGATTACGTGAGCGAAGGTTGGGGGCCACACAGTTTCACGATTGAAACAGAGTTTCATTGCCGGTGCGGCGGAGAGCCAGCAGAAGATTGACCTCGTTTCAGGATCCCTGCCTCCTGAGAAACATCATGTCGGCATCAATGTCAAATCGGCGGACATGCCCAATCATTAACCCGAGCTCCTCCCCTACGTATGCACGCCAATGTGCTGACAAACGATGTTCTGAAACAGAAGGTCAAAGAGACTGTCGAGGCGAGTGTTTTTCAGAAACCCAGGAGGTACCAGTCTTGCGGCCCAAGTGGGCCAGCAGTTCACCCAGCCAGGGCCCTGCGGCCCTGGAAATCGATGTAAAAACAGGATCTGAGGCCTGAAGGGCCGAAAATTCCTTTGGTCTTTAGACTCGTCAAAAGGAACGACCGGCCCTTCAGGCCTCATGACGATTTTGGTGGGATCAATTCCAGGGCCGAAGGGCCCTGGCTGGGTGAACTACTGGCCTCTTTGGGCCTCCTGAGAAACATCATGGCGGCATCAATGCCAGATCGCCCGACGCGCCCGCGGACAGACCCAATCATTTTCCAGAATTCCTCTCCCGCGTGTGCCCCCGAGGTGCGGGGAAATTGCGAACTGGATACAGGTCACCCGTTGCCAGAGGAATTGACACGAGATAGAGTCGCTGATGTTTTGAATTCACCACTGCGAGACACCCATGTTGACCAAGCGCTCAATCCTCCAGGTCGCTCTGGTATTGCTGATCGGATGCGGCGAAGCGGCGAAGCCGGTAACAACACCTGCCCCGGTACCTGGCAGTGGCCCCTCGTCAACGTCTGTGACGCCGGCGTCACCAAAGCCTTCTTCGAAGCCTGCTGAGGTCGCCGACGTAAAACCTGACAGCCAGCCTTTGCCGTCAAAAGAAAGCAAACCGGAAGCTGAAAAGACTCCAGCTTCTACCAAAGCCCCCGATGCCGCAGCACAACAGGATGATTCCCCTTTTCAGCTTGAGAAGGGATTTACCAAGCTGACGTTTGCAGATTTCGAAGCGTTTGGGGCGGCTGAGGATACTTGGGAAGCATTGGAAGAGGGGATCTTCTGTTCAGGTCGCCCGCGCGGTTATCTCTATTCCAAAGAGTCCTACCGCAACTTTACCCTGCGGCTGGATTACAGTTTCGACCGCCCGGACAACTTGAAGGACGACGCCAAGTTCAAGGGAAATACCGGATTTCTGATGTATATCACGGGCGAACACAAGCAGTGGCCCGTCTCGCTGGAGGTGCAGGGAAAACACATTCAGATGGGAGCGATCAAGGAGAATGGTGGGGCTGCGACTGTCACTGCGACCGATGACGATGCCGCTCGCCAGAAGGCTCGAAAGCCCGTTGGTGAATGGAATTCACTGGAAATCGTTTCGGTCGATGGCTCACTTACCGTTTCACTGAATGGCGTCCTCATCAGCAAATCTGAACCCGATTTCTTGAGCGAAGGATTGATCGGAATCCAATCCGAAGATTTTCCGTTTGAAGTGAGAAGGATGCGCATTCGCCGCGATTAATCGATAAGACAGAGGTACATCCCGTACTTGCCGATGACTCGAAAACCGGAGCTGACCAATGGTTCTGCATCTCAGAAACGTATTTCTTGTGGCAATGCTCGTAGCCCCGTTGTGTTTGAGTGCCGCACAGAATGGAAAGCAGACAAACGCCCAGAAAGCGGACGAACGCCGAGAGAATGAAGCGGTTCGTAAAGCACAACAGGACGTAAAAACTGCTCAACAGGCAGAGACGACGGCTGAACGTTCCCTCAAGAAAGCGGTTGACGAATTAAAAGCCGCTGAACGTCAACTGGTTCAGGCGGCCAGTCAGTTGCAGAAAGTCAAAGATGATCTGGAAGAAAAACATTCCGCGACACATGGCTTAAGCGACGTTCGCACCGCTGCGGAAGAAGCACGCCGCGATTATGAGCGGGCCGGACAACCGTTCCTTCAGAAGTTGGCCGAGACCCCCAAATACCAACAGGCGGTTGAAGCCGCCCGGCAGGCAGACCTGCGACTGATGCGTCTTCGCAATGAAACGGACACAAATGCGGATGATCGCAGGAAAGCGATGGCAGAAGCGGCGCGGGTCAAATTGATTCCCGCCCAACTTCAACGAGAAGCTCTCGATTCCGAACCCTCACTGAAAGCACAACGAGCCAAAATGACCGCAGCCGAAGATGCTGTGGCAAAAATTCGCAAGCACGTCGATCAGGCAATCGACAAGGACGCCGCACTGCGGGCCGTCACAGAAAAAATCGAGAATCTCAAACAGGAAATTGCGACGGCTCGTAAATCGGTCTAAAAAGAAGAACGAGATCTGGCAGCAGCACGACAGAAACTGGTCCGGGAACAGCAGGATCTGCAACAGAAGATTCTGGCGGACAAACGCGACGACAATAAACCCAACAAGAAGAAATAGGAGGAAGCGCAACCAGGCGAGGACATTCGGTAACAGTGATCCTCATTTGCTTGTTTGCGTTATGGGTTCATTGGCGAATGCAATACTACTCCATCTCGAAGGAACGACATGGCCAAGAAAGTTACGACCAGACCTGCGACAAAACGTCCGACAACGGAAGTTTCCACCGCGGTAACCAATACCGCCGAACTGACAATCGGCAGCTACCTGATCCAGCGATTACAGGATTATGGGCTGGGACATGTCTTCGGTATCCCCGGCGACTTCGTTCTGCAATTCTATGGGATGCTGCAAGAGAGTCCTATCGGTGTGATCGGATGTACTCGCGAAGACAACGCCGGTTATGCGGCGGATGCCTATGCCCGCGTTCACGGGTTGGGGGCAGTCTGTGTCACCTATTGCGTTGGCGGGCTTAGTCTCTGTAACTCGATTGCCGGCGCCTTTGCCGAGAAATCGCCGATCGTGGTCATCAGCGGCGCCCCCGGGATGGCCGAACGAAGCACCAACCCGCTGCTGCACCATCGAGTTCGCGACTTTAACACCCAGCGTGAAGTCTTCGAAAAGATCACCGTTGCCAGCGCAGCTCTCGAAGACCCTCTCACCGCATTTCGAGAAATTGATCGCTGCCTGGAAGCGGCCGTGCGCTACAAACGGCCGGTTTACCTGGAACTGCCACGCGATCGCGTACACACCCGTTGCCCCTACCCACACGTCCCCAAGACTGAACAACCCGTCAGCAACCGCGATGCCTTGAATGAATCGCTGGCAGAGGCTCAACGCACGATTAACGCCTGCAAAAAGCCGGTTCTGGTCGTTGGCGTAGAACTCCATCGGTTCGGACTTGCAGATGAAGTCGTGAAGTTTGCCGAAAAGAACTCGATCCCGATGGTCGGCACGCTGCTCGGCAAATCGGTCGTCAGCGAAAAGCATCCGCTTTATCTGGGGATCTATGAAGGGGCCATGTGCCGCGAAGAATTGCGAAATTACGTCGAAGAGAGCGACTGCATGATCATGCTGGGCGCATTCCTGACGGACATCGACATGGGAATCTTCACCGCGCATCTCGATCCACGTAAGTGCATCTACGCCACCAGTGAAGAGACGCGGATCTCACACCACCATTTCCACGACATCCTGGTCTCAGACTTCGTCAAGGGACTGGCCAAGCTGGACCTGAAAGTTGCCAGGCGACCATTGCTGCCGAAACCGAAGGGTGAGGGAAAGTTCGTCCTGAAACCACAGGCGAAGATCACGAACGCCCGGCTGTTTGCCCGAATCAATGAGTTGCTCGACGATTCAATGGTGGTCGTCGCGGATGTCGGCGACTGCCTGTTCGGAGCGGCTGACCTGACGATCTATCGCAAGACCGAGTTCATCAGTCCCGCTTACTACACTTCCATGGGCTTTGCAATCCCCGCTTCGATCGGAGTCAGCGTCGCGGCTCCCAATCGACGCCCCATCGTTCTCGTTGGTGATGGTGCATTCCAGATGACGTGTATGGAACTCTCGACAGCGGTCCGTCACGGTTTCAATCCGATTGTGATCGTGTTGAACAATAAAGGATACACGACCGAACGATTCCTGCAGGATGGTCCGTTCAACGACATTTTGAATTGGAACTATCACCGGATGCCAGACCTGCTGGGGGGAGGGTGGGGCTTCGAAGTGAGGACCGAAGGAGAACTCGATCAGTCGCTGAACGCTGCCATGGCCAACAAGAAAGCTTTTAGCCTGTTGAATGTGCATCTGGAACCTGATGACATCAGCCCCGCTTTGAAGCGACTGGCGGAAGGATTGTCGAAGCGGTTGTGAAGGAGCGATCAGCTTTCAGCCGTCAGCAGTCAGCAAAGAAAGGCATTGATGTCACCGCGCGAGCTTGTTTCCGTGGGGAAGCAAACTGAGAGTGTCACGTTCCTTTCGAAACAGCACTGCTTCTTTGTCCAAGCCCCACTTCTCGCAGAAGTCGAACAGTGCCTGCGCCCGTTGAAGCGGATCTGCGTCGCAGGTCCACCAGATCTTGGCCTGGCATTCGTGACAGAATTCCAGTGGCTGACGGTCGCTTTCTTCACGATTACGCGACCCATTCATACAGCATTCCCAAGCAGCACAGTGAGGAATGCCCAGCATATGTCCCGTCTCGTGAACCGCCGTCTTTAACGTTCGTCGCAGGCACAATCGGAATTCCGCCGGGCCGGCCCGCGGATCTCCGTTGCGATGCAAGGACCAGACACCGACGCGATCCGTCAATGATGCCTGTCCAAAGACCCAGTTGAGATCGCCTGGCCACAAATCACTTGTGACGAGTGCAATCGTCGCAATCGCTTTGGAATCGCGTCGTGGTTTCAAGATGTCGAAAAGGATCCAGGTTGTCAGGATTTGATTTCGGCCATTTCGCGTCCGCTGCGCAGACTCAGGAATCTCTCCCATTTCCAGCGGATCAAGTTCCTGAACCGGAACCCCGAAGAAGTGGCCCATGAACTCGACCGTTCGGTGAACGAGTTGCTGCTGAGTTTCGTCAAACTCTCCCAGTGGCTGGACGTCGATCTTTGAAAAATCGAGATGCAGCGGATGGTGTTGTTTCGCGTGAACGTAATGTGCAAACGACTGCCCACCTTCAGGAAAGTGTTCCAGCCAGTCCCCCGGCTGAATCGGATGCTTCTTTTCATGGAGCGGCTCAATTGCCGTGATCGTCGCGACGATCGAGTCGTATTCCGGGCCAAGAGCTATCGGAAACGGTTCGTCGTTGACCGGCCGTTCCTGCAGAAGCCAGGCACGTACGCCGACTCCCAGCAGGATTACAACCACGCAAAGAATGATTCGGCCACGACTCATCGCTCACCTCGTGCAACGAGAATATCTTCAATCTTCGAGTCTGGATGAAACGGAATGCAGGTGAGCCGAATCGTCTGTTGTCGTGTTCGCCAGTTAGCTTTCAACTGCTGATGGGGCCACGTAAAGATCGCAGAGTGAAGACTGGAGAACGCGATCACCACTCTCATTTCCTCCGCGCCCTCAGCGCTCTCTGCGTTTCAAATGCATTTCCTCGAAGCACACAGCACTATGGCGTCAACGAGAGTACGGTCTTTTCGGACGTCAACTTCAATCCGGAAATGCTGATCAACCCTTGACCATCGACTTTCCCGTTACCCTTTGTGGTGCCGAATTCCCATTGGAAAGATTGTCCCGGTTTCAACTGAAAATTCTGCAGTCGACGAAGCGTGACATCGGCTGTTGCCTCCCTGGGGATTTCAAACCGGGTCTGCAGGTCTTTTTCAGTCACGAGGTAGAGTGACATTTCCAGCTTGTCTGCAGTGTCACTGATATTCTTCCAACGGAAGAACGCGTTCACCTGTCCTGCCGTCGTACTCTTCAGATCGTCAGGCCATGGCATCGTTGAGTTACTGCTGGCATTCGTAAAGACCGCGTAGGCTTCGTTCTTCTTGACGTTTAACCAGTCGAAAGAATCGATCAGGTCGTTGACCTTCATGATCTGACTGGAATTATTGGCATGACCGAAAGGGCCCCAGTAAAAATAAAGCGGATACTTTCGTTCATTCATGGCCGCGACAAACCGATCGTGACCGACAGACCAACCATCGTTGGGAGCGGAGTAATCAATGACAATCGGTGGCTCGGGAAGCGTGACACCTTCTGGGACTGATTTCGGTGGGAAAAACATCCGGTTCGAGACGTGCTCGATCCCGGCAGGAACGTTGGCTTTAATGGCAGCGAAGAGATCACCGTGGCGCAAGCCGATTCCTAACGTTCCACTGCCCCCCATCGAGTTGCCGCTCAGGTAGACGCGATTGGGATCAATTTCGTAATGCTTGATTGCCCACTTGACGGTGTCGATGACTCGCTTTTCCACAGGAGTCAGGTCGCCACCGGAATTCATCTTGATCAGCTTTTCGTCCTTGGCATGCATCCCACCCCACCACCAGTCGCGGCCCTGGTGCTTGCGACAGTCGACGTACAGCGCAAAATGATCATCCGGTGACCGATAGATATCGTGATCGCCAACCGTCCTGGTGCAATTCACGCAGGACGCGAAATCATGCCCTGCCGAATGCAGCACGACATATAGCGGAGCCTGAGTCCGCTTTTCCTTGGGATGAATGACGACGAATGTATCCTGCTGCGGCGACGCATAGCCCCACTCCGGCTTCACGCTTGCTTCAAAGGTCTCCATCGCCCGCCCGTTGATCGTCGCATCCCTGGCGGCATCCTTTTTCGGAGACCATTCTTCCGCGTAAAGCGGAAGTGAAACGACAACCAACAGTGAAAACAGAAGGGATTTCATGAGTGCTTTCTCAGCCGACAATTCGGAAATGGGAATCCAGCGGGTCCACGGTGCCCGCTTCGATGAACGTGAATCTTACTCAGATTGATGTGCCTCTGTCGAAGGAACGAGTCTTCCGCGGTGCCACTTCACAGAGTCACGGAGATGAACGAGAATGCGAATCGTCTGCGGCGAGTGGTGAGTCACCCACCAAGTTATCCTGACAACCTTCCGGAAGGACGGATCTTCATCGAATTTCAGCGAGATCGCGGCGAACAACGGTGACACGTTGTCCTCACGCAAAGAACCTTTTTCATCAACGATTGTCAGCTCGCACCAGAATTTAACCTTTGACGGCCGGGCTTCGATAGCCATTATCGGTCAGCCAAGTTACGCTCTTTGGGAATCAGTCATTCTGAACCCCAGGGAGATTCACGATGAGCCGAAAGACTTCGCAACAGACTCTTGATCGACGCCGTTTTTTGCAGACGACGGCAGCGGCCGCTGGCAGCCTGACATTTGCCGCCCCCGCCATTCTTCGAGCCAAAGGGGTCGTCGAAAAGCTGAATGTTGCCGTGATCGGAGCAGGGGGGCGCGGGGGAGCAAACCTGGGTGCCGTTGCCGGAACCGAAAACATCGTTACGCTGTGCGATGTGAATGAGGGGAATCTGAACCGGGCCGCGGCAGCGCATCCCAAAGCCAAAACGGTCGTCGACTTTCGCAAGGTGTTCGACTACCCGAATGAGTTCGACGCCGTGATCGTCAGCACCTGCGAACATACCCACGCGTTCGCAACTCTGGCGGCCCTTCAGCTTGGCAAGCACGTCTACTGCGAAAAACCGCTGACACACAGTATCTGGGAAGCGCGCGTGATTCGTGAAGCGGCGGCCAAGGCGAAGGTCGCCACGCAAATGGGGATCCAGATTCACTCCGGCTCCAACTATCGCCGGGTTGTGGAATTGATTCAAACGGGAGCAATTGGCCCCGTTCGAGAAGCTCATGTCTGGGTCAGCCGTGCCTGGGGATGGCAGTCCGAGGCTGACGCCAAGAAGCATGGCGACCTTGTCTCCACGCAGGATCGCCCCAAAGGCTCGTCGCCGATTCCCAAGGGACTCGACTGGGATCTGTGGCTCGGTCCTGCACCTGAGCGTCCATTTCATGACATCTATTTCCCGGGCCCGCGTTGGTACCGCTGGTGGGAATGGGGGAGCGGCACAATGTCCGACCTCGGTAGCCACTGGAATGACCTTCCATTCTGGGCTCTGAAGCTGAAGGCTCCATTGACCGTCGAAGCATCAGGACCACCGCCGCATCCTGACCTCGCTCCTGCATCCATGCAGGCGACGTACGAGTATGGGGCACGGGGCGACATGCCACCGGTCAAGCTGACCTGGTATCAGGGTGTCAACAAGCCGAAGATCTGGACGGAAAAGGGAATTCCACAATGGGACAGCGCGGCACTCTTCATTGGTGACAAGGGGATGCTGCTGGCTGACTATGGTAAGTATCTGTTGCTCCCGGAAGACAAGTACAAAGACTTCAAGCGACCGGAACCATTCATCCCGGAATCGCCCGGCCAGCAGGCAGAATGGGTTCGCGCCTGTAAGACCGATTTGCAGACGACCTGCAATTTCGAATACTCCGGCTGGCTGACCGAGGCAAACCATCTTGGCAACGTCGCCTATCGCGTTGGTAAGAAAATCGAATGGGATGCCGAGAATCTTCGCTGCCCGAATGCACCAGAAGCGGCTGCGATCATCCGTCGCGAATATCGACCGGGATGGAAGTTGATCTGAGATGGCGAATCGGATTCCCCCAGGTCCGCGGGACTGGATGTTTGGAATGCGCACGATGGCCTGGATGAAGGCCGACGTGCTGGGTGCCTACACGTCCCTGCAACGAGACCACGGAGATGCCGTCTCGTTCCGAACAGGACCGTTCCAGTTGTTTGTGTTCTACCATCCCGACCAGGTGCGGGAACTTCTGGTCAGTCGCTCCAAGTCTTTCATTCGCCTTCCCCGTGTGATGGAGACCTTCGCTCAATGGAATGGCGAAAGTATTCTGATCGTTGAAGGGGAGCAGTGGGTTCGCCAGCGACGACTGGTTCAGCCCGCATTTCAGCCCCGCCGCTTCACGGATTACGGTCGAATGATCGTTGAGACGACCCAGAAGTTGTTGGACTCATGGTCCCCGGCAATGGAACGGGACGGCCAGATCGAGGTCGATGCGAATACGGCAATGACCGGCCTGACGTTAGAGGTCATCTGCAAGGTCATGTTCGACGTTGACGCGAGCGAGGCGACGGAACGAATCGCCAATGCTGTGGCGGTGTTGTCTGAAGTCGGCTTCCACGAAATGCAGGCGGCCATTCGTCTTCCCGATTGGTGGCCGATGGAATTTTACCGCAAGAAGCGAGCGGCGATGAAAACGCTCGACGACTTCGTCTGGGGAATCATTCGTCAACGACGAAGCGAGGGGGTTGATCACGGCGACTTGTTATCGATGCTGCTCGCTGCGGTTGATGATGAAGGCGACGGCGGCAAACTGGATGACCGGCAAGTCCGAAACGAAGCCATGACACTCATGCTGGCAGGACATGACACCACGGCCGCGGCACTGGACTGGGTCTGGTACAACATTGCCCGCTTTCCTGAAGTTGCATCCCGTTGTAGGGCGGAAATTGACGAAGTATTGACGGGGAATCTCCCCACAATCGCCGATGTCCCACGCCTGAAATATCTGGAAGCAACCATCAAAGAGACCCTGCGATTATATCCGCCGGCAATCGGAGTATTTCTGCGGCAGGCGACTGAGTCCACAACGATCGGCGGCTATGACATTCCCCGCGGCGCTCTGGTCGGCCTGTCGTCGTTTGCCACGCACCGCGACTCGCGCTGGTTCCCCGATCCCGAACGGTTTGATCCCGAACGGTTCCTGTCACCCGCAGTCGACCAGATTCCCGCAGGTGCCTATTTTCCGTTTGGAATGGGACCGCGAGTCTGCATCGGTCAGTCATTCGCAATGACAGAAATGATCCTGATCGCGGCGACCGTTCTCCAGAAGTGTGAGATGACTTTGAAGAATCCGACTCAAGACCCGGGAATGCTCGTCCATATGGCCTTGCGTCCCCAGTCACCCGTGATTCTGAAGTGTCAGCGTCGTTGATTCGTGGAAATGTCCGGTCAAATCAATCCTTGCCCGGATGAGCAATCTGCTCCCAGTACTCCATAAATGCATCGGGCTTAAATTTCGGGCTGTTGTCTGAGTCGTGGCATTGAATGCACATTTCGCGACGAGCCTGCTCCAGTGTCCGCTTGACGCTGTTTCTCGCAGCGGTCACATCGGCCATTACGAGGTCGGCAGCCTTGGCTTTCAGGCTTTCTTCCAGGGCAACGTGCTTGCTGCCGGGACCGTGGCAGTTTTCGCATTGCTGACCGATCAGGTGCGGAGTTTTCTCTTCATTGAAGTACCCCGACTCGAATCGCAGCATCTGTTGCGGTTCCCAGCCTGTCACATGGCATGACAAGCATTCCGGGTCGTGGATTCGCACGATCCAGTCTTTTTCCTGACCGGGATGTCCCGTCTTCAGGCTGGACAATCCCTCCGCATGCTTTGTGTCTTTCCAGATTTCGAAGGCCTTCTTGTGACATTCCGCACACTTTGCGGCCCCGGTAAACGACAGTCCCGAAGGGTGCCGCAGCAGCAGTTCGTCAGATGTCGCTAATCCTTCGTCCTGAATCTGCTGCTGGTAATTCCGCATCAGGTCCCGCATGTGTTTGTCATTCTGGAACCGCGTGTCATCGAGTTCGACGAGATCGAATTTGAACGGTTCGGCAGCGTTGTCCGGGTAATACCCCAGCACACCAACACGCTTTCCCTTATGTCCCGCGTTCAGAATCCAGGTCTTCCCGACGACAACAGGTTTAGCGTCGGGTTCTTCAAGTCCACCTGCTGCGAGGATGATCTGGAACTGGGGAAACTTTTCCGCAAGCTGTTTTGCTTCGGCTTCGTTGCCATGGCAGAGCAGGACCAGGAACGCTGGCTTTTCTGCCTGCATTGAATCAATCACCGCAGGGAGTACCGCTGCCGGATCTTGAATCGAGATATTCGTGGCGGCCCCCACAGGAGCCACCTGATCTCGCAGGCTGGCACCAATGACTGCGGTGACACCGACCTTGACGTCGCCGACCTGAACAATTCGCGATGCCATCGGCCAGCCCAGATCTGGCTGGTCAAACAGGACGACGTTGGCCCCCAGCAGAGCGACACCTTTCTTGCGATCTTCAGGGTCACCAGGCATTTGCTGCAGAAGAAAATCTGCGCCCAGTTTCAGTTCTTCCAGGCCCGTTGCGACTGCGGCGTAATTGAGATACTTCAACGCATCAAGCATCATCAGAAACTTGATCG
>JBAWWJ010000160.1:0-19147 GCA_037146815.1 Planctomycetota bacterium
GCCGGTTCCCCCGAGTTGATTGACGATGCTTTGATTCATGAAACAATGACGCATGACGAAGATAAAGTCAGGCCACATCCACGACTTGCGTACGCCACGTTCCAACCGCAGGCGAGATCTCCGAATCAGGGGTATTGCGAGGTAACGCCGATTAACGATAGGCAATCGCTCGTTACTGCCCGGTAAATGGCAACGCTTGTTGCAGAAAGGCGGTTTAGATGTCATGGCTCCACAGATGAAACTAATCGATGAAGACATCTTCACCGTTTCGAACCTTTTCAGTCGAGATGAATGTTTGCACCTTATTGGCCTCGCTGAATCAATTGGTTTTGAGGCTGCAGCCGTTCGTACCATGGATGGGCCAAAGATGAAGACCCATATTCGAAACAATGATCGGGTTGCACTTACGGACGCACGACTTGCCGCTGACATGTGGCACCGTATCGCGCCCTATCTCCCCGTCCTCGATGGTTATTGCGTTTGCGGAGTTGATTCACACATTCGGTTTTATCGATACTTTCCCGGGCAACATTTCAAACGTCACAAAGATGGAACTGCCACAAATGAACTGGGGCAAAGAAGCAAACTGTCGTACCTGATCTACCTGAACGATGATTGCACGGGTGGATCGACCGCATTTCTGGAATACCGCGACGTCAACGGCGCGCCCGAGAAGATCGAATACGTGATAACACCAGCCACCGGAATGGCGTTGCTGTTTCGCCATGAACGGTGGCATGAGGGAACGCCGGTTTCTGCCGGGGCGAAATACGTTCTCCGGAGCGATGTTTTTTATCGGTCAATTCGTGACGAACAAATCTCGGGATAAGGATTCGGATTTCGACTGTCGTCGTTTGTAAGTCCGCTCGCAGAAAATCTACGATCAGCTTCAACAAAACTCAGTTCGACGTGCATAACAGACGACATCGTGGCGGGGACAGGGACTTTCCAGGCGGTCCCTGAGGTGAAATCGTTTGTGAGCGGGAGCTACGCCGAAGGGGGAGGTGCACCCCGCCACGTTCACAGGACTGAAGACACTTGAATTGTCGTTCCGCACCCACACGAATGAGCGTTAGCGACACGTCATCCGATTAAACCGTTTCATTTCCTACTCAGGCCGCTGTCCGGAACTGTCGGTTAGCCGTGATCATGGTCATGTCCGCAGTCGTGATCATCGTCATGATCGTGGTCATGATCGTGGTCGTGGTCGTGGTCGTGGTCGTGGTCGTGGTCGTGTCCACAATCGTCGTCTTCGCAGTCCTCGTCTTCGTCGTGGTCTTCGAGCAGGAATGCAACTTTGGCCGCCATATAGACATCCTGAAGTGGCAAATCGTGGGCTCGGGCGACTTCGGCGCAATCGTCGTATTCGGGCGTGAAAATTGCAGGTTCATCAGGCCGCCAGCCGAGTTTGCCTTTGATCGGACCGAAATCGGTCTCGACCGTATAGACCATCCTCTGACGCACAGACCGCTGGATCAACTGTCGTCGAATCCCGAACGTGCTGGTTTCATTGAAAATGATTGTTTCCAGTGCCCCGACGTCATCCGGGTTGCAGATGACACTCAGGATCGCACCTGGACGATCCTTTTTCATCTGGATCGCTGTCGTATAAACGTCCAGTGCACCTGCCGCCAGCAAGGCTCGCTTGGTGTAGCCGATCATTTCCCCGGTGGCATCGTCGAGATTGGTTTCCAGCAGCATCACGGTGTCGGTCGCACCTGCCACTGTCCGTGATTCACCAATCACAATTCTCAGAACATTGGCCCGCTCAGTGAAATCCCGAGTCCCGGCACCGTAGCCGATTTTGTCGATTGTCATGTCCGGCAAGCTGTCGACGAACCGATCCACGACCGTCTTGATGATCGCAGCTCCGGTGGGGGTTGTCAGCTCGGCGTTGATGGGAACATCCGCCAGGGGAACTCCCTTGAGGAGTTCAGCGGTCCCTGGAGTCGGAACGGCACAGGTCCCGTGAGCGATCTGCACCTGCCCGCGTCCCGTCGGGACGGCACTGCAGACGATTTCGTCGACACCGAGCAAGTCGAAGCCGATCGCTGCCGCAGTGATGTCGACAATCGAATCGATCGCACCGACTTCGTGAAAATGAATCTTTTCAATTGTCGTGCCGTGGACGGTCGCTTCGGCCTGAGCGACTTCACCGAAGATTCTCAGCGCCAAATCACGCTGGTTATCTGTCAGACCTTCGGACTTGTTGATGATGCGCTGAATGTCGGCCAGGTGCCGATGAGCGTGCTGTTCGGGATGCTCCACTCGGAAATGGCGGGCTCGAAATCCGCCTCGCATGACTTCGTCCAGATGGACTTTCACCCCTGGCAATTTCAACGAGTCGATTCCAGATTTGATGGCGGCGAAATCAACTCCAGCGTCAATCAAGGCGGCAACAGTCATGTCGCCACTGATTCCTGAGGCACAGTCGAGGTAGGCAATGCGCACGTGATCTTCCTTCGATGCGGGAACTCATCGTAGGACAGGCTTGCAGCCTGTCCGGATTCTGTCTGTCATGGATCTACGACGCGAAATGCCTCGCTGGGGAACAGAGGCCATCTGTCCTACATTACGTCGTAGCGGATGAACGAATTTTCTAAGACTTTTTCGCGCCCTGCATGCGAATCATATCGAGCTTGCTCAGTGGCTTTCCGTCCGGGCCAGTTGTGGGAAGCGGAGCCTTCGCAGCCGGAGCCGCGGGGGGGGCCGGTTCGGCAACAGGAGCAGGGGCTTCTGCAACCGCAGCAGCAGGAGCGGCCTCTTCGGCTTTCTTGGCAGCTTGTTGTTTACGGATCATGTCGAGCGGCGATGGTTTGGCGCCGGCTGCAGGAGTCGGAGCCGCGGCACCACTCTTGGCAGCCTGTTGAGCGCGAATGGCGTCAAGCGGACTCTTGCCAGGTGCTGCGGCAGGCTTCGGAGCCACTGCTGCTGATGATGCTGCGGGTGCTGCGGGTTTTGCTGCAGCAGGTGCCTTTGCGGCGGGGGCTGCCTTCGGACGTGGCCCGTCAACAACCACCAGAAAATCAGGGTTAATATCGTACCAGCCGATATCGACAGGTCCGTCGAATTCGACCAGTGCCCGGCAACTCATGTTGACCGTCTTGACCTTGCCGGTCCAGTTGGCAAATCGCCGCAGTTCGGGAATGGAGGAATCCACTACCACGTACTTGTCGGTCAATTTTTCCTTCAGTTGTTCCGCTCGATCAATCGACATCTGACCGCAACTCCGCGACATGGCTCCAGACCGGGGACCGGGCATCCTCACCCTTCCCAACTCGCCCTGATTCTGCGAAATCGGCCCCTTGAAATCAAGTCGGAATACGCCGGAACACTTTGCGCAGGCCGACCTTGTTTCATTTGTGGGAATTCTGGAGGTACAAAAACGATCTGGATTTCGAACCGGGGCGGCATATTTTTGGCGGTTCCAGCAGTAAAAGAGTCGGTCCATGGATTTCCACAGCTTTGATCGCCCCACCGACGATTGTTAGGATAAGCGGCGATGACCGGGTCGGAGTCGCTCCAACTCACGTTCACGTCGCGACTTTCTCCGATTTCGTCAAACACATTCTGCGATTGCTTCTGTGGTTCTCTGGGATGACTGATGGTTGATCACACAAATCCCGACGAAACCCCTGAACCGACGAAGCGGTCGCGACGTCCGAATTACCCTGGCGCGAAAACTCGCATTTTCCGCCATCATCTGGCTCGCGGTATTCGGGACGCCCGAACTGTTGTTGCGTCTCTTCTGGACGCCGACAGGCCCCAAGACCCCTGCGGTGGGAACGCGACAATTTGTCAATTGGTTGTCGAGACTCTCAGAAGACGAAAAGTCCGCCAAACCGATCTACCGATCCGATCCCAACTTGCTTTGGAGTCTTGATCCGGGAACATCGATCACCAGCTTCAACCATCATTTCGCCCCCGATGGTGAGAAACAGTCGATCAATGTGACGATCAACAACGAGGGCTATCGTGGTCCGTCCTTAACAACAATCGAAAAGAATTCCCGCAAGATCCTTTGCCTGGGGGATTCGAATTTCTTTGGCTATCCACTCGACGACCAGCAGACGTTTCCGGCCGTCCTGGAAGCGACGCTCCAAAAACATTGCCCCTCGCAAAACTGGCGAGTCGTGAATGGCGGTGTACCGGGGTACACCGTCATTCAAGGATGGCTCTGGCACCAGCAGACCTTTCGCGATCACAAGTTCGATGTCTTATTGCTTTCGTTCCTCAACAACGACGCCTGGCGTCAGCCGCAACATGACTTGGACCTGCTTACGAACAACTCGTCCGTCGTCCATACGTTGGGTGGTCTGGCGAGATACTCACGCATCGTGAATTGGCTGGAGTCCTCGTTCCGCACCCCGATTCCAAAGAGTAAATTCGTCCCTCGCGTCGAAAAGAAAGATTTCGTCGAGTATTACCGACGATTGATCGACCTTGCCGAAACAGCCGGAACGCGTGTCGTAATCCTGGACTATCGCGCCTACGATCAGTATGCCCCCTACAGCATCGCCTTGAAACAACTGGCCGATGAACGACGGGTCGAGTATGTCGCGATCGCACCGCGAATCGCGGCTGCCATCGACAAACCAGAGACTCTCGCGCAGTACCCGATACAGGTTGAAAAAGTTCGACGTCGCTGGGGGACAGAACTGCTGAACGAACGCCCCTATCTCTGGTACTTTGCGGAATTTCACCCGGAACATTTGAACGAAGTTGGCGTGGCTCTGCTGACAGATCAATTGAAAGACTCGCTCTGCAAGGAGTCCGAATAGTTGTCTGTTCCATCGGCGAGTTCTGTTGAAACCGAGCCCGGCTCATCCAAACCACGATCACTCCGTTTGCTGGTCTTGTTGCTGATCGTCACGTTCGGATTGACCATTCGCTGGTTTGCCAGCCGCGACAACTTCTGGTTCGATGAGGTCTGGTCCTGGAAGCTGGCAACTGATGCCAGGTCGTACTGGCAGATTGCCACTGCGATCCGACATGACAACAACCATGTTTTCAACGGATGGGTGATTCACGTCCTCCCGCAAAATGCTCATTGGACCATTTACCGGCTTCCCGCGGCATTTGCGGGAACAGTGGCTGTTGTCCTGGCGGGATTCTGCGGTTTCAGGCGCAGTACCATAGAGGGTCTGCTGGCGGCACTGCTGATGAGCAGTTCGTTTGTCATGATTCAATACTCATCCGAGGCTCGCGGCTACGCATACCTTTTATTGTTCATGTTGTTTTGCCTTTGGCTGTTGGGACGCATCAACGATCGATCCCGGCCGTACGAGGAACTGTTGTTTTCCATCTCCGCCAGCCTGGGATTTCTCGCTCACATCAGTTTTGCGTCTGCGTATGTTGGGCTGGCCTGCTGGTCGATTGCGATATTGGTCAAGCGACAGGCCCCGAGATCCAGATGGATGGCATCTCTATTGCGTCTGCATGCGTTGCCCATCCTGACGCTGGCCACGTTTCTTTACTTCAATGCCGCGCACTTTGTGATCGGTGGTGGGAATCAGAACCCGCTTCACGAGGTTCTGATTCAAACAGGGTCGCTGGTCGTAGGAGGCCCCGAGCACGGTGGACTTGCGGTCATCTGCGCAATCATGTCCGTGTTGGCGGTACTCTTCAGTACGGCGTTGCTGATACGCCAGCGTGACGGTCTGGGATTTTTTATTGCGGGTTCGTCGCTGACCCTCCTGGTCGTCGTCTGCGTGGTACGCCCGGACGTCATTTATGTGCGGTACTTTCTGGTCCTGATCGCAGGTGCCTTGCTGGCAATCAGCCATCTGCTCGCGATCCTCTGGTCCGCAGGGGGATGGCGACGTATTGCTGTTGGCTCCGTCGTATTGCTGGTCCTCGCAGGAAACTTCGTTCATATTCGAAATCTGCTGATGATTGGTCGCGGCGGGTACGAGGCTGCTGTCACACTGATGAACGAGGCCTCTCGATCTGAAATCACCGTCGGAAGCGATCACGACTTTCGAAATCCGATGCTGCTCAATTTCTATCAGCAGCGGATCGATCGTTCGAAGCCGATGACTTACTTTAAAAACGGTCAATGGCCAGTCACAGGCCCGGAGTGGGTTATTCTGCACACCTTTGACAGCGAACGTGTTCCGTTGCCGACGCTTCAGGATGGTGGTGGAAACAACTATCGAATGATTCGCGACTACCCTTATGCTGGTCTTTCCGGCTGGCGCTGGGTGTTGTACCGGAATGAACGGAATCATTTGCCAGCCGACAAAACATCAGCGACACCGAATAAATTTCCCTCAGAAAACGTAGGTCAAGAAAGATGAAAGCACCACGTCGCCGCGGATGCCATCGAGTCTTCATCGGGGTCGCGATCATCGGAGCGTTGGCCTTCTGCGGCATTTCGCGAGCGGACCTGGCCCCTGAACATCTGTTGCTCGTCGTCAACGGAGGCAGTCCGACGTCACTGGCCGTCGCGAACGAATACGTTCATTTGCGAGGAATCCCAGACTCCAACATCCTCGTTCTCGATGGCATCACAAATATCGAACAACTGCAGGTCGAAGAGTTTCGCCAGCAGATTCTGGCTCCCGTCCTGGCTGCCATTCACCAGAGAGGGCTGAATTCGCAGATTCGTTGTGTCGTTTATTCGGCCGATTTTCCATCCGCAATCCATGTTGCCGGGGATGCCAAAGGGCAAACGCTTCCACAAGTCTTGACCCCCATCGCATCCATCAATGGACTAACGTTTCTTTATCCCTGGACGATGTCCAAGAACCCGCAATATCTCGATTTGAACATCAACGCCTATGCTCGCCGGTTCGGAACACGTTCGTCAGACACTCTCTGGAACGCCGCAGAGACAAATCTTTATGGCGAAGCGATGCGTAAGCTGCAGCTTCAATCGCCACGCCCTCGTTCGGCTCCTGTTCCTGAATTGCCCGCGGTTGACGCACTCGTGCCCGTCAACGGACGCATATTGTCAGAGGCGATTGACTCAATCATTCAATTGAAGCAGGCACATCCTAAATCCGCCGACCTGCTGTACAACCTCGCTTGCGGCCTCGCGACGGTTGATCGAAACAGTGATGCACTGTCGACGTTGAAGTCTGCCGTGGACGCAGGCTGGTTTGACCATCGCCACGCCGCACGGGATCCCGATTTGATTTCTCTGCACGGGACCGCGGAATTTCAGGCTGTGTTGAATGACATGAAAGCGACGAAGCTGAGCGTCTCGCCAGCACGCGGCTTCCGCAGTGATGCTGGGTGGCAATCAAATGGCGAACCTGCGGACGGTACTGCGGCTCCGAAATACCTGTTGTCGACTGTCCTGGGTATTACGGCTGGACGCGGAAACACCGTGGCCGAAGTGATCACGCAGCTTCAGCGTTCCGCTGCGGCCGATCGGACTCACCCGAAAGGGACGGTCTATTTCGTCAAAAACGGCGATGTTCGATCCACCACTCGCGAATGGGGATTTGCCTCAGCTGTCGAGCAATTGAAGGAACTCGGTGTCGAGGGGGTGATCGAAGAGGGGATCCTGCCACAAAAGAAGACTGCCGTTGCGGGGGCCATGATCGGGATTGCCGATTTCAACTGGCCATCGAGCGAAAGCACAATTCTCCCAGGAGCGATCGTAGAGCATCTGACGAGCTTTGGTGGAGTGATGACCAAGGGAGCGGGGCAGACGCCATTAACTGAGTTTCTGCGCCACGGAGCCGCCGGAGCGTCGGGGACTGTCACAGAGCCATACGCCATTCAAGCGAAGTTTCCGAATCCGTTCATCCACGTTCACTATGCCAGCGGAGTCACTCTGGCCGAAGCCTTTTACTTATCTGTTACAGGCCCGTACCAGTTGTTAATTGTCGGTGACCCACTCTGTAGTCCATGGCGCCGAGACCTGCGGATCGCTGCACGGCTTCCTCAGGATTCGTTTGTGCGTGGAACGATCACGTTGAATCCGACAATTGAATCTACCGGCGGCCTGAAGCCTGCTCGTATCGAAGAATATGTCGACGGAAAGTTGATGCGAAAGTTTCGCCCGAGTGACCCATTGGAACTAGATACCGAGCGTCTTGAGGAAGGTTCACACCAACTGACGCTGCTGGCCGTTGGATCGGATCTCGTGGAAACGACCGGTCGCTGGTCAAGCCGCTTCGAAGTTCGCAATCGGACGGCGAATACGGAATTCCTCTTAAAGGGAGTTGGTCCGACGTTTCCGTACGAACAACCGCTCGTAATCGAGACCGCGTACCCAGACGCTGTCGAGATTACGCTTCACCACCTGGGACGCTTGATTGGAACCGTGAAGGGAGCATCCGGTTCTCTTCCAATTGAACCAAAGAGCCTTGGGTATGGGATGGTTTCAATCTTCGCGATGGCGAAACTTTCCAATGGAACCGTGATACACTCGGAGCAGATCGCCATTCCGATAGAGCCGCCCAAACTGCAGCGAGTCGAGCCGTCACAAAAATGACATTGAATGGCGGAAAACTACGGGAATCTCAGCAGCGGAATGCTTGAAAAAGTTGTAGGATGTCGGCTGATGATTGGCGTCACGGATGCGAAATCCGGTGTGAGAAGACCAACTGCAACTGCTCAGCCTTCGCCAGATCTTTGGGAGTGATCATTTCTCGTTCCACAGGGACGAGTCCACCTTCAAAGTGTCGGACCGTTGATTCATAGGGTCGCCAGTTCAAGTCGCCGAACCGCACCATTGCCCCCAAGTTGCTCACCGCCTGTGGCATCTCGAAAGGCTTCGTAGATCAACTCGCTGCAATATATTTTCTCGTCGTCCCAGCGATAACGAACCTGGGTATCTTCGGCTGCCAGTTGTCGTTCAGTCGATAGACCGCGAAGCCCTGCTGACGCCCACGGAAAATGAACGAACGAAGCGGGGGCAATTCGACGCCATGATAGGCTTCAATCACATCGCATCGCCCGCATCTGCGGGTAATGATGCCGCAATGCGAGAACGGTGATTCCGTTGCCCCTTCAATCGCCTTGACCAGTGGTGAAAGGGGCAGCGACTGAAAAATGAGATCTCCTTCCTGAGGTTGGTAGTTCCAGCAGGCGAGGTACGTGGCACCGTAGACAAACACATACGATGAAATTGCGAGCAGCGAACAAACAACAATGACCCCACCGAAAACCCAACGGTCACGCTTTCGCTGTTTTGTTTGAGCATATCCATGAATCTCCGACATACTCAGCATCTCGCAGCAGGGTTGCCTGGCATCAGGATTGCCATTCGACACCACGACACCAGATTCGACGGACTTCCAGAGCATCGTTCAGCAGGATCAGGTCGGCCGACTTGCCGGGGGCGATGCTGCCCAGTTCATGATCGAGCCCCAGGATGCGAGCGGGGGTCAATGTCGCCATCCTGATTGTGGTCGGAAGATCGATTCCGACAACCCGGTGCATGTGCCTCACCATGTGATCCATTCCCCGGACGCTGCTCGCCAGGGCACTGCGGTCTGCGGTCCAGCCGACGTTGCCGTCACTGACGATCGCCACACCGCAGTCGAGCGGGCCAAACACATATTCGCCCGGTGGCATGTCCAGAGCCCGATTTGCGTCGGTCACGAGTGCCGTTCGATCTGGCCCCAGAATTCGCACCACAAACCGCAATAGTTCGGGGGCCAGATGACAACCGTCGGCAATCACTTCCGTCGACATCTGCTCTGTACCCAGGACAAACTCGGTCATGCTCGCCTGCATCGGGACGCCGAAACGCTCTCGCATTCCCGGGACGCTGCTCATTGCGCAATAAAAATGATCGACGTGCCTCATTCCCAATACAAACGCGGCCTCCATTTCGGACCACGACGCATTCGAATGGCCCGCATTTAACCGGATTCCGCAAGCGGCGGCGGCGCGAAAGAAGTTCATCGCTCCGGGCAGTTCTGGCGCGCAGGTGGCAACCAGGATCGTCTCAGCAAATTTCAGATACTGTTGATATTCGTCTTCAACCGGAGAACGAGCGGGGGCCTTTGGGTGGCAGCCAACCTTGTCTTCGTTAAAGAATGGGCCGTAGAGGTGAGCCCCAAGGACATCTCCGGTGCGACGAAAATGTGCGCAAAGTTCCAGGTACCGCAGTGTCTGTTCATGCGTGGCAACCGTACTGGTTGGCACAATTCCTGTCGTGCCATGCCGCCGGTGCGCAGCAATGACTTTTTTGAATGAGGCTTCGTCGCCGTCCATGAAGTCAGCCCCGTCACCTCCATGCACATGCATGTCGACGAACCCGGGTGACAGATACTGTCCGTGTGCGTCGATCGTTGTCGACGCCCAGCCGGGTAGATCTTCCATCCGTCCGATTTCAACGATCTTCCCCGACCGTACATAAACTCCAGAATTGGGCAACAGTCGATCAGGCAGAATCAAGGTCGCGTTGACGACAGCGAAGTCGGACATGGCAGGGTCTCGGTTTCGACATCAATCGAATTTCAACAGTCCGAAGGATGCCGGCTTTGGGGGAATGGCCGCAGGATGTACCCATGACTGTACACCGACGGTTGGAGTTGTTCGAGTGATTGCCGCACCCCAGGCGGTTCCTCGCTGAGGCGGGTTGGGAACGAGTTCACTCCACGGAATCGCCGCTTCGATCCGCCAATGCGTTGCATCGGCATCGGTCGCGACATACCACGTTGGATTCCAGCGGCGATCTTCCCAGCAGCATTCGAAGGTGCAACCACGCTGGTCGATCTGGAATTCGTACCAGGTCGCATAATCGCGATCGACATCCAGGCAGATTGTGACTCGGTCATGCCGACTGAGGTCCGCGTCGTGAGAACGTCCTGTCCGAACGGGTTGATCGAGTGGTGCGCCATCACGACGTGGAACGCTCAATCCGACGTACAGAAACTCGGCGTCATAGGCAAACATCATCATGGCAGCAGTTGGCTCGGGTTCGCCGCGGAGTTCCGCGTCTACGGGTTCTGAGGTCAGTCGAAGCTCCCGCGCGTCCTGCCAGCAGGAATCTGCCAGAACAGCATCCAGTTTCGGCTTTTCGTTCGTCCGCCGACACAAGGCCAAGGACTGCGGCGGCTGCGCTGTAACAAACATCAACCAGACTTCTCGCTCGGCAAGTAACTTCGTTCCTGCATCGGTGGAGCGACTCAGGTACCCGCGGAAAATGGCATCTGATTTGGCCATCGAGCCACTCGACCGCTGTAAGGCAGCGAGTGGAAACTGGATCTCTGGACTACGAAACAGACCGGGAACCTGAGCTTCCAGTTGTGACGCGAGTTCACCCGCCTGCCGATGCCAATCTCGCATTTCACCGGTTCGCCACTCTTCACGTTGAGTCGCTGGCCGGGCACCATTGATGCGTTTGTTCGCGGGATCGCCGTTCGGCAGTGTCAGGCGATCCAGTCGTCCCGGTCGGACGTTCTGCTGGATGGCAGGTTGATTGTCCGAATAGTCTGCCGTTTGAACGCCACCGATTCCTCGAGTCAACGTATCCGCCGCCTGCTGGATGACTCGTGCGTTCCCCTGAATGTTGCCAGTAATCGTCGTGCTGTCATTCGTCATTCGCTGCATTCGCTGCCATGCGGTCTCGCTGCTGATCCAGAACTGGATCAACCACCGCATCGCATCGATCGCCGCCGGTTCCTGGGGATACCGTCGAATCAATTCGACATTGGTCGCTTCGACGAGGTCGTACATCGATCGCTGTCGATATTCTTCCGCCAAACCTCGCAGCAGTTCTGCTCCCTGGCGCGAATCCATTTCACGAACCACGTTCCCCAGTTGACCAATCATCTGTCCGGCCATTCGCGGATCGTCGAACGACTTGACGGCGATCGCCTGGGAATTGCGATGCCGTTGAGCCAGTTTCTGCAGTCGTTCCAGATCCGTTTCATCGATCGGCCCCAATTCGCGCCGAGCATCTGATCCGGGCGGAATCGAAATTCCAGCAAAGAAATCCCGGCCAACGGCATTGCCCGATTGCGGTTGTCCGTCGACTCCGATCAGTCGGTAACTGAATTGTCGTTGCGGCGACACTTCCGGCGAGCGCAGTCCCAGACGGACAAGAGAATCTCCCGTCGTTGCAGCCATGCGGACCGACATCTTGCGGCGCGGCAGGTATTCATCCAGGTCAACCGCCGTATCGCCTTGCGAGCCATTCGCCAGTTGGACGTAGATTCGATCGACCTTCCACGGAGCAAGCCCTGTGAATTCACGCTGCTCGGCGTACCGCGTGGCATCCCCCGCCTGCTCGATCGCCTTCAGGGCCGCATCGAAAAGTATCTGACTGGCAGCGTCATCTTTTGCGGGCTGATTCAGGATGACAACGTTGGGACGCCATGTTCGCACTTGCCGTACCATCACCGACAACATCGATGCGGCCAGTTTTCCTTCGGTCTTCTTTTGCCACTCTGCGATCAGTCTGTCAGAGGTGTACTCCAGGCCGGGAATCAGGATCGGCAATTGCCAGAACACATCTCCTGAATGACCTCCCGATTGTTCCACAGCAGCGTTCACTGTCGATTCTGTATCGGCGGCCGAAGCCATCGGTCCCAAATCCTGGCGACTGGCGACCCAGACAGCACTGCGATACCCCTGTTCCCCCGACAGCTTTGCGATCCAGGCGGGCGTCACCTGGGATGGCCGGGATTGCAGAGACAAGACCGCAGCACGCCGATTCGTTCCGCGGACTGGGACCCAGGACTTGCCACCATCCTCTGTTCGCAGGATGACACCGAGTTCACCAACCGCGATACCGACCTGGCTTGAAATGAAGCGAATTGCATTGAGTGGGGCAGGTTGCCCCGTCAATGATCGTTGCCAGTTTCGCCCCCCGTTCTGACTGTGCCAGACAACGCTTCCCGGTGACCCTACCAGCCAGACGTTGTCTCCGCGTGCGTCAACACAACGAAAATCCATCCCGATCCGCAATTCGTCAGGAAGTGAGCCGGCAGGTGATTCCCACACAACGCCGCCGCTGCCCGTTCGCAGCAATAGACCTCCATCACCTGCCAACCACCCGGTTTCGTCACCAGAAATCGTGACGGAGCGAATTGTCCGCAGTCCCTGCGGTGGAAGCTTGGATGCGAGCAGTTGTTCGCCACCGACAAGCGATAGTCGACCTTCGGTGCCTGCGGCAACACCCAATTCAAAATCAACAAAGCAGGCGGCTCGCCAGGGAGCGACCGCTTCGCCATTAACAGGTTGCCACGACTTGCCACCGTCGGCCGTCTTCAAAATCCCTGCGGGAACGTCCGCCGAAGGCCGACCGACGATAACACCTTCGTCCAGACCGAAGAATTTCACATACGTGATCGGGGGCAATCCTTTTCCCAGCCGTTGCCAGGTCTTGCCACCATCTTCAGTGAACAGGAGCACTCCCGTATCAAGTCCCGTGTAGGGCGAAATCTCACTCCCCCCCACCCAACCACAGTTGTCGGTCAGAAAGCAGGCACTACGAAATGTGATCGAAACGCCACTGGGAATGGGGGACCAGGTGCGGCCACCGTCAGCGGACTTCCAGATCGCACCTTGAGAACCGACGGCGAATCCTGATCGTGACCCGACAAACTGGACGTCATGCAGCGATGCATCATCACGCCACGTGGGGGAAGATTCGGTTTGACGATCAGCGGCATCCACAGGTATCGCGGCTAATACCAGGCAAATCGCGATCCACAACCCCAGCGGCCATCGCCGCGATTCGCATCCCTGCATGATCGCCTCCTGTTTCGCACTCACGTTTTGGAGCTGAAACTTCGGAGAATTCCAGCTGACGTGCAATCTTCATGATCGCAACGGGATTGTACGGTTTTCTGAATCTGACAGAAGTGGAGTTTTCGGTCGAAGTATTCGGCGTGGGGTTTTCAGGCAATGTCTTCCTGCGACGGATTCAGCGAGGGCCTCCAAGCCCCGACGAGTCGACAGCCCAGCCTGCCGCAAGCCATTCCCTGGCAGACACTTGCGGACTGCCCTACTGCACAGCCGCCTGTAAGACTTGCGGCTGAGGTTTTGCTGTTCGGCGGTTGCCCAGAAAGCCGAGCAGTACCGGCAGCACGAACAGTGTGAAGGCCATACTGCTGATGACCCCGCCAATGACGACCGTGGCGAGTGGTCGTTGCACTTCGGCACCTGATCCCTCACTCGTGGCCATGGGAATGAACCCGACGCTGGCAACCAGGGCCGTCATCAGAATCGTACGCAGACAACTGACTGACACGTCACGAACCGACGGACGATCAGAACCGTCGGGGTTGGCAGATTTCACCGCTTCTCGCCAGGCCGAGACAAGGATCATGCTGCTGAGAACCGACACCCCGGAAAGCGTGATGAAACCGACCGCGGCGGAGATTGACAAAGGCATCTCACGCATCGAGACAGCCAGAATCCCGCCGACGCAGGCAAAAGGAACGCTGGCGAAGACGATCAAGGTGTCGGGAATGCTGCGGTATGTCAGATAGAGCAATCCAACGATCAGGCTGAGTGCCAGTGGGACCACGATCATCAGCCGCTGCTGGGCTCGCTGCATATTTTCAAACTGACCACCCCACTCAATCCGGAACTGATCCTTCGGCAGTTCCACGCGTCCGGCAATCTTCTCCTGTGCTTCCGTGACGAAACTGCCAACGTCGCGGCCACGTACGTTACATTGCACCGTGATTCGCCGCTTGCCCCATTCTCGCGTAATCATCTTTGGGCCATTCAAGCGGCGAATGTCTGCGACGCGCGACAATGGCAGTCGCTCGCCGCCAGGTGCCGACAGCAAGATGCGTCCAATGGCTTCGGGGTCTTCTCGCATGGAATCTGGTAGCCGAGCGACCAGCGGGAATCGAAGCTGCCCTTCGATCACTTCCCCGACAACCTTGCTGCCGATCGACTCGACAACATCCAGCACCGCTTTTGCCGAGATTCCGTAGCGAGCGATTTCGTCCTGACGCAACGAGATCCTCAGAATGGGCTGCCCCGTCACTTGTTCTACGCTCAAGTCATTGCAGCCGGGAATTCCCGCAAGCACAGATTGAAGTTCCTGAGCCTTGGGGATCAACGTGTCAAAATTATCGCCGAACAATTTCAATGCCACGTCGGCTCGTACCCCCGAGACCATTTCGTTGATACGCAGTTCGATCGGCTGAGTAAACCATGTGATCTGGCCCTTCATTTCGTTCACTTCACGAACCATTTTGTCGACCAGAGCCGATTGAGTCTTCGCCTCTTTCCATGAGGAACGTGGCTTGAGTGCCACGAACATGTCCGTGACTTCGACATTGCCAGCATCCGTTGCCACTTCGGGTGATCCCACCCGGCTCCAGACTCGCTCGACTTCATTGGGGAATTTGTCCAGCAGCAACTGCTCCATCCGGGTATTCATTTCGGCCGAGACCTCCAGGCTCGTACCAGGAGCACGCATGACGCCAACGACCAGATCCCCTTCCGAAAGTCGCGGAACGAATTCTGAACCGAGCCCCAGTCCCACTTTCAGCGAATAGCAGAAAATCCCGATGGCAGCGGGGATGACGAGCCATCGGCAGGCCATCACACCCGTCAGTACGCGCCGATAAATCCACTGGGCAATCCGAACGGGCAGAACATCCTTTTCCTCGACTTCACGGGGCAGTACCAGGCTGGCCAGGACCGGAGTCAGGGTTAACGAAAGCACAAGCGAACCGATCAGGATAAAGATCACTGTCAGTGCCATCGGACGGAACATCTTTCCTTCAACACCTTCCAGCGACAGGATCGGCAGATAGACGATCATGATGATGAGTTGACCCATCACTGTCGGGATCCGAACCTCAGAGGCCGCCTGCCGCACAATTTCCAACCGCTCGGCCCCGGAGCATTTGCCGTGGTGAGCGAGTCTGCGAATGATGTTTTCGATGACCACGACCGAACTATCGACCACGATACCAAAGTCGATCGCTCCGAGACTCAGCAGTGAAGCCGCAATCCCCATGTACCACATCCCCATGAAGCCGACCATCATCGACAAGGGGATTGCTGCAGCGGCGATCAACCCGGCTCGCAATGAGCCCAGCATCAGGAACAACAGCACGATGACCAGGTAGGCCCCTTCGCACAGGTTGTTTTTCACCGTTTCGATGACGCGATTCACGAGTGACGTACGATCGTAGACGACATCCATGTGAACGCCATCAGGAAGTGTCTGCTGAACTTCGTGAAACTTGTTTCGCAGGCGATTCGTCACGGCATAGCTGTTTTCACCCATCAGCATGAAGCCCAGCCCGAGAACGACTTCCCCTTTTCCATTGGCGGTGACAACGCCTCGCCGCATCTCGTGCGAGACGACGACTTCTGCCACATCGCGCACGCGGATGGGCACTCCGTCGACTGCGGTGATGACAATTCCACCGATCTGTTCGACATCGACGGTCCGGCCAACACCGTGGACCAGCACCGTATCGCCCGATTGACGGATACTGCCGCCGCCGACATTCAGGTTGTTCGACGAAACTGCCTCCAGAACCTGGTCAAACTTCAAGCCATGCTTGACTAGCAGAACAGGATCAAGACGGACCTGATACTGCTTCTTCAAACCACCCCACGAATTGATTTCTGCGGAACCGGGAACCGTACGCATGGTCGGTTTCACTTCCCAGTCGTGCAGTGTCTTGGCACGAGTCAGATCACCGTCATCGGGAACGAGGACATAGTGAAAGACTTCGCCGAGTCCCGTTGAAACAGGTCCCATTTCCGGGCGACTGATTCCCGGCGGAACTTCGACACCGATCAGTCGCTCGTTAATCAACTGGCGGGCGAAGTAGACGTTCGTACCATCGCGAAAGGTGACGATGACCTGCGACAGGCCGAATTGTGAGACGGATCGCAATGATTCCAGACCGGGCAAGCCACCCATCGCCATTTCAACGGGAAACGTCACCTGCCGCTCGACCTCTTCGGGGACGAGTGCTTGAGCGACGGTGTTGATCTGAATCTGAACGGGCGTTGTGTCGGGGAAGGCATCCAGATTCAGCGACGTCAGGCTGAAGTAGCCACCGACACAGATCAGCATCGCTCCCAGCAGAACCATCCAGCGATGCGACAGAGACCAGGCAATCGTCTTTTCCAGCATGATATGAGCGCGGCTTTACTAAGGGCGGCATTGCTGCACGCAACCAGGGACAACACCGGTCACGGTTTCTCGCGATGAGTTCACGCACCATCGCAAACCCCGAATTCCAGGAATTCGGACACGAGAACCGTTACGAATGTTGAATCGGGCACAACTGTTGAATCAGGGCGTCACCGATGCGACGTGATTGAGAGTCCAGTCGGATTTCAGGATGTGTCCGCCACGGGCCACAATTTGCGTCCCCGGCTTCAACTTTTCGGATCGAATCTGAACGAGTCCACTGTGGCGAATGCCGAGTTCGACATTGATTCTTTCGAAACTCAAATCACCACTCCTGACGAACAGCAAGGGCTGGCGACCATCGTGCAAAACGGCAGAAGCAGGCACGACCAGTGCCGCATCGTGGCTTCGCAGGATGACGGTTCCGGTCCCAAAGGTATTCGCTCGCAACAGGCGAACTTCATGGCCTGACGATTCGTCCGAAGAGACGACCGGATTGTCAACTTCAGCTCGGACTTGCAGCGTGCGCGTCTGCTGGTTCATCTCGGTGCTGATCCAGGTAATCGACGCATTCAGAATTTCATCGATCCCATCGGGATCAAACGTCACTTTTTGACCGAGAGCGAGTTTGGCGGCATCTTCCTTGGGAACATCCAGTTTCAACCACATGCGACGGGTGTCGGCGATTTCGAGAATCGGGTTGCCAGCCTGAGCCGTTTCACCCAGAGCGACATCCTGCTTCAGAACAACGCCATCGAAAGTGGCTCGCATCGGCAGCAGATTGGAGCTGGTCGATTCACGATCCAGATCCTTCATGATTTCGTCAGGAAGACCGAGAAATCGAATCCGGCCAGCCCGATCTGAGTCCGGCAGCTTTTGAAACTCTTCCAACCGCAGACTGAAGCCGAGATTGACCAGATTCTGCTCCGCGTTCTGCAGTCGTACTTTGGCTTCGCGCAAGGCAACACGGGCTTCGCGAACCTGTCGCATCGGAATCGCACCCGTGGACAAGCTCTCCAGGTTCGTCAAGATCTCGGCCTTCGATTCCTCGGCAATCAAGGCACTGAGAAACTCTGCCTTCGATTGACCGACTTCTGCGGCGTCGACGATGACCAGAACATCACCGCGGCGGATCGGCTCGCCAACATGCTTGCAGACCTGCCAGACAGTCCCCGTCGTTCGAGCGGACAGGCTGGCGGTATGTCGTTCGTCGTATGTTATGACGCCTGTTGTTTGAACGCGTTCCGCGATCGGCTTTTGTTCAACAGTCGCCATCGTGATGCCGGACAAGGCCAGCGAATTTTCCGAAGGGAAGGTGACCTTCCATTCGCCCGTTTCCGCATGTTCAAGATCGACTTTTTCAGCTTTCACGGCTTCAACGGCGTGATGATCTGCGGGTTTATCCGAATGAGGATCATTTGCAGAATGCGAGCCGCCCAGATTAAACGTCCAGTGCGTCTGATGACCGAATGCCCCAACTGCAAGAAGCGCCGCAAGAATGCCCAAATATCGAGCACCTTTGAGGACCGGAGCAATCGCTGCAAATCCCGTTCGACCGGTGCTTGTAGTTGGTTTCAAATTCGACATAACCCATCCCCTAATTTAAGCTTCCGCCAACAAGAGTTGAAAGTCGACAGATCTCGAGTGTCAAGCTCTCGTGAGTCCTCAACAGCGTGAGGCTCTCGAAATCTTAAGAAAGCAACATTTGTGCCGAGCCGCACGGATACGTGTGGGTTGCCGAACTGAACCGTGTGTGTCGCCGAAATGTCACAACCTAATTTGTGAGAAGCAGTTCGGAGAACCGAAGAAGCACGGGGTTGCATGCGAACTCGCGACGTACCCGAGTCTTGCTCAACCCGAATTCACTGAACTTTCAAGTTGTAACCCGCTAACGTGTGTACCAAGTCAGGACAATCTCGATCTGGCAAAATCCGTGTCAGGAAATCCCTGACATGGTGTGGATTCATGCCCCCGGCAATGACACTTGCTTTCTGCTACTGGATGAACATCGCTGCCCGATCCGGGTTGTCCCCCGATCAATACAGGCAATCCAATCAGAATCAACCGTCTTCGCCACCAGATTCGTGAAACCGGGCATCTGCACGATAA
>JBAWWJ010000161.1:0-18903 GCA_037146815.1 Planctomycetota bacterium
CGCCACGATCATTCCTTCCGAGAGCTTCCCGTGTTCCACGCTTTGTATCACGGACTTCGACCGTTTCCCGCCTTGCGGGTTTTTATATTTATTGCCGCTACGGCATTCATTTCCGTCGAAACGGCGTTGTCGGCTCCCCCGTCATTCGTCAACGATGTCGAACCGATCCTGACCCGGTTTGGTTGCAACCAGGGAGCCTGTCACGGAAAAGGAGCCGGACAGAACGGCTTCCGATTGTCGCTACGGGGATACGCTCCGGAACTCGATCATGGATGGATTCTCAAGGAACAGGAAGGGCGCCGGGTCAGTCTGGTGGTGCCTGAGGACAGCCTGCTGCTTCGAAAGGGACTCGGTCAGGTTCCCCACGGTGGGGGCAAGGTCATTCAGCCAGGTTCACCCTCTCATCAGATGCTGGTTGCCTGGCTACAGGCGGGGGCTCCAGGTCCGTCGAAAGAAGACTCGCGCATTACAGGCCTGACGGTCGCCAACGCCGATGGAATTCCCGCCACACAGGCTCGCAAGATCGGTGAATCGTGGCAACTCGTGGTGACCGCGACTTACTCAGACGGTTCGTCACGAGACGTCACTTGGCTGGCACAATTCGCTTCCAATGATGCAGGACTGGTGGATGTCGATCCCCTTGGCAAAGTGAAGATCCTGCGAAACGGTGAAACGGCCGTGCGGGTTCATTTTCAGGGGCAGGTCGCTGTCGTCGTTGTGTCGGTTCCGTTCGACCGAGCCATCCCAAAATTGGCCGCACCTGCCAATTTCATTGATGAACATGTCTTCGCGAAACTCGCCGCACTTCGTATTCCCGCATCAAATGCGGCATCTGACGAGATGTTCGTCCGACGTGCTTTTCTCGACACGATTGGGACTCTGCCGACCGAAGTCGAAGTTCGAGATTTCGTGGCCGACGCCCGGCCCGACAAACGAAGTCACTTGATTGATGCGCTGCTGGAACGCCCCGAGTTCGTTGATCTCTGGACAATGTTGCTGGCGGACCTGTTCCAGAACCGCAAGGAGCGGGATCACGATGTCCGTGGCGTGAAGGGGGTTCGAGCGTTTCATCAGTGGTTGCGATCGCAGGTTGCCTCCAATCGCCCCTGGAATGAACTGGTGCGTGCTGTCCTGACGACTTCCGGAAACACAGACGAGCATCCCGAGATTGGATATTACGTCGTCACCATCGGTGAATTCCGGCAGACGCAACAGTCCGATGTTGTCGCCAGTGTCGCCCAGGCATTCCTGGGGACCCGTATTGGCTGTGCGAAGTGTCATAACCATCCCCTCGAAAAGTACACTCAGGACGATTACTACCACTTCGCCGCGTTCTTTTCGCGCGTCGCATTTGATCGCAAGTCCCCACAAGCTGGAGCAACCGAACTCGTCCAGTCCACCGAACATCAACAGAACCAGGAACGCCATCTGGCCAACCTGCAAAAGCAATTGGCGGATAAAGAAAAAGAAGCCGTTCCCGAGAAGGAAGAGGACGCCAAGAAGCGAGAACAACGGTTGACCGACCTGAGAAAGCAAATCGATGGGGTTGCAGCCGACATTGAAAAGGTTCGTCGATCACCTGTGATGGTGCAACAGCCACGCACCAACGAACAGTTGAAGGCTCAACCTCTCGACCGCTCTGAGATTGTGATTGAACCCGGCAATGATCCTCGCGTGGCTCTGGTCGACTGGATGACCACGGGCAAGAACGAGGCTTTCAATGGCAGCATCGTCAACCGCATCTGGCGGCATTACCTGGGTGTCGGTCTGGTCGAACCGGTCGACGACCTGCGAGCAAGTAATCCACCGACGAACCCAGCATTGTGGAAAGCCTTGAATGAAGACTTTGCCAGCCACAAGTTTGATCTGCGGCATCTGATGCGGACGATCCTGAATTCGCGAACGTATCAGATGAGTTCCGAAACTCGCGCCGAAAACGAAGCGGACACGCGTTTCTATTCACACTATTACGCCCGCCGATTGCCCGCGGAGTTGCTGCTGGATGCCTTGAGTCAAGTGACAGCGATTCCTGACCAGTTCCCAGGCTATCCGGACGGAGTTCGAGCTCAGCAACTTCCTGACCCCGGACTCGACTCGTACTTTCTCAGATTGTTCGGACGTTCTGATCGCGTGACCGCTTGTGCGTGCGAACGACTGGGAGATGTGACAATGTCACAGTTGTTGCACCTTCAGAACGGCGACACGATCTCGCGCAAGATCGAAGCCGATAACAGTTCTCTGGCAGAGTTACTCAAGTCGACCTCCGACAACGCGCTGGTGACGGAACGTATGTTCCTCACGGTACTGGCGCGAAAACCGAACCAGACCGAAATCAATGCCGTGATGCTGACGTTGAACATGGGACAATCACGCGATGAGGTCTTCCGAGACCTGATGTGGGCTTTGCTGAACTCTAAAGAGTTCTCGTTCAACCATTGAGCCTGGAGTCTCTGATCCCGTGGTTGTCTTCGTGGTCATCTGATGTTGAACCTCAACTGTGTCGGCGCATCGGTGTTACCTGTTCAATTGGGTGTGAACTGACGCAGGTGTATGGACAGTTTTTCCGCGCCTGGATTCCTGTTGACGTACGAGGAATTGAATGAATGAATCCAGATCTCCATGGACAAACAGGGATTGTCGTCGGCGCATCCAGTGGCATGGGGCGAGCAACCGCGATCGAACTGGCGCGGGCTGGAATGCATGTCGTGGCAGCGGCACGACGCGCGGATCGGCTCGATGAGTTAGCACAACAGGTCGTCGATTTGGGTGGCTCACTGGAAACCGTTCTAACGGACTGCACGAATCCCGCCAGCGTCCGATCACTCGTGGATCAGTCGCTGCAGAAAACTGGACGCATTGACCTGCTCGTCTATGCGACAGGCACCAACCTTCAAGAGCGGTCACTGACCGTGTTGACGGATGAGAACTGGCATCAACTGATCGACACCAATTTAAATGGTGCATTTTCCTGCACGAAAGCGGTCTTGCCAGCGATGCGTTCGGCCGGGAACGGGCTGATCATTTATCTGTCGTCGGCGTGCGTGCAGATGCCGGATGTGTCAGGCGTTGCCTATCAGGCGAGCAAGCATGGGCTCGTTGGTTTGGCCCACGGGACGCGTGTCGAGGAGAAATCGCATGGAATCCGCACTTCGGTCATCTTCCCCGGACTCTGCGACACCGAGATCTTGACGCGACGCCCTATTCCAACCCCGCGTGAAATCCTTGACCTTTCCCTGGCACCCGAAGATGTTGCCCAGGCGGTCTTGTTCCTGTCCAGACTGCCCGCACGCGCTGTCGTGCCGGAATTGCAGATACTACCTGCACGCCTTTGATCCTGATGACTGGCGATCACACATTGCTCACTTAGCGCCGTCGCTTGCGACTTCCCTTCGAATTCGGCCGATTCGCGTCCGTAGATTCTGTCGGCGGCGGATTCGGCAAAGTCGCTTTTGAATCTGAAGCCGTCGAAGCAGGATCTGCAGACGGGGGTGCGAGGCTCAACGTATTTGCAGTACTCGCGGGAGATGCATCGAGACCTTCGCGTTCTTTCGAAAGTTCATTCAATTCCGCGTTGAAAATCTGAATCAATGCGAACAGACAGGATGCGACGATTGGGCCAATGAAAATTCCCCACAATCCCATGACTTGCAACGCACCGATTACGCTGATGAACGCGATCAACGGATGCAGATCTGCCTCGCTCTCCAGAACGTACATTTTGACGATGTTGTCCAACGTCCCTACGACGACGAGACCCCAGACTGTCAGACCGATCGCGGCCCACCAGTGCCCCTGTAGCGCCAGTAGGACCACACAAGGTCCCCAGACCATCCACGCCCCTGCCAGAGGGATCAATGAAACCATCGAACCGATCGCCAGGAAAATCGCGAAATGGCCAAACCCGCAGACTTGCAGAGCCACTGCTGTTGCCAATCCCTGCGCAAAAGCTGCCGCAAACGTTGCCATAACGACGGCACGGACAACCGCAGCAAACCGGTCGTGAAGCTTTCGTTGATGATCGATCGGCAGGGGAATCAATTCCTCAGTCGCTGCCAGGATCGACGGACCGTCTGCAAGGAAATAGTACAATGCCGTCAAGAACATCCCTGCGGCGATCGCCAGCGAAACGAATACTCCGACGGTGGATGATGCGATGGCGAACGTCGTTCCAGCCAGTTGAGTTGCCAGTGATTGCATGTTCTTTGTGAACTCTTCCTGCAGTTGCAGCAATCGTTCGTCAGAAAGTCCACCAGGAATGAATGGGGAAAGTTTCTCCAGGCCAGGAATCAGCGCATCTCGCCAGAGAATTTCCTGGGCTCGTGACCAATCCCCTCCCAGATGACGATCAGCCAGGCTGTACAGGTTTGTTGCAGCAATAAAAGTTCCTGTGACGAGTGGTCCGACGACCATCAATGTGACCGCAGCCGTCGTCAATCCCGCAGCCCAGGCAGTTCGCCCCCCGGTCTTTTTCAGAAAGTACTTTTGCAAAGGCTGGCAGATCACACTGAGAACCGCCGCCAGGAACAGCGGCAGCAAGAATGGAGAGATGACTCGATAGAACATTCCTCCAAGCAGCGCGATCAGCGCGAGCAAAACGCCCAGCGATACAGTGCGACTTGTGGAATTGTCCGGTGTCGTCATTGAGTTTTGTCCTCGGCCGGTGCTGCCATTCATTTTGCGGGTGACGCGTGCTCGGGGAAGTCCTTTTCATACCGCTTCAAGAGTGCCGGGATGTCATTTTTGACAAAATAAACTTTGCCGCGGATGGGCTTCGTTTCTCCCGGTTTCAAACCGCCAATTCGGAAGTCCGAATGGACACAATGAGCGACACCTTGAAAGAGTTCCTGGTAGGGTTCAAAAGCTGTTGCCATGATCATGGATTCGTCGGCTGAGTAGCAACCAATCAGTCCGTTGGAGAGCACGAGGTTGCTCAGGGGACGTGGATTGACATCATTTCGATCCACGCCTTTTCCTGCCCAGACTTGTCCGGGAATGTACCGAGCTTTCATCGCCCATTTTTCGAGCGAGATGACCGGGTCGCGGCCGACATTTGTCACGCTGGCAGGTGGGGCGGCGACCTTACCGTCGATAACGAGTGGCATTCGCATCAGTTGGCCATCCACGAATACAAACGACTTCGAAACGTATTGAACGCGGTCTAATCCGGTAAACTCTCCGACGCGAATACAGGGTTGGGCCCAGTCGGCCTGTGATAGCTTGTCCGTCGGATTGTGGGCGACGAGCTGAAAATCAATCTCGTCATCTTTAGCCGTGATCGTGTGGTGAACCGTTACGCCATCCTTCAGCAGACACTTCAATTTCACGACTCGGCCGGCATTTTCTCCGGCAGCCAATGGAAGCTGTACTGTTGTATGTCCAATGACCGTCTGACCCCATTCACGGTCCGTAGAACCAGGGCGACAATAGGCTTCCAGATACAGAACTTTCATCTCGCGACCAGGCAGCTTGTCGCCGCGAATCGTCAGATAGTTCTTGTCCCAGGTGAGCGAAAGGCCAAGTGGATCGGCTGCAAATGTGACGTTACAAGTGATTTCGACAAGACAGAGCAGCAGTGGAAGTACGAGTAATCGTGTCATAGTCCGCATCAGTGATTCTCCTTGTTGGGGCGCTTCCAAGTCAGGACGTACCAGAGTGGCGTGCCGATTTTCAGAACGCAAGCGGACCGGTGGCCACGATGGTGTCGCCGAAGTCTCGTGCCGGACATTGTCGCAAGGTTGCCTGAAATTGGTCAGAGTGCCGTGATTAGCGGCTTTTTACTGGATGGTTTGCAACGATTTCCGTTGCCACGGTGTTTCACAAAATCATGTTATGAAATACGTTACGACGATTCGCCAGGTTGTAGCAAAGTTCTCGAAATCTCTGGCACGCAGGTTGCGATCAGACATTTCAACTCGCCCAGCATGTCACGTAAAAATCCTGCCCATTCGAATCCCGGACGGCAATTTCGATGATTGCAACTGCCCCCCACACACTTATCGGAGCCCCCCGGCTGGGATTTGAACATCTCCTGCTGGGCGACTTGCGTGAGTTACTGGACGAACATCCGGGGCGAGAGCGGGATCGTTGGTTGCTGGCAACTCTCGACATGCTGCTTGTTTTCAGGCCCCGAGCGTCACAAATTTATTTGCCTGTGATCCCACGTGAATCAAATTTGGGGGTGACTGACATCCCGATCTCGTTCGAGAAATTGCAGCGACTCAGAGATCGCGTTGCTCATCGTGCTCCTTACGAAGCCCTCGGCCAGGAACTCGCCGTTGATCTTCGCGAGTACTTCGAAGGGACCGCAGCTCGATTCAGCACCACGTTGCTCGTCGGGTAAAGAAGTCGTCTTTCGCGGCCTCGCCTGTCTGGGCAAATTCCTTTGAACCGGCAGCACTGACAGAATGACTTCCTGTCCTGCCGCATACGGTACACCACATGTGCCGACCGACAAAAAAAGCCGACATCGCAAACGATGTCGGCTGAATCCAACGTTCTCAAAGATGGTCGACTACCGACCCAGAAACATCTGTCGAAGTGCTGCGTTCTTGCGACGTTCTATCTCCATCAATCGCCCGAGTGGACCTGCGGCTGACTGATTCGAAACCGCTGCTCCGGTGTTCGTGCGAACGCGTCGGTTCGAGGCATCACTATCGCTCGTCGTCAGGATCACAATCGCCAACGCCACCAACGGTACCAATTTACGCATAGTGCTTCCTTGTCTGAATTACGGACATCAACCGTGACCAGGCGGCCATCCAGGAGGGGGGATCGCCGTCTGGTCGACATATTTCTGTAACTTCGATCATTCGGCTGAAATTGCCGCTCTGATTGTTAAGGTGAAATTTCGACTCTCGACTTCGGTCTTGTGAATCTTATTCACATGATCACAGACGAGGATCTGCGCTTCCGTCCTGAAAAGGGATTGTCCGTAAGTCACCAAATCTGCTTGCCACGAAGTTCGGGCAAGAAACTCCGATGTTTCGTTATTTCACCTTCTGCCGTCCGCCGGAAACATCGCTCGATCCGGAATGACCGGTACACAAGTCACGCTCAATCCTCAGAGATTGCCGACGAGTTCGCGCCGGACTGACGGGATGGCGTATGTTTGGACAGACAATTCTGCGCAAGAAACGGTGCCGCCAGGGCAGCACAGTTCGATTTGGTTTCCTTTACATGCGCGAACGCAATGAGACTGGCTGGAGTCATTCGATGAGTGCGACTGTTGTCGATTCCGTGGAAACTCTTCCTGCACCCGATGTGCGACGGGACGAATTTGCGGATCTGTACGACCAATATGTCGGTGATGTCGATCTCCCCACCACAGAATGGCTGACACGTCTCAAGCTGGAGCGGCCTCGACGAAACACGCGATGCCTAGGCGAATCGACGCGACTTCTGAAACGGGCCACGGACGTTGTGGTCTCGTCAATCATGCTTGTGATTCTCGCCCCCGTCATGTTGCTGGTGGCCATTGCGGTTCGCCTGACATCACGCGGTCCGATCATCTTTAAACAGACTCGCGTCGGTCTCAACTTGCGCAATCCAAAGCCAGATCGCCGTCACCGTGCGACCGCCGAAATTCCCGACGGAATCGATCGTCGCGACCCCAATCGTGACCGCAGACGCGACCGCGGATACGGAAAACCATTTACGCTCTACAAATTCCGCACGATGAAAATTGACGCCGAGAAAAACGGTGCTCAATTCGCCGTAAAGGGCGACCCTCGCGTCACCTGTATCGGGCGATTTCTTCGCAAGACACGCCTGGATGAACTGCCACAGTTGTGGAATGTTTTGCGTGGTGAAATGACGCTGGTTGGTCCCCGCCCTGAGCGGCCTGAATTCATTGAAACGCTCTCGGCCGAAATCCCCAACTACATCAACCGACTTGGCCTGAAGCCTGGACTCACGGGTCTTGCTCAAGTCATCAACGGTTACGACAACAACATCGAAAGTTTTCGCCGCAAGGTGAATCTCGATCTGCTCTATTTACAGAACTGCTGTTTCTGGAACGATCTGAAAATTCTTGTGCGAACCATTCGAGTTGTGCTGACGGGAAGTGGTGCGTTGTGAGACTGCGATGCCTCGTTCGTGTGACGCTGATAACAATCTCGCTATGCAGCAGTGTCTCGGCGGACGATGACTTTGCGACCCTGATGATGCGGGCGACGGTCAAATTGGCTAACGAGCGGTCCACGGCGACTGGCTTCGTGCTTCGCCAGCCGCGTCCCGACAATGGATCGCGGTCCATCCTGGTGACCGCGGCGCACGTTTTTGAAAAGATGACCGGCGACGACGCGAAACTGATCTATCGAATTCGCGAAGCGGAAGGGATCTACAAGAAAGAGACCATGCCGCTGGTGATCCGCCGTGAGGGTCAACCGACATGGATCAAGCATCCGTCAGAAGATGTCGCTGTGATGATTATCGCGCTGCCGGTAACCGCAGACATTCCGGAGCTTTCGACCGACCTTCTGGCTGACGATGACCGCTTGCGCCAGCACAAAATTCATCCCGGTCAGATCGTGGCATGCCTCGGCTATCCACATCGCGTTGAGGCGAACGAGGCAGGGTTTCCGATCTTGCGAACAGGCTCCATCGGTAGTTTTCCTCTGGTCCCCGCCAAGACCAACAAGACCTTTCTGCTGAGTGCCAACACCTTTGAAGGTGACAGTGGCGGCCCGATCTTCGTCGCTGATTCGCGGCGAAAAGCGGATGGAACAGACGAAGAAACACGACTGATCCTGGGCCTGATGCACGGCCAGCACTTCCTCGACGAAGACATGGCAATGATCTACGGCAACACCAAGCTTCGCCATCGCCTGGGATTGGGGATCGTCGTTCAGGCAGCTTTCATTCGCGAAACCCTGCAACAGATCCCGTGACTCATTCCACAGGACGAAGTTTCAACCAGTTCAGCATTCAACAGGTCGAATTTGGTCTCGACAACGCAGTAGTTCGTCACGCATCTGGGCTGATGAGCAAGGCGTCGATTCGCGCCACGACTTCAGACAATTCCTCATCGGAGAGCCTACGAATCAACTGGATTGTGCGTGCCTTCCAGTCGACATTCCGCAGATGATCGGCCAACACCACGGTTGTGGTTCCGTCCGGGTTCGCAATCTCCACTTCAAAAGCGTAACCCTTCGCTTGTCGTGTGGCGGGGCACAGGACGCACAAGCCTGTTTTACCGTTGTAACTTCGAGGACTGACAACCACCGCTGGACGACGACCAGCCTGTTCATGCCCAGCAATGGGATTTAACGTAATCCAGACCAGGTCGCCGCGATCGGGTACATAGTTCGGGGTCTTCCGTTTCACTCGATCACCTCAAGACCAACGTCCGCACCAAAATCGATTTCACCGTGCAACTGGGAGGGCTGGCAGTTCTTCAGCAACTCGCTCAGACGGAGTTTCTTCGACCGAATCGGCCGCATCACCAGTTCGCCATCCCGAACCTGCAGCTCGACGGCAGCTCCTTCTTCGACCGACAGCTGGCCGGCGAGCGTCTGAGGAATGCGAATCGCGAGGCTATTTCCCCACTTTTGAATGGTTGACATTTTCTCTCTCCTTGGTGCTCGACGTAGATACATTGAGTATACACGCCAGTGCCCATGCAAATCAATGTGAATCCGCACTACGTCTGTCGAGACAGGAAAAGGAATAGGCCTTTTTTATTCGGCGTGACCCTTTGTTAAACTTCGTTCGTGGCACGCACGAAACGAAATTGTCCAGTGGGGAAGTGTTTCATGTTCTCAATCGAGCGGTGGCTCGACTGGCGTGCGGGTCCCTTTAATTCTTAAGCTGCAAGAATGATTGCGTAAAGTACCAAATAACGCGTGCCCCCGGTTTTCAACTCAGTGCGGAGGATGATTGTGTGGACCCACAACAGGTGTTTCTTTTTCACGCTTTTGTGCCTATTCCCAGCCCCAATGTCATTGGCAGATGAAGCATCGTTGCAGCATTCGTCAGAACAACTTGGTGACGTGCGAGTGATCATCAATGCGACAATCGAAAACAACAAAATAGCTCCGCTGCACAACCGTAAACTCAACCTCGCGGATGCAATAAAGACCTCTCGGTGGCGACACTCGTTTCCTCACGTTATTCGACTGCTTATTGAATCGCGTGAATCCCGGGACCGAACTGCCGGGTGGCAATTGGCCCGCTCATGCGTCGGAGCGATAAAATGGACAATGTCTGATATTGAGATGATCATCAACGAACCGTCGGATGAAGTGAAGCTGGAAGGGTTGATAACAATCGTTGCTATGGATACGTCCGCGGGAAAAGAGTGCATCGAACGACTCTTGCGTGACCCGATGGCATCAGAGCGCGTCAAGAAAGCATGCGTACTCCGTATCAGTGATCTGCCGTCCGAGCAACAGCGAGAGCAACTCTGGCTCCTCGCCGCGGAGCATGATGCATTCCGCGCTGAGTGTCTTTCGTCGTTTTCCTCAGTGAAGTTCTCTCAAGCAGCGATTCGAATCGTAACGGGCTATCTCGACGAGACCGAGGAAATCAACGTGGCAGTTTCCGATCACTTCAGCGTGCCAACAGAATTGCGTACGGTTGCGTGCGAGGAGCTTTCCACTGTCGCAGTGCACAAGGACTTTGTGCTCGAAGAATTGCATAAGCGATGCGAAAAAGCTCCACAATTACGTGACCTGGATTTCTTTATCGCCGCAATCAAGGCAATCCACACGTTAAAGCCCGAGAGCGACATACCAGTGGATCTGATATCGAAATGGTATGACGAACTGCCAGCGACCTGGCCAATATTTCTGCAGCGATGCGCTGAACCATTTTCGGAGTCGGACAGGTTTGAGGCTCTGGTGATTTTGCACATGCGAAATGCCACTCCCGACACGAAGTTTTGTGTATGCCAATGGTTATCATGTCGGCGGTCGCGCAGAGCAACGTCCGAACTCACGAAATTGCTAACCGACCCGCACGCAGGAGTACGACTCGCAGCGGCGGTTTCTTTGTGCAAGGTAGATCCACTGCTTGATCTGCAAAACCTGCGAGAAGAAATTCTCCAGCACGCGGTGTCGTCGTCCGACGAAATTCTTACGGCTTTCGAGTCGCTGAATGATGCAATAGCAGCATTGGCTTTAGCGGGCCAATCAGACGATAAGGCCCTCGAATGGTTGAACCAGAAAAGAAGTCCGAAATTGCAAGAAGCGTGTAACGAGGCGGCTGAGAATCTGTCGTTCGATCTGAAGTTGGGATTAGAGAGATACATTCCGTGGAAAGAGGTAACTGTCGCCCAGCCTTGAAGAAAGTACCCACCAATAAAAAACGCCCCGCAAAGCGGGGCGTTTTGTGTTGTGCTGGTGATCGTCAAGCAGCCCGGCGGGCGGGTTGACGCAGTTCCCTGCAGATCTTCACCATCGTGTCGATCACGCGATCCTGATCGGCGATGGGGAGTTCCGGGTAGCTTGGCAGTGCCAGAATGTCCCGCGAAGCAGCTTCCGCTTGTGGGAATTGACCCTGCGAGTATCCCAGGTGCTTGAAACAGGTTTGCAGGTGCAATGGCTTGGGATAATAGACCGCACAGCCGATTTTCGCGGCTTTCAGTTGCTGCATGACCTGGTCACGTCGGCCATCCTCAACCCGAATACAGTATTGATTGAAGACGTGACGGCGTTCGTGAGCGATCTTGGGAAGCGTGATCGTATCCAGAATCCCCGCCTGCTGGAAATGGGTGCCATACCGCTGAGCGTTAACCTGGCGGGCGGTCGTCCAGTTGTCGAGTTGTTTCAGCTTGACTCGCAAGACTGCAGCCTGCAGGGAATCGAGGCGGCTGTTCATGCCGAGATCGAGATGCTCGTACTGTCCGATGTCTCCGTGAACGCGCAGACGACGCAACTTGGGAACCAGTTCGGGATCGTCTGTGGTCATCATCCCGCCGTCACCGGCTCCACCGAGATTCTTGGTTGGGAAGAAACTGAAACAGCCTACTGTTCCCAGGACACCTGCTCGTCGGCCCTGGTACTCGGCACCGATGGCCTGGCAGGCATCTTCGACAATATGCAACTGGTACTTCTGGCTGAGCCGCCACAGCGGTTCCATATCGCAGCACTGTCCAAACAAATGGACAGGCATGATGGCCTTGGTGTGCGGGGTAATCGCGTCTTCGACCGCTTCCACATCCATGTTGAACGTGACAGGATCGATATCCACGAAGACCGGTGTTGCTCCTGCGCGGCAGATGGAACTGGCAGTCGCGAAGAACGAAAACGGAGTGGTGATGACTTCGTCACCTTCACCGATATCAAGGGCCTGCAGCGCGATGATCAGGGCATCAGTCCCCGAATTGCAGCCGACAGCAAATCGCGAGTCACAATAAGCCGCGATCTCTTCTTCGAGACCGACGACTTCGTCACCGCCGATAAACTTCTGCTCGGCGAAGACCCGTTCTACAACGGCCATCACTTCGGCAGACATCGACTGGAATTGTGGGACCAGGTCAATGAAGGGGACGGGACGGTCCGAACCAGCATTCAGTGGGACGATGAACGTCATCTGCGATTCCTTTCGCATCCGAGCGTGGCAGAAATACTCAAGTTGTCAAACAGTCATTCACGAGCGACCTCTCTCGTCGACTCGACCAACGTCGAGACCCGTCGAGAAAAGGGAGCCAGCACTCGCCAAATCTGCCGGACTTCCCGCCCGATAAACTCAGCAAATGATCCGCCTGCGACTCCAATCGTCGGCAAAATCGTCAAACTTACCCCAGTCATTCCGCAAACTTTTCCCGGATTCGATCCAATCGACCGGGAACGTCGCGACAACAATTGCGGGGTGGGAATCTAGGCAGGGTCGCCAGTTGTGTCAAGATGGCCATCCGCATTGCGCAACTCATTTCCGCACCATAACATTTGAAAACTTCTGTTGAACCTGTGGGCATGCCGCAAAAAACAAATTGTTGCAGCCCAAATGCCTTCGGAATTCCCCTGAAAATCCAGTGTTAACCCACAAGAGCAAGTGAATGCATCGATCGGCCCAATGCCTTTTTGAAGCTGGGCAGGATGTAGGGTGGGACCAGCGGCGCTTCGCCCCGCCGGCCCACCATCATTTCTCGACGTTTCCTTTTGGTGGGCCGGCGCTCGAAGCGAGCTGGTCCCACCCTACTTTGAAAAAGCCAATTGCCCTGATCCATCGACCGTTTCACTTGCGTCCCCGGTCCTGTCGGGGGACACTCTCGCCTGCGCCCTCTTGCTCAGATACTTTCATCGTGTGATGATCGTGATTTGAGTGACTGGTTTGGCGAGCGAGCCACAGGAGCGGCAGTTGCAGTTCCTGATCGGTCGCTCGAACTGGGTTGAGGGCTTTGCCCTTATCAGGACGAAAACCGTATCCGATCTGCTTCCGTTTTGTAGAATTCGAGACACCACAATGCGACGCAATACAGTCAAGGCGGCACTGAAAGCTGGTCAACCTCAAGTCGGGACATGGCTCTCCCTCGGCAACGTGTTTGCCGCTCGGCTGATGGCACGCGTCGGGTTTAACTGGCTGACTGTCGACCTGGAACATTCGCCGATCGGCTGGGATAGCGCTGGCCAACTGTTTGGAGCCGTTGCCGACGCCGGTTGTATCTGTTTGGCTCGCGTCCCTCGTGGTGACCACGATTACATCAAGCGAGTTCTCGATGCTGGTGCTCACGGCATTGTTGTTCCCATGGTGAATACCGTGGAAGAAGCAAAGATCGCCATCGCGGCCGCCAAGTATCCTCCTACGGGAAATCGTTCCGTCGGGGGCGGGATGCATGCCATGAATTTCGATGCCACCGCGGGCGATTACTACAAGTACGCCAATGACGAAATTCTGGTCGTCCTGCAGACCGAATCCCCTGAAGGGGTCAAGAACGCAGAAGAGATTTACAGTCTGCCCGGCGTCGATGCCATTTTTGTCGGCCCCAACGATCTGACGGCTCAAATGCGTGGGCCTGATGGAATTGACCCGACTCCTGCCGAACTGGAAGCCATGCTGCAAAAGATTCTCTCCATTGGAAAGAAGTGCGGTACACCAGTTGGGATTCACGTTCAGACGATCGAAGCTTGCCAGAAACGTATCGCCGAAGGCTGGCAGTTCATGGCACTCGGCAGTGAACTTCGGTTCATGGTGACGGAAGCTCAGAAAATGGTTCAGGGAATGAACCTGAAGCAGAGCAGTGACCTCGCACGGTACTAAATGACCCGCGAGTTTTTGCTCGAACGTCAAGGAGGACGTCGCTGCGAAGACACTGCTTCTCCGAGGACTCTGACGCAGCGGCACGCACGGTACTAAAAACTTCGAGAACGGGTGACTGCCATGTCAGCGACGATCTCACCGAAGCCACTGACAGAGGTGGGACGTTACCTGATTCTTGTCTGCGCGTTTCTCGGGTGGCTCTGTGCCGGGATGCACATGTCTGTGACTCAACTCGCCGGACAGGCGGCGGCAATCGATCTGCTTGCGCGCTCCGGCGAGTTGGATCGTGATCGCTTCCAGAGTATTCGAGCACGACTGCCTGCGATCACCCAGGAAGACAAGTCGTTTTTTGAAGCTTCAAATGCGTTGATCGGCCGGTGGTTCGCCTGGTACCAGTGTGCGTTCCTGTTCGGTGCAGCCACCGGCGGCCTCGTTTTCGGGCGACTTGGTGACCGGATCGGTCGAGCCAGGGCGATGTCCGCCAGCATCCTGACATATTCTGGCATGGCTGGAATCGCGTACTTTTCCAATTCGCCCTGGCAATTGCTCGTCTTCTGGTTTGTCGCGTGTACGGGCGTCGGAGGGATGTGGCCCAATGGGGTCGCGCTGGTTTCTGAAGCCTGGTCCGGAATGTCTCGCCCCATGGTCGCAGGGATTATCGGGACTTCTGCCAACATCGGGATTTTTCTGTTCTCGTCACTGGCCACACAAGTCAAAATCACGCCCGATGAATGGCGCTGGGCCATGCTTGCCGCTGCTTCCCCGATCGTCTTGGGGCTGATTGCGCTGGTTCTGGTGCCAGAGTCGCCGCGATGGCTGGCATCAAAAGCGGCAGGTGCAGACGGGAAAACTCCCGTTTCTTCGCATGGCGAGATTTTTCGTCCACCGCTGTTGAAAGTGACTCTCGTTGGAATCCTGTTGGCCACGATCCCAATTATTGGGGGATGGAGCACCGCGAACTGGATGATTCCGTGGGCCGAAAACGCGGGAGCGACGGCGGTTCCTCCCAACCCGTATCTCAAGGCTCAAGTCAATCAGGCACGAGCCATGACGGGGATGATCGGCAGCCTGCTGGGCGGCTGGATTGCAAGTCGTCTCGGTCGTCGCATGACATATGCTGTCATCAGTGCCATCTGTCTGTTCATTGCCCAGTACACGTTCTGGTTTGTCGTGCCAACACAGCCACAGTTCCTGTACTGGGTCGCGGCGCTGGGGTTCTTCAGCGGGATCTACTTCGGTTTCTTGCCCCTTTATCTGCCGGAATTGTTTCCCACGCGAGTTCGTTCTACGGGAGCAGGGGTCAGTTTTAACTTCGGACGCATTGTCACTGCGCTGACAGTCTTCGCAGCCGGGATGCTGATGACCTGGTTCAACGGCGACTATGCTCGCATCGGGCGAGTCACGAGTTTGTTCTACGTCCTTGGAATCGTTGCCACATTGCTTGCACCCGATACCAGCAAGAACGAATTGAAAGACTGAAACTCCCTTCGGGGCGTTTTCTTCGTGAGTTTGCTGGCTCAAATCGCCATCGTGACAATGAGAAATCCTTCTTCCCGTTGATCCGTTTCCACAAATCGACCGTTCCACAGACGGCAATCGTTTGACGTGGAAATTGTTTTTGGCGTACCGAGTGGTCTTGTCTGGGACAGAATGTCTACACTTGACGCCCCATATCACAAAAAAAAGAATAATGGGTGCGATCACCTGGCTTAAATGGCTTCAATTCGGCCAAGTGCGTCAACTGTATCCTGACTGATTTGGCCAGACAAACTCGTTAATTATCGTAGAAGGTTCCTCCATGTGGCGTTGGGCCATCGCCGCCTTGCTGGTGGTTTCCGTCCTGAGCGCGATCGTGCTGCTGATGCGGCACCGTCGCCATCGCCGCCTCACCCTTTCCGCCCTGGCCACCGAACGCTTGTCAAAAGTTGCTCAGTTCCCCATCACAATCAGTTCGGTCGCCTGTCGCAGCAATATCGCCACCGAATTCGCTCGCGAATACATCGTGCGCATCGATCGGTTTCTCAACCCGGAATGCCTGCGACTGCTACGGGAAGAAGCCGAAAGCAACGTCGAACGGATGACTCCCAGTTTCATCCCGACACACAAGAAAGGGCGAACCCTTTCCTATGAAATGATCCACCACTACGCACCAGGATGTCTGAGCTTCTATCATTCCCCACAGGTCCAGGAATGGATCTCGCAGATCGTCGGACTTCCAGTGGTTCCAACGCCCGATGGTGATCAAAGCTCCCTGTCGATCCTTTGTTATCGGGAAAAGGGTGACCACATCAATTGGCACTACGATCACAATTTCTACCGCGGTCGCCATTTCACCGTTCTATTGTCACTCGCTAATGAAACCCAGGCGGGGGGGCTGTCGCAAAGTAACTTAATGCGCAAGCGGCCTTCCGGTGAGGAAGAAATTTTCGACACTTCGGCCAATTCTCTGGTCGTGTTTGAAGGTGCACGGGTGCTGCATCGAGCCAGCCCCACTGCTGAAGGGGACTTGAGGATCATGCTGAGTATGACGTACTGTGCCGATCCCCGTACCAACTGGCTGAAAGAATTTGCCCGGCGAATCAAAGATACGGCGTTTTACGGAGTCAGAGCACTCTGGGATTGAGTAGAATTCTGGCACCATGGCTACGTCACGATTCTCCCGCTGGGATGGAACTCAACAGTTTACGCCACAGTCGGCGGACAAGCTGTTCGATGAACTTTCACAATACCTGACGGAATACGGCGAAGAAGTTCTGGACTCCCTGAAGGGCTGGGAAGAGACGAATCCCGAGATTCTCGATCTGCTGATGAAGCAGGGATACGTGGAACGCGACGAATCCGGTCAGTATCGCGTCACACCCAAGGGAATGAGGCGAGTTGAAAACAAGGCCTTGGAAGAACTGTTCGACATTCGTCGCAAGGACCATTTCGGCAAGCATGAGACGCAAATGCGTGGCGCCGGTCAGACGATGCTCGATGAAACGAAGCCGTATGAATACGGTGACCCGGTTTCCAATCTGAATCTGCACGAGACTCTGCGGAACGCCATTCAGCGGCAAAACGGTCGGCCACCGATTCGGATCTCGGAAGATGACTTGGTCATTCATGAAACCGAATATCAGACCAGTTGTGCCACGGTTGTGTTGCTCGACATGTCGGGAAGTATGAGTCGATTCGGAAAATTCGGAGCCGCGAAAAAGGTTGCGATGGCTCTGCAATCACTGGTTCGCGGCAAGTATCAGGGTGACTTTCTGCAAACGATCGGATTCTATTCATTTGCCTCAACGCTGACGGAGCGTGAACTGCTGTACTCCGCGCCGAAGGAAGTCAGCATTTACGATTCGCGGGTCAGATTGCGGATCAGCCTGGATCAACCCCCTGCATTCGTCCCGCAACATTTCACCAACATCCACGTCGGATTGCAGATGGCCAGACGCGTGCTCAAGCGACAGGCCGCTCAAAACCGCCAGATCATCATCATTACGGATGGGGAGCCGACGGCCCACGTCGAAGGCCGTGACGTGATGCTGATCTATCCACCCTGTGAGCAAACCGCCCAGGTGACGTTGGCCGAAGCTCGCCGCTGTGCCGCCGAAGGAATTCACGTTTCCAGCTTCGCGTTGATCGAGGACTATTTCTATCTGGAACTCGTCAACTTCGTGCAGCGGCTGGCGCAAGTCACCAACGGCGTTGCGGCTTACTGTAACGCAACCGATCTGGGAAACATGGTCATCGACAGCTTCGTCGGAGGCCGTCGAAAGCGCCGATCGACCTAGCGATCTGGACTGAACATGCGGGTCGAAACTGTACAAGATGAAATGGTGGATTTGCGGACGGCTGCATTTGTGCCGTACGTCGTACCCACTTTTGAAATCAGTTCCCCTAGACGACGCAGGTGTGAGGATCGTGAAGGCGACAACACATGGCAACGGTTAATAACCGAAATGACGCACGGATCAACGTCCGACTCTCCAGCGAACTAAAGCAGACGATTGAAGAGGCGGCTTCCGCTCTGGGCCAGACGGTTAGTCAATTTGCCGTTTCGACGGTCGTACGGGAAGCCCGACAGGTTCTTCACGACGCGCAAATCACGCGGTTGTCGAATCGGGAACGAGACAAATTCCTGAAGGCATTGGACTCAATCGACGCCAAGCCGAATGCGGCACTGAAAGCCGCCGCTCGCCGTTACGGAAAACTCCGTGGCTGATTCATCTTCCGCCCGGGCAATTGAACCGTTTGACCGGTTGCGTCACGACCAGCTGAAGCTTCGCATTCTTCCCGTCCCGTAAGCAGCACGTTCTCGAGTCATGCTTCATGGCCGAGTTCGTTTGGCCGATCGCATCGCTCGAAGTGATACAACCGCCCCTTGATTTGTTTGCACCGTGTGTCAGATGGATGGACCGTCAATGGAGAGTTGTGAGGCTTCTTGGGTTTGGCGGGTTTCTTCGGTTTCGTCACCTCGCCCGATTGCTTAGAATCACTTTCACGATTTGTCCGTTTGGCTGACATGCGATTTTCCAGCAGTTTTCGACTTTAGGCTGACTCAACCCGTTGTGTACTCACAACTGGTTTCCAAATTCAGCTCAAGAATCCGCAGGAATGCAAGAAAAGCCTTACCTTACAATACTTTGCGCCCGTAGCTCAGCTGGATAGAGCAACGGATTTCTAATCCGTCGGTCCCAGGTTCGAATCCTGGCGGGCGTA
>JBAWWJ010000162.1:0-18812 GCA_037146815.1 Planctomycetota bacterium
TTTCTAATCCGTCGGTCCCAGGTTCGAATCCTGGCGGGCGTATTCCTTTTCTTTTTCGAACTCAGAGCGGCACCGCCGTTAGCTCTCAAGGCGGAAATCACAGTGGTCAGAGGTCGCTGTCTGGATGTCGACGGATACGACATTGTGTCTACGCTTTCTCCCGTGTGATCCCTATGAAAGACCACTCCAACTGGAAACATTGGGCGTTGCTGTCTCTAAAGTAACGAATGTGTCCTGAATCCCGTCGCTGGAACCAGTATCACCAACAGTCGCTTCCGTCGATTTGCATGGTACTGTGCGAGCGTCCCTGGGATCCCAGGTCTCCGCTGATCGGCACCGGCTTAACATTTTGCCAAGTTCTTCGGCGCTGGCCGGGCGGTGATCACGGGATTTCAGCAAGCACTGTAGAACGACGTCTTCCAGGTCCTTGTCAATTTGAACGCTGAGATGTTCGGATGGACGTCGCGGTACGTCGCGTTGATGGCTTCGCACAAGCTTTTGAATCGTCGTCTCGGGAAAGACCGGTTTTCCCGTCAGCATGAAGTAACCGACTGCGCCAAGCGAATAAAGGTCGCTACGACCATCGATTGGTTCCGACAAACGAGTTGACTCGGGAGACATGTAGAGTGGTGTTCCCCCTGCCGCGACGGAATGAACGGTCGCGTCGATCGCCAGGCCAAAGTCCAGCACTTTAATCGTGTCAGGAATGCCGCCTCGCGTACATACCATCAAGTTGTCGGGCTTGATATCCCGGTGGACCAGACCCAGCGAGTGCGCTTCGGCCAATGAATTGCACACTTGCCGCAAGAAGTGGATGACACGTCCCGCGGGGAGCGGCCCGCAGCGCTGCACTATTTCCTGGACAGTGTGCCCGTCAATGTACTCCATAACGTAATAGAACAAGCCTTCCTGCGTGACGCCGAAATCGAAAACGGTCACGGTATTAGGGCTGGTGAGCTGCGAGGTCAGCCGTACTTCCCTTTGAAAGAGGGCGTGCATCTGTGCACTCAGATCTGTAGAACGAAGCACTTTGACTGCGACTGGGCGCGCGAGCATGCAGTGTTGAGCGAGGTAAATCGTTCCCATCGCGCCCTGTGCGATCTGTTTCTCAAGAGTGTAGTTCCCAAGTTGTCGGTACAAATGAACTCTGTCGTGTCGTCCCCGTGTCAGTCGTTCCTCGACCATTTTCTCGAGCCGCTCGCTCAAACGGAAGTTCGCTTGTTCGTCGATATCAGCAGCAATCGACAGGAAGCGGAATTGGTGGAGTTCATCCTGAAGCCGGATCAGGTTTTCGAGTCCGTTTGGGGACTGCGACAGGCTATCGGGAAGAGAGGCTGCAGCGATAGAGGCGCAGACGGATGACTCCCGAAGCGATGCATCGGAAAGGACGCGTTCAAAATCGTGATGCATCAGGACGCAGGCTGTCAATTCGTCTGGAAATCCCCAGTCTAGCATCAATCCTGCCGCAATCGAAGCGTGGTTCCACCCAAGCCGGTCCTGCTCTTCTTCAACGAGGCTTCGTGGCTGTTGCAATGCTTCGACGTAATCCGAATAGAACGCCTGAGCCAGAATTGGCAGCATGCAATCCTGCAGCATCCCCGCAAGATAAGCGATCTCGCAATCCACTCCAAGCGCCTGAGCTGTCCGCCGGGCAAACGCAGCTCGAATTTGGTTCTCCGCGTGAAACCGAGTGTGATTCACCAGTGGGGAGGAAGCGTTCGCCGTTGCGGACTGCAAAGCAGATGCCAGTACCAAAGTCTTGGTCCGCCGTATCCCAAGCAAGGTGATCGCGCGTGCGACAGACTCGACCGTTTGTCGCAAGCCCACCGCCGTAGAATTCACTTCTCGGAGCAGCGACAACGTCAATGCGGAGTCCGCCTCGATGGGAGCCGCCATCTGTTTCGGAGCGGCATTCGGATCATTGGAAATTGCGAGGAACTCAACTATCGATTGTGGCAGACAGGGAAATTGGACGTTCCGGAGCAAGTCCTGCTTGGGCCGACTCTGCATCGCCTGATCGATGATTTCGCGCCACTGCGACGCCTTCGACAAGAGTTGTATCTTGACCATTTTCATCATCTTTGAAATGAGAACAGACTGCGTGTGCTACTGGTTACCGCAGGGTTGCGGCGATTAAGAGCTGTCAAACAGTGAAAGGCTTTCAGCGCAGAAAACCGAGATTCAATCCGCAGACACCGGAACCATATCGATCAGAGCGAAGTGATGGCCAAGCGATTGGCGGCCGTCACCCACCGCTTCGGTGCCTCTCCGGTCCAGCCATTGGCTGCATTTCTCCAACAAGACAGCTTTATCAATGGGCTTGCTCGCGTAATCATTGCATCCAGCTTCCATGCACTTCTGCAGATCGTCGAGCATCGCATGCGCGGTAAGAGCGACGATGGGAATGTCGCATCCTCGTTTCCGCAAGGTGCGCGCGAGTGCGTATCCATCCATCTCTGGCATTTGAATGTCTGTTAACAGCAGGTCATACGGGTTTCCATTCGCGCGTGCCTTTTCGATCATCAGAAGTGCGACCCCACCATGTTCCGCCACGTCCACTTCGGCCCCGGCTTTGGTGAGGTGGAACGAAATGAGCCGCTGATTTGCGGGTACGTCCTCGGCCAGCAGAATGCGTCCGCTCAGGCGCACCGTCGTTCTTGAGGGGACTTGAGACGGCGAATCCGTGAACGCAGACAACTGACTCGTGCAGCCCGCGCCGGCAATAAGTCCCATGGGAATCATTGCAGTGAAAAGACTTCCCTTACCCGGTTCGCTGGCCGTCAATTCTACGTGCCCCCCCATCAACTGAGCCAACCGCTGGCAGATGACCAGACCGAGGCCGGTACCGCCGTGCCTGCGGGTCACGGTCGCATCGGCCTGCTTGAAGGCGGAGAAGATCTGCCGCACCTGTTCAGCCGTGATGCCCATTCCGGTGTCTTCGACCGCCACTCGAAGCACGCATTCCGCATCTTCGGACTCGACGCTCAATCGCAGAGTGACGCTTCCTGCCGCAGTGAACTTAATGGCATTGCTGAGCAGGTTCATCAGAATCTGACGTAGTCGCGTGGGATCGGTGACCGCCCGTGTTGGGATGGGGGTGTCAAACTTCACTTCGAATTTCAGCTGCTTTTCGGCCGCGCGGGGACGCATCAACGACTCGATGCTCCTTAACAGATTCGCGATGTCGGTCTCGATGTGTTCGACGAGCAGTTGGCCGGCGCCGATCTTTGAAAGATCCAGAACGTCGTTAACGATGGTCAGCAGGTGACTGCCGGCGCTGCGGATCGTCTCCAGAACCTCCTTCCGCCGTTCCGGATCGCTGGCCATATTGTCGTCTTCCAGAAGTTCCACATAGCCCAGGATTGCCGTCAGGGGTGTGCGGATCTCGTGGCTCATATTGGACAGGAATTCCGTCTTGCCTTGATTGGCGGCATTAGCCACCCGACACGCTTCCTGCAACTTCTCTTCTTTCAGCTTCTCTTCGGTGATTTCGGTGCGAATGGCGACATAACGCTCAATCGTTCCCAGAGAATCCCTGAATGCGGCGACCGTCGTACGCATCCAGTACAATCTGCCGTCCTTGGCCCGATTGCAGATTTCTCCATTCCAGACGCCGTCGCGGGCAACCGATGCATACAGATTCTTCCAGAATTGCCGGGTGTGAAGACCGGAGCTGTGTATTCGATGGTTCTGGCCGAGCAACTCGTCGCGCGAATAGCCGCTGATCTCGCAGGTTTTTCTGTTCACATAGATCATCTTTCCATCGGCACCACACGCCGAGACGATCGCGTGTTCGTCGATCGCGTGCTTCTGGAACTCAAGTTCACGCAAAGCGGCGGTGGCCACCCTCTCGCTTTCGTGCAGGAGCCTGGCCTGCTCGCGTTGTATGTGAACATCCTGAATCGATCCTGCCAGGTGCAGCGGTCGTCCCGTCGGATCGCGTTGTAACGTGGCACGGGATCGGAACCACCGGTATTCTCCCGTCACCATTTTCAATCGGTGTTCGACATCGTAAATCGCGCCGGTCTCGATGTGGCGATGAATCGCTTCCTGTATTCTCCCGAAATCCTCGATATGCACTCGGTCGTTGTAACTCTGGATCGTTGCGGGCGGGAATTCCAACTCGGCGCCAAATCCCAGCAGTGTCCAGAAATTCGGCGAATACCAGGCTTCTGTGCTGCCCACGCGCCAATCCCAAAACCCGTCGTTCGTGCTCGACATCACTGCCGCAAGGTGATGGTTCATCGGTGCCGGCCCTTTCTTCTAACCGAACGCGGAACGCGAAAGATGTTGCTTCGAGCTCTTCTCGCGATTCGACGTTGGCAAGAAACGTTCAATTGACGTGCGATACATGTCGTTCACACAGCACTCGTATCGGCAGTACTGCGGAAAACGTTACCTGCGTTTTCCACATGGCAAGTACGGTTTTCCGCATCGGCTTTACCGGGCGACCGTCACCAATCCGAATTTGGGTTGCCATTCAGAGGCTCGATCTTTTCCACTTCTTCGAGGGAAATGGCGTATCGCATCAAGTCGGAGAAGGAAGTGGCGCCGATTTTGGACATCAGGTGACTGCGCCAAACTTCAATCGTTCTGAGCTGCACCCCGCATTCGAACGCGATTTCCTTATTGAGCTTGCCTTGAGACGCGAGTTGCAGAACCTGCGTTTCGTCGTTCGTCAGCGAGTTCTTGATCCGCCTTAAGCGCTGCGCTTCCGTCTTCTGGTCCAGCAATCGAGCGCAGCGCTGCAGTGATTCAGAAATCGCATCGCAGATTCTGTGGGAAGCATTCGACTTTTCCAGAAATGTGACAGCTCCGGCTTTCATCGCGTCCACGGCGAGCGAGGTTTCCGGGAATCCTGTCAGGATGATCGTCGGAATCACAAATCCAGACCGTCGCAGTATACGCAACAGCTCGACTCCGCTCATTCCCGGCAACCGCTGATCCGTCACGAGGCAGGATACCACATCCTCCTTGTACGTTCCCAAGAATGCTTCGGCGCTCACGTGCTCGATCCCCAGCAGCCTCATCGATTTCACGATCGAAATCGTGGAGCGGAGTACCAACGGGTCATCATCAATGACGTGAACAACCGGTGTTCGATCCATACGGACGTCAACCATTTCGTTGGCGAGCAACCGTCGTTTCCATCACCGTATTGTTGCGGAAGTATGGAAGCCAAACGCGAAGTTACCACAAATCTGCTTGTATCACAAGTGAATAGATTGTGCGATGGTCAGTTGATTGTTTCTGCATCCCCTTCCACGACGACGTCCCGACCATCAAAAAGCATTCCCGTTAGACGACAGGCCCGAATGCTAAAACGGACCGTCGATCGTGGTGAGTTCGACTTCCCAATAGTTCTTGAGCTTTCGCCAGCAACTCGACGGAATCGAACGGCTTTCGAATGAACGCAATAACTTGGTTTGAATTGCTGTTCGGAACTTTTTCCTGCTCGCCAGGCGCCATAACCAGTATCGGAAGATCTGGAAAGCTCGCCGCCAAATCGTCGGCCAAATCGGATGCCGAAAACTCTGGCAGCAGGATATCCGTCATGAGCAGGTGAACCGGGAGCGTTGATCGAAAGACGGTCGCGATCGCAGCCATCCCGTGCGGCACGGGAAGAATTGTATACCCTTGAGGTCCCAGGATGTTGCGAATGGATTCCTGCAAAATGGAATCATCTGTCACCACCAGAATCCTTTCAGAGAGCGCCTCTGGCTGTTTATTGGAAGGCGCCCGATCACCTTTCAGATCGATATCCCTGAAGTCGTTACCAAGCAACGTCGCTTCGACATCTGGGGCGCGTTCAATGTCTTCCAAGTCCATGGCGATCGTGCCCAAACCCGGCATCTGACTGAGTGTCCGTAACTTTCGGTTCAAATCAGCCGCTCGCGTTCCGGCTTCGACGATATCCAGGATCGTGCTTCGCGTTGGGTCTTCAACGGGAAGTTTGGCGAACAGCAGATCGGCCGATGCGAAAATCACCATTAACAGATTGTTGACATCATGAGCAATGTCCCCGATCAAAGCCCCAACGGCCCGCGTCTTTCCCGCAGGACGGGGCAGCGCCGCGTCAGCTTGACCGTCATGCTTCTCGATATCAGGTTGAGCGACCATCGTTTCGCGAATAGCAGAACTGGTCTCATTTGACAAAGCATCGATTCCTGTCTTTTTGCTTCTAACGAGAAACTGCGGCACTCGCGGCAACTGCTTACCGCAATCGAATAAGAACCAATCTACACAGTCAACAGTCTGATGACAAACGGCATTCCGCTGTATGACAGTCGAATCGATGTTGCAATCGTGGAGTTCATCAAGTCGGAATTGATTCGATCTTCGACGCGAGGGATTGACAGGTCGGATTCTCCGCAGAAGATTCCCTTGATGTTGCCACCAATCATGTTGACGACCTCGCCCAGGGCGTCACGCAATTCGGATTCGTTCACTTCTGCCGGCGCCAGCGAGAACATGAGGCTGGCAATGTGTCGGGCAACTTCAGGCACGGTCTCAATCTCGACGGTCCAATCGGCCTCTCCCGTAATCCGGACGGACGCAGCCAATCGGGGGCCAACATCCGTCTCAAGTACGGCGTCGGAAAGAGCTGCGCCAAGCATCGTTTCGCAGACATCGCGAGTCACTTGCGTCAGAATGTATTCATCAATTGAGATCATCGGTGGTTTCTTTAATTCAGTGGTTGTGGTATCGGAAAATGCCGTTCACCGCAGATTGCTCGGCGAATTGAAATCTGACTTCCCTTTGAAAACTGGATCGGACTCTTTTTCAACGGGAAGTTAGATGTGCAACATTTCAGCGGCGTCGCGACGAGACGACTCCATGATCATTCTCGCGACTTCGGCGAAGAATCTGCCAGCGCAGGAAACGCCACATTCCTCCAGCAGTTCGACCCCAGGATTGCCACCTGGATCGTAGCCATTCACTTCATCGAATCGTTGCAAATGATTTGCCATGTGATCGCAGACGGCGATCAGCGTCACAAGCCGACGATCACCTGGCATTCGCTCCGGGTTGTGGTGGAATCGTATCACATCGATCAGCGGTTCGGGGAGCGAACCATGTTGAGCGAACCAGGCTCCCACATCACAATGGTTTGATTCAATGGCATTCTGTTCTTCCAGAAGAATCTCTGGCCCCTCATTGAACTCCATCGAATCGATCCGCGAGAAATCCTCGGGGCAACTTGTCGCCAGCAGCGCTCGTCCAATGTCATGAACCAGACCGCCAACAAATTCCTCTCCCTGAAATCCGGCATCGATTGCTCGATTCAGATTCAGGCAGAGCAACGCGGTCGTAAAGCTATGCCGCCAGAGACACTCGCGGATCCACTCCTGTTCGAGCGACATCTTCTTCATCATGCTGCTGAAGCTGGACGCGATGATCAGGTTCTTGCACTGCCGGATGCCGACGCGCACAACTGCGCGGTGCAAATTCATCACCTGTTTACCACCAGCGAACATGACACTGTTGGCCATTCTGAGGATGTCTGCGGCCAAGGTCACATCTCGCTCAATGACGGCAGCGAATTCTTCGATTCCACATTCCGCGTCGTTTGCCACGTTCAGTGCCTGCATCGCGATCGCCGGGAGCATCTTCAAATGGTTGACGCGTAGACGCAACCGCTCAAGGACCGCTGTTGGCAACGGCGACTTACCGCCTTCCGGGGCAATCAGAGATTCTTGAAGCGTCGACATGTCTTTTGCCCTTTTTGTAAGGCGGGTTATGGTGCAGAGCGAATTCGGCCGTGTGGTGACAGTTGCCATTTTCCAAGTCGCACAGCCTTGTCGAGGACTCCAAGACCGTGGCACCCGTGGCACCCGTGGCACCCTGATTATTCCAGTTTGAACAGCGGAACCGCCCTGTCTTGTGCAGGATCTTTCCGCAGCGCGTCACTCAACCGAAATACCAATCAGCCTGAGTTTGTCCACGAGGATCTCGGGTGTGAACGGCTTCATCACAAACTCATCGACGCCCGCCATCAGAGCACGCGCCATCTTGGACGGTTCAGTTTCCGTGGTCACCATGACCAGTTTGATTCCGCGGTGGGCGGGATTGGCTCGTATGGCCGTGACGAAATCAATCCCGTTCATTTCAGGCATGTTCCAATCGACCAGAATCAGATCCAGATCCGGGAATTCGCTCACGCGATTCAATGCCTCGACGCCGTGTCCCGCTTCTATGACCTGAAAGCCGAGTGGCTCGACTATCTGGCGCAGGATTCGTCGCATGGCTCGCGAGTCATCCACAATCATAGCATTCATTCTATGTGCCTTTCTTTGGCCTGTCGTCGTCGTGAAAAAAGGGGCTGCCAAATTCCTGGCGGGTGCTATCGAAGTCGATAGACGCTGAATTTCTCGACCTCGGTACGGACGAAGGAATCGTCGAGGTTCATGGTGCTCTCCGCTCCTCCCAGAAACAGGTACCCATCGGGACGCAACAGATGTCGAACCCGTCGCAAAATATCTTTCTTGGTCTGGATGTCGAAGTAAATCAGGACATTTCGGATGAAGACGACATCCATGGAAGGGAGTGTCGGCCACGGTTCGATCAGATTCATGTGCCGAAACTCGATCATCTGGCGAATGGGGGCTTTCAGTTGCCAGGTCAGCCCTTGCCTGTCGAAGTACTTCGACAGATACGGAGCCCCGAGTCCGCGATTGACTTCGATCTGGTTAAAGCTGCCGGAGCGGGCCTTTTCCAGTACCTGTGTCGAAAGGTCCGTGGCAAGGATCTTCACGTCCCAGGTGGCCAGTTGCGGAAAGTGCTCTCTCAACAGCATGGCGATACTATAGGGTTCCTGACCTGTCGAGCAGGCCGCGCACCAGATTCGCAGTTGGCGTGTCGCCCGCTTCGCAATCAACTCTGGCAGGATGACCTTCCGAAACGCCTCGAACGGTTGCAAGTCGCGAAAGAACGACGTTTCATTAGTGGTCATCGCCTCGACCACTCTTCCGTGCAACTCTCCGGTTGCGCTCATTCGCAGTTTGGCAACCAGTTCGGCGATGTTCAGGAATCCTTCGCGGCGCGCCAGCGGCTGCAGGCGCGATTCCACGAGATACGTTTTTTCGGTTTCAAGGACGATCGCGGCCCGTCTTTGAACGAGATCACGTACGTAACAGAAATCTGTGGTGTCCAAGATACGTTTCCAAATGTAGGTGAATGGAGCCAGCCCTTATTTCAGATTCAGGAACAAGCAGCGCCTCGTTTGACTTCCGCGGGGACGCGCCCCGTGCGCACCCGTCGAACAATTTCTGCGGCAATCTGGTTGAGTGGAAGTACTTGATCGGCCAGTCCAGCTCGCGCCACAAATCCCGGCATCCCCCAGACCACGCTGCTGCCCTCGTCCTGAGCGAGTACCTGTCCGCCCGCATCACGAATCAGTTCACAGCCTCGCAGACCGTCCTGCCCCATTCCTGTGAGAATTACCCCCAGCGTTCCAGAGCGATAGATATCGACTACGGATCGGAATAGCACGTCGACTGCGGGACGGCACGAGTTTTCGGGGGGCTCGCGCTGGAGCGACAGAATCGTCCTGGTCAATTGGCGTTTTACCACCATGTGGTAATCGCCCGGTGCCACATAAGCCTGGCCAGCCAGCACGGGTTCGTCAACTGTTCCCTCTCGCACACCGATTTGACATTGTTGATCCAACCGGTCCGCCAGGAGCTTCGTGAACATTGGTGGCATATGCTGAACGATGACGATCGGCACGGGAAAATCGCCTGGAATCGCTGGAAGTAAATCGCAAAGCGCGTTCGGTCCACCCGTAGAGACTCCGATGGCCACGACATCGATCACCGAACTTTTCGTTCTCGACTGCGTCGCGGAACGGACGGTGGTGACGCCGGGCGTCGAAACGGCGCGCGGAGCAATCTCGGCTTTGCCGCAGAGAGCCTTGATCTTCGGAATGAGTTGCTCGCGGAGCGATTGCTGAGCGGCAGCGAACCCACCCACATTGGCCGGTTTGGTCACATAGTCGCTGGCTCCACGGGAGAGCGCATCGAGCGTCGTGGCGGCTCCCCGTGCAGTCAGCGTGCTGAACATGATGATCGGAATGCGTGGATAGCTCTTACGGATTGCGACCAGCGTCTCCAAACCGTCCATCTCTGGCATTTCAACATCCAGAGTGATCACATCCGGGTTGACCTGCGAGATCTTCGCGATCCCGATTTTGCCGTTGGCAGCGGTACCAACGACCTCCAATGCCGGATCAGCCGTCAGGACGTCCGTCACGATTCGACGAACAACGACGGCGTCATCGATCACGAGAACTCGAATCTTACTCATGGTAGTTATTCCACCGGCACGGTTACGTTTAAAGATTCAAGCCCGATTCTCACAGGCGCCCGCGTCCAACGCGGGCGCTTCGTGCGGAATTCGGGCCTGAAACTGAGTCGCGACCAACACAAGGATTACCGGCCGGGTTTGTCGGACTTCCGAGCAGCTTTGTCCGCTTTGTCGGAATTGAATTCGTTCACGACTGCCTGCAATTCGGCGGCCATTCGAGCCAATTCCGCAGCGGCTCGTTGACTGTTGCCCGCTCCTTCAGTCGTGCTGCGAGCGGCCTCAGCCACGGACGTGATATTTTGAGCGATCTCAGAGGTTCCCTTGGAAGCCTCGGTGACATTTCGACTGATTTCATTGGTCGTTGCCGTCTGTTCTTCGACGGCGCTGGCGATCGTGTTCGAAATGTCGTTGATTTGATTGATCACCTGGCTGATCTGGCCAATCGCACTGACAGCCCCCTTGGTATCGCTTTGAATAGCCTCGATTTTCTGGCTGATGTCTTCAGTCGCCTTCGCAGTCTCTTTCGCGAGTTCCTTGACTTCATTCGCCACGACGGCAAAGCCCTTGCCTGCCTCGCCAGCGCGAGCCGCTTCGATCGTTGCGTTGAGTGCCAGCAGGTTGGTCTGCTGGGCGATAGAAGTGATGACCTTAATGACCTTGCCAATTTCGGCGCTGGATTCGCCCAGTTTTCCAATCGTCGAGTTGGTCGTCTCGGCCACTTTTACTGCCGAGGTGGCGACCCGGGCCGCTTCGGTCGCATTCTTGGCGATCTCCTTGATGCTGGCACTCATTTCCTCGATTCCGGTGGCGACGGTCTGCGTATTTCTGCTGACCTGTTCCGAGGCAGCGGAAACGACGCCCGCTTGAGCGGCCGTCTCTTCTGCGTTGGACGCCATCTGAGTGCTGACAGCCGACAACTCCTCTGAAGCTGCGGCCATGGTCGATGAATTTTCGGCCACTTTCAACAGGACGCGTTCGAGATTGGCCGTCATCTCTTTTTCGCGTTGTTCCGCGGCCAGCTTTTCGGTAACGACTTCCCAAGCCACCATCGGTCCCAAATAATTCTTATTCTGATCGAACATCGGGGTGATCATCAGGTCCAGCGTCTCCGGTCCCAATTGGATGATTGTTCGATGGGGCAGATTGTTCGAGTCAGACAGTATTTTGCGCTGGTGTTCCGGCCGTTTGTGAAAGACATCGATCGAATGGCCGAGCATCTGGTCCACCTTGACCGGCAACAGCGACTCCAGCGATTTCAACGTCTTCACGGCAGCGGGATTCATGTATTGGATCTTCAAGTCGCGGTCCGCGAGCATCAGGTTGTTCGGACTATTTTCAACCATGCACGCCGTCCGAAGGCTGACGAGTCGCTGTTTGACGACTTCGGTCACATCGGTCGCGAACTTCACGACCTTGTACGGCCTTCCGTTCAAGTCTAGGATCGGGTTGTAGCTGGCCTGAATCCAAACTTCCCGCCCCCCTTTCCCGATGCGTTTGTATTCGGCCGCCTGAAACTTGCCATCATTCAATTCACGCCAGAACTGCTTATAGTCGCTGCTGTCGCGGTAATTCGGTTCCACGAACATGCTGTGGTACTTGCCTCTGATTTCATCGAGCGTGTAACCCAACGTCTTCAGAAAGTTGTCGTTCGCCGAGATGATCGTCCCATCCAGATTGAATTCGATCACCGCCTGGACCTTGCCAATCGCCGCGATTTGTCCCTCGTAATTGGCGTTCTGCAGCTTTGCCGCGGTGACGTCGGTCGCAAATTTGACAACCTTGACGGGCCTTCCGGCGGAATCCAGAATCGGATTGTAGCTGGCCTGAATCCAGACTTCCCGCCCCCCTTTCCCGATGCGCTTGTATTCGGCCGCCTGGAATTCCCCGGCGTTCAAACGAGCCCAGAACTGTCGGTACTCAACGCTGGCGGCATACCCCGACTCGACGAACATGCTGTGATGACGCCCCTTGATCTCATCCAGAGAATAACCGACCGTCCGCAGGAAATTTTCATTGGCAGAAATGACCGTCCCATCGAGATTGAATTCGATCACCGCCTGAGATTTTCGGATGGCAGCCACCTGTCCCGCCAGATCGGCTAACTCCTGTGCACGCAACTCTTCCAGGAGTCGAGTTTGCTTCGCTAATTCTGATTTTCCGGTGGTCGTTTTTGCATTGACGATGGATGGTTTTGGGCTTGCCATGGCGAGTGTCCTTTTTGTTACAAAGCGAATGCGCGGAGGGGGATTAGAAAGCGACTATCTCGACGGTATGGAATGAAGCATCGCTGACTTTTCCCGTCGATCAGGCCAAGTCTTTACGTGAAGATCGCAGAACAGCTACGCATGATGACCGCCAACCCTGACCGCCCGGTCGGTATCGAACGTGAGTAGCAATCGTCCTTTGAGTTTGTAGGCGCCGAGAATTAATTCCTGCACTGGACCTCGCAACGTTTCCGGGGGACGTTCGTAGCTGTCCTCATGGACTTCCATTACGTCACCGATTTCGTCGACCAACAAACTCACCGGGCCGTCGTCCGTGCGAATGACCACGTTCATTGGCCGTTGCCCGGTCGGAAGCTCTGGAAGACCCAGCCGACGGCGCATATCGATGGCCATCACAATTTGACCGCGAAGATTGATCAGCCCCTGAATGACAGGCTGCGCCAACGGCACCTGGGTCATCTCCTGATACCGGATGACCTCCTGGACCTTTCTGACTTCAACGCCCAGGTAAAGATTGTCCAGGAAGAATGTGCAAAACTGACGCACGGCCGACATGATAGACATTCCTCTGTTGATTCAGGCGGTGATCGCTGATCATCTCTGGGATTTGACGCCCGATGTTCGTCGGGGGACGCGGAAGGACAGAGGTACTCTTGCCAAACTCATGCTCGGTCCCATCGGGAAACCAACGACTCGCCGAGTGGAGATCAGGTGCGACTCTCCACTTTGCGTCAACTGTTCAATGAGAGTCTTGGTGTCATTTTTCGCGGTGCTGAACACCGAACAACGAACGCAAATCGGCCGCTTGAAAAAGCGACTGACCCTTTGTTTCGAAGTTGCTCTGGCGGTATTCATCGGCCGACAGGCGATGTCACGCTTAACGCGCTTTCCGCATCGGGAATTCGGTTTACCACATTCCGTTCGCTTGGTGAGTGTTGAGAAGAGCATCAAGGGCATTTTTGAAATTCCCCAGTTTAGGTAGCCTCGTACTTGTTTCTTAATGACAAACATCGGATTATCATTGATCGATCAATTGGCATGTCGACGAGCACGACTATGTGATGCCGAAAAAAGGAGATTTTGCAAATCCCATCAGGAGGCGGGGAGCATGAGTCGGAAACGAAGAGCCGCGGCTCCCAAGCGGCGTGACCCACGGCTTGCGGGACCGTCGCCCACACAAACTTACCCGCCAGTCGATGCAAAACCATCGTTCCACATCGTCGGCGTGGGAGGATCGGCCGGAGGACTGGAGGCGTTCTCCCACTTTTTCACCCAAATGCCCACGAAAACGGGGATGGCGTTCGTGGTCGTGTCGCATCTCGATCCGATGCACAAGGCGATGCTGGCAGAGTTACTCCAGCGGACGACCGACATCAATGTTACCGAAATCACGGATGGTATTCAGGTCCGGCCGAACCATGCGTACGTGATTCCGCCCAATTACGACCTGTCGATCCTGCAAGGCAAACTCCTTCTGATCGAACCCACGGCACCGCGTGGATTACGTATGCCGATCGACTTTTTCTTTAAGCAGTTGGCCATCGATCAGCAGGAAAAGGCCGTCGGCGTCGTTCTGTCGGGAACGGGGTCGGATGGCACGTTGGGGTTGCGTTTCATCAAGGAACACTGCGGCCTGGCGATGGCTCAGGATCCGGCCTCGGCCAAGTTCGACTCCATGCCCCGTAGCGCGATCAACAGCGGACAGGTGGACATCATCGCCACGGCGGAAGAACTCCCCGCCCGACTGATCCAGTATCTGGCTCGCAAGCCTGTCTTTCCCCAGAAAATATTGCCCGAACCTGACGAGTCTGGTAACGCGATGGAGAAGTTATTCTTGCTGTTGTGGACGCATTCCGGGAACGACTTTTCCTGCTATAAAAACACTACGATTCAGCGCCGAATCCAGCGACGGATGCGGATCCACCAGTTCGATAGCTTGACACAATATATCCGTTTTCTGCGAGAAAATCCCCACGAACTTGATCTGTGTTACAAGGAACTCTTGATCGGCGTCACTAATTTCTTCCGCGATCCAGACATGTTCGAGTTTCTCAAAGAAACGGCGATCCCCTCGCTACTTCAGTCGCACGCGGACGGCCGTCCCGTGCGAGTCTGGATTCCCGCGTGTTCCACGGGCGAAGAGGCCTACTCGCTGGCCATCGTGATTAACGAAACACTGGCCGGGCTGAATCTGCCCAAGCCTCCAAAAATTCAGATTTTCGCGACGGACATCGACAACGTCGCCGTTGAGAAGGCCCGGCAAGGCATTTACTTGGCGAGCATCGGCGCAGATGTTTCTCCCGAGCGGCTGAAACGCTTTTTCAGTCTCGACGGCGATGTTTACCGAATCGGCAAAGAGATCCGCAAACAGGTGATCTTCGCGCCGCAAAACCTGCTATCGGACCCGCCGTTTACAAAAATCGACATCCTTTGCTGCCGGAACTTCTTCATATACATCAACCCTCAAACGCAGACGAAGCTGCTGGGGCTGATGCACTACGCGCTCAGCCGCGGCGGGCTGCTGATTTTAGGTTTGGCCGAGAGCCTCGGGTCCTCCGAGCAGTTGTTCGTTCCACTCGATCGGAAGTGGAGGGTCTTCCAACGCCAGGAAACGACTCAAAAGCCGGTCATCACGATGCCTGCTTACAAGGTGCCTCGCGAGCGAGTACCAGATCGACCCACGGAAAATCGCCTCGAGGCGGCTTTGGATATTTCGTACGCAGCCCAGCGCGCCGTGCTCGATCTCTACGCGCCCCCTTCCGTTGTGATCAACACGGAAGGCGACATTTTCTACGTGAACGGGCGCACCGGACAGTACCTTGAACCTTCATCGGGCAAGGTCAACCTGAATGTCTTCGCGATGGCCCGCGAAGGGCTGCGCGAAGAACTGGGGATTGCCATCCACCGGGCACGGCAGAAAATGACCAGCGTCACCATCGGAGGCGTGCAGGTCAAATCCAACGGGGGCCACATCGCCATCACACTCATCGTCAAACCACTGACCGAATCGGCCGGAACGTTGGGCCTGCTCCTGGTAATCTTCGACGAGGTTCCGTCGTCTCCGACTGCCGTCCGCAACGAGGTGGCGCTCCCAGTGACGCTGGTTCCCGCGGCGGAGTTGGCGGAGCAGCTCCGCCGCACGCAGGAACTGTTTCAGGTCACAAACGAAGAAAAACAGGCCGTCGAAGAGGAACTCGATTCGCTGAACGAGGAACTGCAATCCAACAATGAAGAGTTGCAAAGCGCCAATGAAGAACTGACCACATCCCAAGAGGAACTGCAGTCGCTGAACGAAGAGATGCAGTCGGTCAACGCCGAGTTGCAAGTCAAACTCAACGAATTGTTGCAAACGCACGATGATATGACGAACCTGCTCAATGGCATCGAGATAGCCACGATTTTTCTCGACGGCAACCTGTGCATCCGGCACTTCACCCCGCAAGCGGTGCGGATCGTCAACCTGATCGTCAGCGACCGAGGGCGGCCGCTGGCACATCTCGTTACCAACCTGAAACACGATCGGCTCGTCGAGGATGCCCGGAAGGTGCTCGATACGCTCGTGACTTGGGAAGGGCAGGCGCAGGGCCTTGACGGTCGCTGGTATCAAATGCGGATACACCCCTACCGGACCACCGATAATGTAATCAATGGGGTGGTGTGCACATTTACCGACATCACAGCGATGAAGCAGGTGAAAGCCGAACTGAAAGAGGCCCGTCGGTTCGCCGAAAGCATCATTGCTACGATCCGCGAACCGCTGGTGGTACTCGACCGGCAGTTGCGGATCGTCATGGCGGGCCACGCATTCTATAAGACGTTTCACATGCTGCCCGACCAGACGGAAGGCCGGTTGATCTACGAACTTGGCAACGGCGCGTTGGGAATCCCGGCGTTGCGACGGTTTCTGGAAGCCGTCCTTCCCACCGATGCGGCATTCGAAGACTTTCGCATGGAACACGATTTTCCGATAGTTGGCAGGAAAAGCCTGTCGCTCAATGCGCGGAGGATCGGCACCAAAGGCGACCAAACATGCCTCATACTGCTCGCGATCGAAGACATCACCGTTCTATCACTCTCAGGAAATCCATTGGGATAAATCCATGAAGCAATCCAATCAGGCAAATGGCGAAAGATCCGCGGTGCCTCTGCTACGGGAGAAGGCTGAGAATCTTTTGGCCGAGAAACAGGTCAGGCCGGGCGAGGAACTGTCTGACGTCGACATGCGCGCCCTGGTCCACGAGTTGCAGGTCCACCAGATCGAACTGGAGATGCAAAACGAGGAGGTTACCCGCGCCCAGTGTGCGACCGAGGAGATGTTACGCAAGTATACGGACCTATTTGATTTCGCTCCAGTCGCCTACTTCGTGTGGGACGAGCGAGGGACAATACACGAAATCAACTTTGCCGGAGCCGCTCTTCTGGGTTTATGTCGACGCGCTGCGATGAACATGCGGTTCGGACAATTTGTCGCGCCGGAAGAACTCCTCAAATTCAGTGAGTTCTGCCAACGAACTCTCATGACCGACACCCGGCAGTCGTGCGAAGTCAGGTTGCACAAAGGCCAAGAAGTGGCCGAAGTGCTCATTGAGAGCATTTTTGCTTCGCACGGCTCGGTGGACAGCAGGCTCTGCCACGTGATTGTCGTTGACGTCACCGAACTCAAGCGAACCCAAAATGAACTGAGGGAAAAGGAGGCTTTACTCTCGAGATCGCAGCGGATCGCCGGCATCGGCAGTTGGAGTGGCGATATCGTCAACAATCGCACGACCTGGACGGACGAGACGTATCGGCTGTTCGGTGTCTCGCCGAAAGACTTTGTCCCTTCGCTGGGGGGGGTGATGAGTCTGATCCATCCCGATGACCGCGCGGCCCTGCAACAGCGGATTCAGACCTACGACAAGGACGAAAATCCCGCGCCGCTGGAGTATCGCGTCCCGCTTCCTGACGGATCAATCCGCATCTTGCGAGACCAGGCGGAATTGATCCGGGACGCCAATCGTCGCCCCGTGAAAATCATTGGAACGGTTCAGGACATGACCCAGCACAGGTGCGCGGAAATGGCCCTGCGCGAGAGTCAACAATTGCTGCAGAGCATCGTCGACTCGTGTGAATCGTTCATCTACCTCGCGGATCTCGACGGGCGCTACTTGCTGATGAACAGGGCGCTCGAGAAGTTTTGTCATGTCGCTCGCGGTGAACTGATCGGCCAAAAATGCGACGTCGTCTTCTCAAGCGAGATCGCAAACCAGTACCGACAGAATGATCTTGAAGTGCTGCGATGCAATCGTCCACTAATATTCGAGGAGATGGCCGTCGGCGCGGGATCTAGGGATGTCAGAGACTACTTTACCGTCAAATATCCGGTTCGGGATGCGCAGGGAAACATCTACGCAATAGGCGGCATCGCGACCGACGTTACCGAGCGCCAACGGATCGACGAAAACTTGCGGGAAAAGGAGCACCTGCTGTCCCAGTCACAGCGGATCGGCCAGATCGGCACTTGGAGCATGGACCTGACCACCCACCTCGTGAGTTGGACGGCCGAGACCTATCGGCTGCATGGCGTCTCGCCGGAAAACTTTATTCCATCATCCGAGTCGATTATTGACCTGGTTCACCTCGATGATCGCGAACGCGTGCAAAAATACATCAGGGCCAAACTCGAAGGCGGAGACGAGGCACGATTTGAGTTTCGTGTCCCCCTGCCCAATGGATCGGTTCGCATCTTGAACAGCGAGGGGGAGATTTTCCACAACATCAAAGGAAAATCCGCTCATTTGATTGGCACCGTGCAGGACATCACGGAGCACAAAGAGGACGAGCGAAAGCTTCAGCAAAGTCTAACCCGATTTGAATTTGCACTCCACGGCGGCGACTTGGGGGCCTGGGATTGGAATCCGAAGACGGGAGAGGTGATCTACAGCGATTTTTGGGCGCAGATCCTTGAGTATCGTTCCGACGAAGTAGAGCCACGCACGGAATTCTTCAGGCAGCACATTCATCCAGAAGATCTGCCGGACGTGCTGGAACGGTTGACAAGGCACGTCGAAGGATTATTGCCGGAATATCAATCGGAGTATCGGCTTCGCGCCAAGTCCGGTACGTGGAAATGGATTCTCGATCGCGGCAAGGTTGTGGAGCGGGACGAGCTCGGAAATGCCGTTCGGGTCACCGGCGTCATTTCCGATGTCACCCGGCGCAAGCAGTCAGAAGAGGCGCTGCGTTTGAGCGAGGCTCGACTCAACGACGCTCAGCGGATCGCTGGGGTGGGCAGTTGGGAGC
>JBAWWJ010000163.1:0-18791 GCA_037146815.1 Planctomycetota bacterium
ATTCAGGCCTCGCGGGGATTCGGCGAACAGGATGATTGGAGCAGGGGGGGAGGGGCGGGAATGCGGAGCGGGATTGTTGACCTTGACCGTGGCCTCTGATGTCGGAGGCTCAAGCTCCGGTGGCTCGGACAGCAGTCGCTGCACCGGCCAGAGTGGATACCAGACGCACATCACCCGTCGCATCATTCACATCCAGCTCAACAGAACCACCAGAAAAAGGACCTCGACACGTCAGCAGTGTCACACACAGGCGTCGACCCGCGGTTCCCGATGCGACCGAAACGGGTTCCATGGTGTGACGAGCGTTTCTTGCTTCTGGGGCCTCCCGGCTGTGCGAGGAAGGCCTTCGCGGTTCCACCAGCCAGCGGACATCGGCCCACGAGGCTTGCTGCTGTGCCTGTGCTGGCCGAAACAAGACTCCCGTTCCTCCGCCGGTTTCCGCCGCGATCTTCCATCGCTGTAAGACTCGCTCGGGAAGAGTTTCCATCTGAATCCATGTGACACCGACGGCGGTGCATCGCAGGCATTGCTCAACGGTCCAGGCGGCATCGGCGATGGAACTGGGACGCAACAACAGGAGCGACTCCAGCGGAACTCCCCATCCTTGCAGGGGGGGTGAGTGGAATTCTCCGGTCGGGTCCACGACCGCCCAGGCAGGACGCTGTTGCAGTGCCGAACGGATTCCCTGCAGGGCCAGACTGCAGGCTCCTGCACCCGCGACAGGGACCAGCCATTCAACGAGTGAACCACATTCCAGCCCCCCACCAGGAAGCAGTCGATCAAGAGCCGGGATTCCGGTCGACAGGCGAGGCCTGGTGTCGGACGGGACCAGACTGACGGCCCCTCGACAAAGCTGACGCAGCGATTGCAGGGTTTGAGCGCGATGATGATTTCCCGAGAGATCCAGTGTGTGTGTCATCGTATGAGAGCCGTCGGACGATCGCTCTTTTCAAATTGCAGTGAGTCAGTCCATTGTGGTGAGCCACACCGAGTGGTCAGGGCTGGAACATCTTCGCGGCTGGGTGGCCGACCGGGTGGCCGGGGCTGGAGCGTCTTCGCGAAGCCCCGGAAAACATGATCACGCTCCGATGGGTGGCGGGCAACGCGGGTAACGATTTGCCGGGGCGTCGGATTTTAAAATGAGCTCGCCCTTGCAGGGCTTCGCGATCAACGTGTGCCAAAACCCAGGGCGTTGCCCTGGGCTGCGATAGAGCACGCCGTTGGCGTTTGCGAACAATGGTTTCAACATTTTGGGTTCTATGGGGGCATACGATGTAACGAGGTAGATCAGGTCGTGGGGGGTGTCAGGGCCAATCCCTTTTTGAAGCAGGGCGGGATGTAGTAGGGTGGGACCAGTGGCGCTTCGCCGCGCAGGCCCACCATCAATTCTCGACGTTTCCTGATGGCGGCGCTCGAAGCGAGCTGGTCCCACCCTACATTGAAAAAGCCGATTGCCCTGGGGGGTGTTGGCTTTGGATTGAATTCGCTTTCCAGCCCCACAGGGGGCATCCTATCGCAGCCCGGGGCAACGCCCCGGGAACGTGATCCACGAGAACACTGAGCCCTGAAGGGGCGATCGAACGAAATAGGTACCACCGAAACCGAATGGCAATGAACCATGTACGAGTTTTCAACCTGTGGAAAACGCATGTTTGATACAGACGTGTGCGTAACGTCCCGGAACCCTCCGTGAAACGGAGCGATCACAACGAGCATTCAGCATGGAGGAAGTAACGTTGATTACCCGCTGCCAGCTCGTACTGCGACGACTTTTCCGATGATCCGCAGATCGTCATCGGGGCCGACGGGGATTGGTTTGAAGTTCGGATTTTCGGGTAACAAAGAAACCTCGCCGCTGCGATAATGGAGCCGTTTGACGGTCGCTTCGTCATTCAGCAGAGCGACCACGATGTCACGATGGTCGGCCAGTGGCTGCTGTCGCACGATCACGACATCCCCTGAGGAGATCCCTGCATTGATCATACTTTGCCCTGACACCTTCAGTGCAAAATGACGTCCTGAACGGACCGTACTCGCATCCACCAGCAATTCCCCCAGCAGATTCTCTTGAGCCATCAGCGGGTGTCCTGCCACGACTGTTCCGACGAGTGGAATGGTAACCAGGCCAATCAGCGATTCGTCGTTGGCCGAACGAATCACCGTTAAACTTCGCGATTTACCTGCAACCCGGCTGACGTATCCGTTCCGTTCCAGCCGTTCGACTTGCTTGAAGACACTGGCGACACCATGTTCCAGCTCTTCTGCCAGTTCACGCATCGTGGGAGACATCCCATGCCGCGAGATATACGTTTCTATCGCCAGCAGCAACCGCTTCTGCGGTTCCGTCAGCGTCTCGATAATGGGTCGACCCCGTCCTCGTTTGGCCATGATCGTATTGCATCACTGAAGGTGAAGATCGTCAATTCCGTTCTCATAAATTAAGGATAACGGATGTATAATTACAGGAAACACGCGAAAAAGCAATTCCAAAATCTGGAAGAGTGAAATGTTGAATCCGGTGACTTCGCGAATCAACTCCGAGAGAAGTCTGGTCTTCGTCACGGCGAAGAATTCAGGTTGGACCATTAGCCGCTGGGCGCTAGCCCACGGTTAGAACCGGCAGCGAGTTGACGAGACTTCACATTCGCAGAAATCGTCTTGCCGTATTTCTCCTTCTGTCAAATTCGCGAATTGTCATCACGCGTGACACGCGCGAATCAAATCCTGTTGCGATAGAATCCCTAACGCCTGTCTCAGGTAATTCCACTCACGAATCGGGCTCATTCTGGAGAGGACGACATGCGATCTCTGTTTGTCAGTTGCCTGAGCATTTCGCTCGTAGGCGGATTCTTCCATCACAATTCGCAGGCCGATGACGCTCTGGCCGAGGCGATTCGCAAGATCGATGGGACCGTTGCCACTCCCGAAGAAAAGGAGTCTCTCGCCAATCAGGTCCGCGATGATCTGCGGACCCGCATGCAACACGCCAATGAGAAGAGTACTGCGGAATGGCAGGCGGTACGGACTCGCGATGACTGGGAACGACTGCGCAGCGAAAAGATCGCTGCCATGCGAAAGGGATTGGGGACCTGGCCCGAACCTCCTGCCGAATTACGTACTGAAACGACGGGCGAAGTCGCCGGGAATAGTTTCCGCATCCGAAACACCTTGTTCGAGTCACGTCCCGGCTGGTGGGTCTCGGCCAATCTGTACGTTCCCGAACCTGTGCGCGAATCCATGCCAGGCATCGTGATCTGTCACGCTCATCATACTCCCAAGCAGCATGGTGAATTGCAGGACATGGGGATGACCTGGGCTCGTGCCGGGTGCTATGTCGTGGTTCTCGATCAGGTGGGCCATGGCGAACGGCGGCAGCACTCCTTCGAATCGGCTGCTGACTATTCGAAGCCGTATGGTGTTGGCCGCCAGGACTATTTCTTCCGCTACGACAGCGGATTCCAGCTTCAATTGATTGGTGAAAGTCTGGCAGGGTGGATGGCGTGGGATGTGATGCGTTGTGCCGATCTGCTGCTGAAACAGAAAGGGATTGATCCTCAGCGACTGATTCTTCTCGGTTCGGTCGCAGGGGGTGGCGACCCCGCTGCCGTTGCCGGAGCCCTCGACGACCGATTTGCCGCCGTCGTCCCCTTCAATTTCGGGGGACCTCAGCCGGAAACTCGCTTCCCATTGCCTGACGATATTGAAAAGTCATTTCAGTACGCTGGCAGCGGCGGATGGGAATCGACTCGAAACCTGCTGCGGTCGGCAAACGGTGGGTTCCTGCCCTGGACGATCGTGGCGGGAATTGCTCCGCGTCGACTGGTGTATGGTCACGAATTCAGTTGGGACCAGGAGCGAGACCCTGTCTGGAAACGGCTTCAAACGGTGTATCGCCTGTATGAACATCCCGATCACCTGGCATTCACGCATGGCCGTGGCGAATTGAAAGATCAGCCACCCGTGGCCACTCATTGCACTCATATCGGCCCTCCCCATCGCGTCAAAATTCACGAGGCATTCGCCAAGTGGTTTGGAATTGAGGTGACGCCCGAGACGGAGTATTCCGAACGAGTCCCCAGCGAACGGCTGCGTTGCTGGACACCGGAAGCCCGCCAGAAGTATCAGCCGAAATCATTGGCAACCATCACAACCGAACTGGCGAATCAGCGGATTTCGCAGATCCATCATCTGAACAAGAACGCAGACGCCGAATTTCGTCGGCGCGAAATGCAGGCACGGTGGGAAGACTTGCTGGGACCTGTCACACCTGAACGATTGCAAAGTGCCAAGGTTCAAGACAGCGATTCCGTCGAGGGTCCCAGGGTTCATCGCTGGATGCTGACCTCGGAATCAGGTATTCGAATTCCCTGCCTGCTGTTAGAGCCTGAACAGACCGATCGCGACAAGCCCGTTGTTCTGGCGATCTGTTCGCAGGGGAAGAATCGACTGCTGAAGGAGCGAGCCAGCGACATCGCCGCGCTGTTAAAAAAGGGAGCGACAGTCTGCCTGATCGATCCGCGCGGGCTAGGAGAATCGAAACTGGGTGACAGCCACACGCGCCGCAGTTCCGCGACCTCACATTCCTCATCAGCCTTAATGCTCGGCCGTCCCTTGCTGGGGGAAAAGTTGCGTGATGTTCGCATGGTTCTGACGTGGCTACGTCGCCGACCGAATGTCGGCTTTCGACCCATGGCCATCTGGGGCGAATCTCTGACGCCAGCAAACCCTGATTCAGCCCCATTCCGGACCCCGCGCGATGACGATCAGGCATTGCCATCTGTCTCGGAGCCGCAAGCACCGCTACTCGCAATCCTCACTGGCCTGTTTGAAGAGGATCTCGATTCGATCTATACGGCGGGATGTCTTGTCAGTTGGCGTTCGCTGTTGTCGAGCCACCTCGTTCTGACCGCTCACGATGTCCTGGTCCCGGGTGCCCTCACGGCTGGCGATGTGTCTGACATGATCTCGGTACTTCCCAAAGAGACACGCATCCGAATGGAAGCTTCCGTCGATGGCTGGAACCGAATCGCCACTGGAGATGTGCTGCGTTCTCTGCGAGAGGCAAACCCCTCGTTGTCGCTAGACCCGGAACGTCGCGGCCCCGAGGGACTGGTGCTCGCGTCGGAGTAACTTTCCGGGTGTGGGACTCGGTACGGACCATCGGCAGTAGCCAGCCACCCTGCCGATGAACGGCCAATGCGCTGTTACAGACAACAAAACGGGAGGGCGAGGCTCCCGCCGAGCCGCGATTGGGTATTACATTTCCTACTTCGAAGACGGTTCGGCAGGAGCCTCACCCTCACATTTTGGGGATCCTTGTTCATGGTTGCTTCCATGCTTTGCCTCCTGCTCCACTCGCAAAGCAGTTGCGCGGCACTGTTTTTCCGCAGAAACCTGACACAAACACTCGTCCCGTAATTGCCATACGCCCGCAACATGCTTCTCTCTTTCGTCTCACGGGCTTCTGATACATTATCGCCAGCGCAATTCATGGATTTCGCCTTGGTATTTCCATTCTTCTCGACGACGGACCAACCCGGCTCGAACAGGGTTTTCGCAGACGTATTCCCATTTCTCTTCGTAGGTCTGTTCCGACCGCATTCGAACGTCCCAATGATCCGTTTGCCATCGATGGTCGGAGATCTTGTGGCGTTTCGTGAACTGCGACTTCCAGTATTTACACCAATTCTCGTAGGGAACCACTGAAGCCTCGGTCGCCGCCACGAAGACGTGGATGTGATCAGGCATGATCATGAAACGCTCCATCAGCCACTCGGAGGCATCGGCCCAAACGTCACAAAGCAACGTGTAAACCTCGTCTGTAGCGAGCCAAGGCTTTCGATCCTTCGTGCAAACCGTGTCGAAGAGGATTGTCGGTTGCCCCTCGACATAAAGAATGCCATGCGCTGGATGGCGGCGTTGAGACCGTGGAGGGAGTGAATCGTCTGTGTCGGATGACATGCAGCGTTCCCATGTAAAAAGGAGCGGCAGGGTGGCCGGGACTGGACCAACGGGAAGCCCCGGTTAAGTGTTGATCGAGATTGAACACAATGTCGGTGTGGATATCCAAGGCTTCCTTCGCAAAGCCTCAGTCCAGCCCCGGCCATCCTGCCTGCGTCAGGATTCGACGCACTCCGTCGATCGAAAGGACAACAGTCAAGTGTCGCGCCGAACTGGGGCCTCGGATTCAATTGACCCATCAGCCGGAACGCGCTGGCGTCCGGTTATGACTCGCGGAAGCGGATGCAATCGCGTTCCGACTGATTTGCCTCGCTGACGGTGAAATTTCAGCTTCCAGTCAATGTAGGGCGATTCGGCATGGATGTAATCATGAGTCGTCCGTTTTTTGTGCGCACCTGATCCATAGTGTACAAATGTGCGTCTGTTTAGTGTTGGTTGTTTGGTCGATTATGCGTCTTTTTGGTGCGCTGCAGTTGATATGTTCCGTTCTGGTGCCCAGAATCCAGTTTCCAGAAGAGAAAGGTTCCGTAGAATAAAATTTATTTGCGAAAAATTGCATCTTAAAGCCATGGCGCGACAACTCACATCTCTTACTGTTTTCGTCGCATCGCCGGGCGATGTTGCGGACGAACGTATGCGACTGGAAGAAGTCATACGTGAGCTGAACGTCACGTGGAGCAGACAACTTGGCGTTCATGTTGATCTTGTCAAATGGGAAACCCACGCGTTTCCCGACTTCGGTGATGGCCCACAAGATGTAATCAATACACAAGTTCCAGGCGATTACGACATTTTCATTGGTATCATGTGGTGTCGGTTCGGAACGCCTACCAACCGCGCAGAATCTGGTACGGCCGAGGAGTTTGCTCGAGCGAAAGAGCGATATGACCGAGACCCGTCGTCCGTAAAACTCATGTGCTACTTCAAGGATTCACCCGTAACGCCTAGTAAGTTAGACCTGGAACAACTCGCTAAAGTGACCTCGTTCCGGCAATCGATTGGTGACGAAGGCGGACTGTACTGGACGTTTTCGGGTATTGATCAGTTTGAGAAGCTGATTCGCCTTCACCTCGCGCGACAAATCCAGACCTACTTGAACCAAGAACGTACAGCTCTTCGCAAATCAATCGATGATGGATCCGTAGGTACTGTTAGAACTGCCCAACGGGAAATCATCGAAGAGGACGATGAGGGTGTTCTTGACCTGATGGATGTGTTTGAGGATCGACTTGAAGAGATGACTTCAGTCTCCGCCAGAATCGCCAAGGCAACAGAGGAGCTTGGCGTGCAACTCACTGCGCGATCCGCTGAGATAAATGATGCAAAGGACAAGGGGGACATACCACGCAACGCCGCCAAGCGATTAATCGCCAAGGCAGCATCCGATATGGATCAATACGTCGCACGCATGGAGGCCGAGTTACCCGCATTCTCGAAATCGGTATCTGAGGGGTTGAATGCCCTTGTCAAAGCAATGACACTATCGATCGATACAGATGCACAAAACGCTTCCGACGACGAGATTTCGTCAGCCATGGACGCCGTTGAGCAAATGAAGAATGGAATCAAGGATTCCCATGACTCGATTAGTGGATTTCGCGAGGTTGTGATTGGACTACCACGCTTAACAAGCGTGCTTAATGAGTCTAAACGGGGCGTAGCTGATGTCCTTGATCGGCTACGCGTAGAATTCAAAACCGCAGATAGTTTGGCAAATGAAGCTCGCTCCGTGATTCAGCAAGTGGCTGCAAAACGGCAATGCGGCAAATAACAAAGAGTTGTAAGCGGAGCCGCCGATCGCGTCGTTCCTGAAGTCTATGTTGATTGGCGGCGGCGCGGTCAACGCCAGCTTTGGGCGATCAAACTGTAGAACCACAACGAATCACAGGTCTTTCGCGATCGCGATGCGTTGTTTCCCTTCGATCTTGGTTTCCGCAACTCGATACCCGTCGGGGTGGCATTGTACAATCAGCGATCAATTCAAACCCGCCGCGATAGCGGTTTAGTTGAACAAACCGTTGCTCACAGAACCGCGGGCCGCGCGGATTCTCAAATCAGCGCCTTTCGCCGCGGCCCGGTGAACGGTGCTGTTCATCGAAAATCACAGGCACATGGAAATCTTCATTAGCTGGTCTGGACCGCGAAGCAATAAGTTTGCCAGATTCGTTAAAGACTGGCTTAAGGATTTGCTGCATCCTGTCACGCCGTGGATGTCGGAACACGACATCGCTGCTGGCAGTCGCTGGAACAGCAAATTAATTGAAGCTCTCGAACGATCTTCCTTTGGAATACTCTGCGTCACTGCTGAGAATCAACATGCTCCGTGGATGGTATTCGAAGCTGGCGCACTCTCAAGGCAAATGAAACAGGCCTCAGTTGTCCCCGTCTTGTTGGGGCTTACAAATGCGGAACTGAAAGCGCCGCTATCCCAGTTCCAAGCAGTAGATGCAAATCGAGATGGTATGTACCACCTCGTGCTTTCGATTAACGCTGCAATGCCATCGCCACTCGAACTGGACAGGCTCAAACGATGTTTCGACAGGTGTTGGCCAGAACTGGAATCTGCTATTGCGGAGTCAATGGCGATTGCACTTCGTGTTCCCGACGCGCCAATTCGGCCAGATCGAGAAATTCTGGACGAAATGCTGGAGATGTTGCGCGCGATTTCGCAGGCTCAAATACCTGTCTTTGCCGCAGGAGCGGGGACGGACGCAGGGGTCTACGTTGACCTAAAACCAATGTGTGGCGAGCACGGGCAAATTGTTAGAATATCCATCGACCTAACAACATCAGTTTCCGATTTCCTCGATCAAGTCTATTTTGCCATTAATCGATTCGGGCACGTTGTTCCATACACTTACACGACACGATGGCTTCTGCGAGACGAAAAAACGGGTCGCGTTTATGACAAGATGGGCAAGAAGTACGGTGAAAGTAGGGGGGAGCAAAGGGATGAGCGGCCATTGAGCACTATGGGCATTGCTCCCGATTCGCGTCTAATTGCGTTCCCCATCAGCAAGTAGCTCTCGTCAGATTCGACGAACCAATAAGGCTCTGACGTCGCGTGTTCGGAGATTTCACGGCGGTGACACTTTTACGAATTGCGGGTCTGTTCAGTTTTGGTGGTGGCCCGGTGGCCCTGCTGGAGTAAGTTTACCCCGACTACCTTAGACGTGCAGTGCAAAGCGCAGTGCGGCCCCGTTCGCACTGCTTGGCCCAAAGCGGCCAAGCAGTGGCGAGCAGAAGGTCACCGCGGTCATTCCAACGGCGGCACCCCGCGTTGGTCACGCGACGTCTGGCTTCGAGGGTGTCTCTTCCACCGGGTGGAGTTCTCTCAGGGAGCCCAGTTGCCGGATTTGGGGCCATTTTGCGGCGACTCCTGCGACGACCAGAAGTGTGCCCAGGCCGCCGAGGACGACTGACAGCATTGGTCCGAAGAGTTTCGCGGTGACGCCTGATTCCAGGCCGCCCAGTTCGTTGCTGGCTCCGATGAAGACCTGGTTGACTGCGGAGACGCGGCCTCGCATGGCGTCTGGTGTCAGCGATTGGACCAGCGTCTGGCGAATGATCACGCTGATGTTGTCGCTGGCTCCGATCAGTAACAGCATTGCCAGGCTCAACCAGTAGTTCTGAGACATACCGAACACGATCGTCGCCGCACCGAACATTGCGACGGACAACAACAGAGTGCGACCGGCGTGGGTCATGGGGGATCGATGGGCCTGAAAGACTGCCATTGCAAAGGCTCCCAACGCGGGTGCGGCTCGCATCCACCCGTAGCCGATCGAACCGACTCCCAGCCGTTCGGCGAAAACGGGCAGCAGGTAAGTTGCCCCTCCGAGCAGCACTGCCAGCAGGTCGAGTGTCATCGCGGCGAGTAGCAGTGGTGAGTCGAATACGAAACGCAGGCCCGCAGACAATGTCCGCCAGCCAGGCTCCTGCGTCGCTGGTTCGCGCGGCACGTCGTTCGGAAGGAGCAGCGTGATACCGAAACAGCCCAGCAGACACAGGCCCGACACCAGATAGGCCCATGTGACACCGAAGACGATCAACATCCCGGAAACGGCCGGACCGACCCACGCTGCCGTCTCGAACAGGCTGCTCATCCACGCAATCGCGTTGGGATAGGCGGACCGCGGCACCAGGTTTGGCAGGATGGATGCTCGTGCCGGACGTGCAAACGTCAACGCGATCGCATTGGCACTCAGCAGCGAAAACGTCACCAAAAGCGACACGCCCTGCGGATTCCAAGCATTGAACACGCACAACGCCAAAGGGGCCGCTGTCAACGGGATCTGCGTGATGAGCATCACTCGTTTGCGGCTAAACCGATCAGCAACGTGTCCCGCCGGAAGCGCCAGCAGAATCACGGGAATGGCATTGATCAGCCCGACCAGTCCAATGGCAAAGGGATCTTTCGTCCTTTGGTAGACATCCCATTGTATGGTCGCGGACAACACCTGGCTGCCAACGATGGCGAGGACGTAGCTCGCGGCAAACCGGCTGAACGCCACGTACCGAAATGCCTCATACGGATCATGCATTGCCATCGATTCCTGTCACAACCACCGAACCAAGTCATTTGTACGATAGCCGCTCACTTCGGTTTCATCGATCGACATCAATCCTATTCGAGCGATCTGGTGTTGGAAGTCTTGAGCGAAGTCCAAGGTTGTACGACGGACATCTTGTCCGTCGCGAATTTCGACGGACGGGAAGTCCGTCGTACATTTTTTTTCGAATGCGATCTCGTTCCCTTCGTTGAAGTAGAAATCAGAGCGTCCAATGGCACTTTCCACTCAACAGGGAACTCAGACGCCTATGGTAAACACCAGCATGTTTTGTACAATCGGCGAACAAATCATTCCGCTGGGTGGCCCCGATTGCCGCTTCGGCTATCGGGGAACTTGGGCCACCCTGTGGTGATGTCGGCCATCGACTACATCCACGAGAACCCGGTACGAGGTGAACTGTGCCGAACCGCCGTTGATTGGAAATGGTCGAGTGCACGTTGGTATGCTTCCGACCGTAGCGAACATTGACCAGACTTTCCGACGATCCACGGTCTCTCTTGGGACTTTTATAATCCCGATAGCTGCTTGATCACGTCCGATGTCACCCCACGCAACGTCGGACTTTTTCGGGACGCATTGGCACTGGCGATCCAATGATCGCCAGTGCCACCCCAAAGAAGTCCATTGAGGTCGATGTTTTCCGTGGAATCGCGGTGCCGACAGTGCTACCCCGCCGGGGTATTACCATAGATTGCCGAATAAATGTCTCGTCCCATGAATCAGAATCGCAGTGAGGATGCTTCAATCCAGAAACCGGTTCTGGCAATTCGATCCCAGGCGAACTGTTGCGGGTTGGCTGCTCTGGCGTTTGGCATGGTGTGTCCAGCAGCCATTTTTCTGCTGCAGCCCGATGCGAATCTGGTGGTTGGCATACTTACCGGAATTGCAGCCGCAACGAATCTGCTGATCTGGGGGTTGCTTGTTTGGATGAGCCGGTCGATGATGAGAGATGCGGCAGCGCTGATGGCGGGTGGATGGGTTGCCCGTTGGGTCATTCCCGATGCCGAATGGCGGGATTTCGTCGAGTACGAGCGCAGACGATTTCGCTGGGTGATTCCCGGTGTTGCTGCTTTTGGGACGGTTATCGGTGGAGTGATTGGTTATGCAATCTTCGACGGAGGAGACCGAATCGGGGGTGAGATCTGGCTGACGTTTGCCATTCCGATGGTTACCGGGACGCTGTTGTGTGGATTGTTGGGAGCATTCTTCCACTACATCAATCGGCTTCAATTTACGATGGCTGCGCAGAATTCGGGCGTTGTCATTTTCGGTGCGAAAGGCTTTTACATTCCAGGGCTGTTCCGTCCATGGAGAAGCTTTGGTCAGCGCTTTGACAGCGCAGTCGTGGTGGATCCCCGGAATGGACAACTCGCACGACTGGCGATGACGTTCAAAGTGAAATCGAAAAACGGAACCGTGGATGTTCTGGAATATGTGCCAATCCCCTCAAGAAAGGAAGACGACGCAATTCGAGTCGTAAATTGGTTGAATCAGAATCACGGTCAGTAAAGAGGCATGCTTGCGACGTCGTCATGCGCAGGACTTGGAGTTTACGATGCAAGCAGTTGTGACTTATTCCATCGCTGTGGCAATCGGGTTGATGACGTCAATCTGGCAGTGGCGTCTGTTCATGCGTGATCCGCTGCTTGCGAAAACGTTCCGCGGTCATCTGGATGATATCAAACGCTATCTGACCGTCGCTCTCGTGATTGGCGGAGTGACTTCAGCATGTGCTGCCGTTGTTCAGAATCGGCTCGATGTCTTTCATGAGACGTTTCTCGTGTTTGCGGGAACATGGATGTGCGTCCTCGTCATTCTGGCGCGAAGGGAGATTCGGGCGGAGCGATCAGAACAAAAAATCGACGGTGATCCTGGTGCCGCTGCCTGCGATTAAAGCCATGGATTGTCTGGTGTTTCCCGCCATGTTTCGTGACAATCAGGCATTCTTCAGCGATTGTCCGTCGGGACGGACGCTGGATTTTGTGTCTGAATCATGGAAGAGACGATGGCATCGATTCAACAGATTTTGCAGGAAGCGATGGCCCATCAACAGGCGGGGCGTCTGTCGGAGGCGGAAGTTCAATATCGCGAAATTCTTGCACGCGACGAACGTCAGTCCGATGCCTGGCATCTTCTGGGGACGATTGCTCAGCAGATCGGTGACTCGGCCACCGCTCTGGAATTGATTTCGCATGCGATTGAACTGGCTCCGCAAAACGCCAGTTTTCATTGCAATCTGGGAAATGCGTTACTGGCGTTGGGATGTGTTGAGGATGCTGAAGCGAGTTATCGGCAGGCGATTGCCCGGAAAGCCGACTTTCCTCTCGCACATTTCAATCTGGGGCGACTGCTGGCATCGACCGGGCGGACGAATGATGCCGCCGCCAGTTATCACCGTGCGATCCAGTTGCAACCTGATTTTGCCGATGCTCATTACAACCTGGCGTTAATTCATCAGGGGCAGCGTTCCTGGATCGCAGCGATCTCGGGATACCAGCGGACTCTGATGCTTCGGTCCGACCATGCGGAAGCCTGGAACAACCTGGGACTCGTCCTGAAAGAGCAGGGGAGTCTGAGTGAAGCTGTCCAGTGTTATCAGCGTGCGATTCAAGTACGGCCCGGATACGCCGAAGCGTTCAATAATCTGGGGGTTGCCTATCGGGAACTGCGGGAAACTCAAAGAGCTCTCGAATGCTATACGCGATCCCTGCAATTGAAGTCGGATTATGCTGCGGCTTTCAACAATCTGGGAAATCTGTTGCTGAGTATGGGACGTCCGTCTGATGCGGTCACCTGCTTGAAGCGGGCGGTTGAATTGCAGCCGGGATTCGCGGAAGCGTTCACCAACCTTGGTGCGGCATTGCAAGATTTGCGACGATTGAACGAAGCGGAAGAATGCCTGCGGGTGGCTCTTCAGTTGAATCCTGATGATGCCGCGACGTTGCAATCGCTGGGAAATGTTGTTCGTGACGGAGGCGATACGGCTGAGGCAATTGCCTGCTACCGTCGAGCCCTCGAATTGAATCCGCACGGACTGTCGGCACTCGGGCAACTCATTCATCAGTTGCAGCATCAGTGTGCGTGGGATGAACTTCCGGAACTCACAGACAGGGCCATTGCGGCTGTGATGGACGAGCCTCTGCATCCGACTGAAAGTCCCCTTTCGCCATTCGCCTTCTTGACCATGCCGGTGGCGACATCGTCGCAACAGCAACAACAATGTGCATCGCGATGGGCAGCGTATGCCACTCGAACGGCAATTCCCGTTGAACCCTGGTGGAATGAAGCGACGGAAAATGGCGGTCAGGCCCCGGTCACTGCTTCGCCGAAAGACGACAGGCGGATTCGAATCGGATATCTGTCTGCGGATTTTCGGGCTCATCCTGTCGCGGAACTGATTGTCGAGTTATTCGAAGTCCACGATCGCTCGCGGTTTGACGTGATCGGGTATTCGTATGGTCCCGACGACGGGTCTGCGATCCGCAGCCGGATGATGGCTGCGTTTGAGACTTTTGTCGATCTGCGTGAAATGCCGCTGGCGGAATCGATTCAGCGGATCTGTGCTGATCAGGTCGATATCCTTGTCGATCTGACCGGGTTTACGCAGCATGCTCGAACGGAGCTGCTCGCCAGTCGTCCTGCACCAATCCAAGTCAATTATCTGGGATATCCGGGGACGCTGGGAGCCAACTTTGTCGATTATATTCTGGTGGATGAATTCATCGTCCCGGCAGATCGTCAGCCTTACTACAACGAAGCGCTGATTCATCTGCCGCATTGCTATCAGGTGAATGACACGCGTCGAGAAATTTCCTCCAGAATTCCGACGCGGCGCGAAACCGGGTTGCCCGACGAAGGGTTTATCTATTGCAGTTTCAACAGCAATTACAAGATCACAGCCGCCATGTTTGACGTCTGGATGGATCTGCTGAAAGAGACACCATCGAGTCTCCTGTGGCTGCTGGAGAGCAATCGACAGGCACCTGGTAACCTGCGTCGCGAAGCGGAACGACGCGGAGTGGATCCGGGACGCCTTGTCTTCGCTCCCCGGCTGCCTCTGCCCGATCATCTGGCTCGACACCAACTGGCTGATCTGTTTCTTGATACATTTCCGGTGAACGCCCATACCACGGCCAGTGATGCGCTTTGGGCTGGACTTCCCGTGCTGACACTCTCAGGGGAGACGTTTGTGTCTCGGGTGGCTGGCAGTCTGCTGCAGACTCTGGGACTGCCTGAATTGATTACGTTTCGCCAGGATGATTACCGAAGCCGAGCTCTTCAACTGTCGCGTCATCCAGAGGAGCTTGCGGAACTGCGAGAGAGGTTGCGAGCGAACCGGCAGACATCTGCCGTCTTTGATGTTCGCCGCTCCGCGCGGGCGATTGAACGGGCGTTTACGATCATGCACGAAATCCGGCGGTCGGGGGCACCACTCCGTTCTTTTGATGTGAGCGAATGACAGCGGACTGCTGGATGCGTAACCTATTTCGGTGGGTTCGCCGTGGTGGAGTCTGACAATCCAATTCGGAGTGATTCGTCGGCAGAATCTGGCAATCTGATCACAGCGAGACATTCAACGGGGAGTGATGAATGCGGACGATCTCGGGGGCAATCCTGATTCTGACAGCGGAACTGGCATTTGCGCACGCGCATCTGATCGGCTTCCCCCATCAAGTTTATGCAAGAACAATTTTGCTTCCCGTATCGGCCGCGCTGGCTCTGGTCGGTGTCGGGGTTCTGGTCTGGGGTTTTCTGACGGATCGCAAGTCATCGTGACCGGGAATATTTTTGCTTCGACACAGACGCGAGCGAACCGTTCCGCTCCACATGGCTCGACCTGGTCCGTCGGAATCAGGCCCTTTGTCTGTGCGTCATTGGCCGGTGCTGCTGTTCTGCTGTTGATCTATCTTGTTCCTTGGCTTTACCCGCTTCATCTAGCCGAGGTGGCCCTCACATCCGGTGACTTCGCGACGGCACTGTTGCTGGCAGACAAAGAGCTGCGCCAAAACCCGAATTCTTCGCAGGCTCTGCTGATCGCTGGAGTCGCTGCGCAGGGGATTCATCAACCCGAAGTGGCTGCGAGGTACTTTGCCAGAGTTTCTGATGATGGCGATGTGAACTCAATTCGGGCATTGGTCGCTCTCTCGGCCCAGGCATTGTCCGACGGTCGGGCCAATGATGCTGAGCGTTTTTTGCGTCGAGCTCTGGAGATTGATCCGAATCATGCTGAGGCCACGGATCGACTGATCTTTCTGCTGGTCCTGGAAGGACGCAATTGGGAAACGTACGACTTCATTCTGCGGGCGCTGCGTTCCGGACGCGTCGAATGGAATCATCTGATTGTCATTGGTTCGAATAAAACTCAACTTGATGAAAGCGGCAAATTCTCCAGTGCCTGTCTGAACGCGGTCCCCACCGATCCCTTGCCGTTACTGTCCGAAGCACGAACTCAGTTTCGACTGCAGAATGCCAAGTCGGCTCGACAACTGGCAGAACGAATCGTCGCGGCGCGTCCCGAAGTTCTGGAAGCTCAGGGATTGTTGGGGACTATCCTGGCCGAAGCCGCGGATCCTGCAGAATTTTTGCAGTGGCATAAACGACTCCCCTCAGACGCGGATCGAGATCCGGCGGTCTGGTACAGTCGCGGTGTGTGGGCATTGAAGACCGGACAGGTGGAAGGGGCGGTTCGATGTTTCGCGGAGTCATTGCTGCTGAACCCAAATGCTGTCGCTCCGAATCATCAACTTTCATTAGCTCTCGCTTCGCTGCAACACGAAGACTGGGCGGTTGAAATCGGCGAACGGGTTCGCGATCTTGCTCGACTGGATACGCTTGTCCGTCAATTGACGACCCCGCCGGATGTCACTCAGATTCGGGAAATTGTCGGTCTTCAGGAGAAACTGGGGCGCTATTGGGAAGCGGCGGCCTGGTGTCACATCGTCGGGTCGCATCTGTTTACTGAAAAATGGCCGACAGAGACGGCACTCCGTCTGAGAAGATCGCTTGAGGCTTCCCCGTCGGCCACCATCGCTTCTGCGAATCCCGCTTACAAATACGATCTGACGAAGTACCCTTTGCCCGATTGGAATTTCTCAAAGTCAGAGTCACCGCTGCTTCCTGAGGATTCCGCAGAGCATCCCGTTTCATTTACCGATGATGCAACAGCGGCCAACCTGAGCTTCACGTATCGGAACGGTGCCGTTGAAAATCTTGAGTCGATGTTCGAACTCGATGGGGGTGGCGTTGCGGTACTGGATTTCGATCAGGATGGCTGGTCGGATCTTTATTTGACTCAAGGTGGAACGCTGCCTCCGGCGGTCAATCGAACAGACCAGGACATGCTGTACCGGAATCTGGGAAACGGCCGGTTTGAGCCCGTGACTGTTCCTTCACGCACTGGAGACACGGGCTACAGCCAGGGTGTGACCGTTGGCGACTTTGATAATGATGGATTTCCAGATCTGGTTGTGGCGAATATCGGCCCGAATACGATCTATCGGAACAACGGTGACGGAACATTTACTGACGTCACGATCGAGTCGGGGGCTGCGGGGAATGAATGGACTTCCAGTTGTGTTCTGGTCGATATCAACGGCGATTCGTTTCCAGATCTTTACGCGGTTAACTACTTGAACATCGAAGATGTGCTGAGTCGAACCTGCCGGCGTGACACTTCATCAAGATGTGCTCCGGACCAGTTTACTCCTGAGCAGGACAGGCTGTACTTGAATCTGGGTGACGGGCGGTTCGAGGATATTACGCAGCAGGCTGGAATTGTTGACCAGGATGGTCGCGGACTGGGGATTGTCGCCGCCGAGTTTGATGAATCGCGTCGAATCAGTTTGTTCGTCGGCAATGACATGTCTCGCAATTTCTTTTTTGAGAATCAGACATCATCACGTGGGGCCGCCCCCCAGTTTCTCGAACGCGGATTGCTGCAGGGAGTGGCCGTTGACAGTCGCGGGATTCCGAAGGCATCCATGGGGATCGCGGCCGGGGATGCGAACGGTGACGGGCGACTGGATCTGTTCCTTACCAATTTCTACCGGGAGTCGAACAATCTCTATGTGCAGAACGCGGATCATACTTTTTCCGATGGATCCCGCGCGGCGAACCTGAGCGAAGCAGGGGTCTACATGCTCGGCTGGGGTGCTCAGTTTCTCGATGGAGAACTGGATGGATTTCCTGATCTACTGGTGACGAATGGCCATGTCCATCGACCGTCGGATCCCGCCGTTCCCTTTCGTATGCCTCCCCAATACTTTCGAAATCAGGGGAGCGGGCGATTTACAGAATCGTCTGCAGCAACTTTGGGTGATTACTTTCAGGGGAAGTATCTCGGTCGATCTCTGGCGCGACTCGACTGGAACCGCGATGGGTTGGAAGAGGCGTGCATCAGTCCTCTGGATACGCCCGTCGTACTGCTGACAAACCGCACGCGTGACCACGGTCACTTTGTCGCGTTGAAACTCGTGGGCGCCAGTTCGAAGGTGGATGGCACAGGCACGAGCAGTCGCGATGCGATTGGTGCCGCTGTTCGAGTCCGTGCCGGGGGGCGTGAGTGGCAGCGTCAATTGACTGCGGGGGACGGGTATCAGGCCTCGAACGAACGAAGGCTGACGTTCGGGCTCGCAGCGATCGCGGTGATTGATGAAATTGAAGTACGATGGCCATCAGGCCGCGTTCAATCGTTTGGAAAACTGAACATTGACACAGAGTACATTGTTGTCGAAGGTCGGTCGCAGTGCTTTGCCACCGCGCCGTAGAACGAGACAATGGATTGAAGCCTGTCTGTTGTCCGGGGCAGAAATACAAGATGCCCCGTGGTCTGTCGGTAACCACAGGGCATTTTGTTATTTATCAAGGAGTTCACACAACGGTCGTCTCGGGCCGTTGATTCTGAAAGAAACCTGTGGGGTATCATTCAGAATCGAGTGTGCTTCCCGGTCACTTTTCTTAGTAACGGCCGCCGCCGCCGCCCCCAGGTGCTCCCGGTGCATGCATTCCTGCACCAGCTCGGCGGCCTGCATCAGGTCGGCCAGGAGCCGGCCCCCCAGGGCTAGCCGCGCCAAGCCCTGGTGGTCGAGGAGCTGGGTCAGGCTGGCTAGCAGACCCTGGCGGGACAGGTCGAGGGCGAGGCGGCTGATCGTGTCCGCCAGCCGATCCCAGCGCCCTGGATCGGCCTCAGCCAGCTCCTGGGCGCTCCAGGCCAGCAGGGGTGAAGCCGCCAGCAGGCGCAGGCGCCGGCTGCTGCCG
>JBAWWJ010000164.1:0-18754 GCA_037146815.1 Planctomycetota bacterium
ATTCCTCGAAGTGCGCGAAGATCGATTCTCGAGTTCGGGGTGTGAACGGTTACGTGTCAACGCCGGTAGTTCGTCTGGGAAGAAGATCATCGCCATTTCTCGAATTGACTTACCAGCGTTGTTCGTATTGTCGAATGATGCTCCATGTTCCGCAAGCAGTTTAACAACCGATAAATCACCACGCGCATTGAAGGCTGCAGTCCACAAGGGCGTGTTGCCGAAGGCGTCACGTAACTCAGTAGACGCCCCGGCATTTAGCAGCATTTCAGCAATGCTTGGCAACTTTTCTTGGGCGACGTAGTGAAGCGCACAGTATCCGTTTCGATTCTGATGGTCGATGTTCGCGCCACGATCAATGAGCCATTGGAATAACGCTGGACGATTGTGAAAAGAAGCCCAAATTAATGGTGTGCAGTTCTCGCCGTCTGGAACATCGACTGAGGTGGATGCAACGAGTTTTTCGGCTGCGCCATCATCGGCATTACGGATGTGCCGACGGATTTCGTCAGCAACGGGATCATGTTTGCGGGGTCGACCGGGACGAGCCATTTATGTCTCAGGTTCGTTGCTGGATTTGCCAAATAACTATTATTAGACGGAATCTTTCTTTTCTGGAAACTTTCCATTTCCGTCTATACTGGCGAAGCGTCCGCCTATTTCAAGGACTCGCGCAAGAGCTGGGTGCGAATTGAATGGTGGAACGTGTTGATGATCGTGTCTCGATTTTGGGCGCATGAATCAAAACATGTCAATTACTGCGGCCCAAATAACACGGAAACAACCAGGATTCCAAGTCGCGCTGCCCCAAAAAATAGTCCGCAAAATTCGGAACATCCGCGACTGTTGGATCAGGTACGGGCGAAGCTGCGGGTGGCTCATTATTCCATTCAGACCGAATCAGTCTACGTTGACTGGAAGCGGAATTCTGACCGTCAGCAAGGGCTGATATTGCGAATCTGCGGGAACGAGCGGCCGGTCATGACTGACGGAACCGGACGCCAGCGCGTTCCGGCTGATGGCTTCAGATGTAGCACGTCCCGCGAGGACTACTTTGCTTTCACGATCGGATTCGTCAGGGTTCCGATTCCGGTGATTTCAATACTGACCGAGTCACCGTCTTCCAACGTGAAGTTATCTGGTGGCACAACACCGGTTCCGGTCAGCAGGAACGCACCGGTCACCAGTTCGTTTTCCTTGATCAGCCAGCCGATCAGTTCTTCGAATCCGCGTTTCATCTGATCGAGGTCCGTTTCGCCGGTAAAGACCGTTGCCCCGCCTCGTTCAATCTTCAGGCGGATCTTCGTGGCCGGACGATCAACCGGACCTTCTGGAATCCAGACGAATGGTCCCAGGCCACAGCACTGGTTGTAGACTTTGGCCTGAGGCAGATAGAGCGGGTTTTCCCCTTCGATATCACGGGCGGACATGTCGTTTCCGACGGTAAATCCGACCAGTTTTCCAGCGGGGGAGACGACCAGGGCGAGTTCTGGTTCGGGGACAGACCATTGGCTGTCTGCGCGAACTCGCAGGGGTTGTCCCGGGCCAGAAACGCGGTTCGGGGTCCCCTTGAAGAAGATCTCCGGCCTTGGTGCGGTGTAGACCTTGTCGTAGTGCGAAGCACCCGCCTTCGATTCTTCCATCCGTGCGACTTGGCTCCGCTTGTACGTCACCCCGGCAGCCCAGACTTCCTGGCGGTCGATCGGAGCCAGGATGGTCACCAGCTTCGGATCGAGTGCCGGAGCTTTGGTATCGAGCAGGAATTTCGCCAGACCGATCGGGTCTGGCGAATGGAGCAAATCCATCAGCGTCCGCACGTTCTCGACCTGCAACATGTCGAGGACTCGCAGGCGACCATCCTCTTCGACGAGGGCCACGCGGATGGAATTGTCTGCCAGTTTCAGTTTTGCGAGCCGCATGATGGATCTCTGGATTTAAGGACGTGGAATGAAGTTCAAATTAGCACGTCAGCGTCAAGTTTTCGACGACTATTTGAGCAATTGCTTGATACGGGCCACCGCTTCTTCCACGTTGGCCCGACTGTTGAAGGCACTCAGGCGGAAGTAACCTTCGCCACTTGCACCAAACCCGCTTCCAGGTGTCCCAACGACGTTGGCCTTCGAAAGAAGATGATCGAAGAATTGCCAACTCGTCATCCCGCCCGGTGTTTTCAGCCAGACGTAGGGGGCATTCGTGCCGCCGTAGACAGTTTGCCCGGCATCTCGCAGGCCTTGGCAGAGAATCGCTGCGTTCTGCAGATAGAAGTCAATGAGCGTCTGCACCTGTTGCTTACCGGCCGGACTGTATACCGCTTCTGCCCCGCGCTGCACGACGTAGCTGACCCCATTGAACTTGGTGCAGTGACGTCGATTCCAGAGCCCATGCAATTCGATGGATTCGCCGGAGGGAGTCTTGGCGGTCAGGCCCTTGGGGACGACCGTGAAGGCACAGCGAGTCCCTGTGAACCCTGCCGTCTTACTAAAACTGCGGAATTCGATCGCCACATCGCGCGCCCCGTCGATCTCGTAGATCGAATGAGGAATTGATTTGTCAGTAATGTAGGCTTCGTAGGCGGCATCGAAGAAGATGATCGTTCCATTGGCCTTGGCGTAGTCCACGAATTTCTTCAATGTTTCACGCGTGGCAACAGTCCCTGTCGGATTGTTCGGATAGCACAGGTACAACAGATCGACCTTCCCCGACGGAAGATCAGGGGTGAAATTGTTTGCGGCGGTGACCGGCAGATAGACCAGACCCGCATAACGCCCCGCTTCGTCCGCAGCCCCGGTGCGACCCGCCATCACGTTGGTATCAACATAGACGGGGTAGACCGGATCAGTGACGGCAACGACGTTTCCGGCCCCGAAGATGTCCAGAATATTGCCAGTATCGCACTTGGAACCGTCGGAAACAAAGATTTCATCAGCGGCAACATTCGCACCACGACTCTGGAAATCATTGACGGCAATCGCATTCCGCAAGAAATCGAAGCCCTGTTCCGGACCGTACCCACGAAATGTTTCGCGATTTCCCATTTCATCGACAGCTTTATGCATCGCGTCGATGCAGGCCGTCGGCAGAGGTTCGGTCACGTCGCCAATTCCCATGCGAATGATCTTCGCGGAAGGGTTTTCATTGGCAAATTTGGCGACTCGGCGACCAATCTCGGGGAACAGGTAGCCAGCTTTCAGTTTCAGGAAGTTGTCATTGACGAGGGCCATCAGATTCTCCACAGTTCAAAGAAGCAAGACGATGTCCGTTGTAGAGGTGACTGTCGACGTTTGCAACCATCGCCAGCGTCTCAAAATATCCAAGTCGATCCCTGAAGTTGAGGCCCTTGCATAGACTGATTATGCCTCCTAAACCTCCCAAGCACACCCCTCCGCGGCAATCAGTGGGGACACTCCTCCTCGGATTCGTTGTTTTTGTCGGCGTTCCGGCGTTCATGACTGCATCGGCGCCGGTTTCCTGGTTGTCGTTCTGGCGTAACGACGGACGTGTTTCAGCCAAAATTCAGACGTGTGTTTTCTTTGTTTTTCCGTATCGAACATCCATTCTGAACGATGTGACGGGGGTTGATTCAACATTTCATCGCGGCGATCTGATCCGTCGCAAGGCTGGGGAACAACACAATCACCGGGCTGAAGACGAAGCTGCAATCGTGCTTACGGAAAAGGAGCAGACCATTGTAATCCCTGCGTCACCGATCAGTGTTGACAACTTGAAAAAGCAAATCCAGGGGATGCTTTCAAACCCGGAGCAAAAAACGCTTTCACTGTTTACCGTGGCGAACTGGAAGGTCGGTTTGATCTTCGCGATCCCGATGTCTCTTTTCACCGTTCTGTATGTCGTCGGGCTGGGATGGCTGATTGGCCAGATTCTTGCGAAGCCATTTGCCCGACGGATGCCTTCGAAGAGCGATCACGAATCACGGTAACGTTTTTGATTGAAGTGGCGACGGTATCAATTGGTTTACGTGGCACTCAGATTGTGTTACCAAAACCCGTTGGAACGCACGATCATCGCTGCGATTTCCTGTTCGCTACCGGACGCAAACGCGTATCGGCTGATTGGCCTGATTTCCGTGCCGGGGAGTTGAGGAGTGATCATGCGGTTGATTGCCATCACGTTAATGGTCGCAAGTAGTACGTGGGCCGCTGATCCAGGGACTCCGGAATTGCCGGGTCTGGATTTATGGCTGGATGCGAATGCCACTGCTGCCGCGATTCCCAAAGTGATGTCAGGTTCGCCTCTGTCCGAATGGAAGGATCGCTCCCCCGCTCATCGGTCGGCGACGCAGTCCACCGCAGAGAAGCGACCGAAACTTGTGAAGGTCGGGGACGCCTGGGTTGTCCGGTTTGACGGTGATGACGATCATCTGCGAGTGCTTGGCATCCAGCAAAAGCTGACTGCCTTTTCAATCTTCGTCGTCGCCGCGCCACATTCGAATCTGGGGTTCTTTCGCGGACTATTGGCCTTCAATCAGTCGGATCGACGCGACTACGAATCCGGGTTCACACTCGATCTGAACGCACCGTTTTCTTCGCGACTGGATAATCTCAACCTGGAAGGTCGCGGGTTCGGTGGTGCCAGAAACCTGTTGAAAACGCCGAGTCGTTTTGGGGAACTCCGTGTCATCGAATGCAGTGCAGACCCGCAAGCAAGAAAGATTCGGCTGGTCGTCGATGGAAAACTCGAAGGGGAGCGTGAGTTTGCACCTGTCGAATTGACGATGGATGACATCACGATCGCGGCGAGATTCTATACGAATGAACCGAACCAGCCGCATATTGTGCGAGGCTTTTATCATGGCGATCTGGCAGAGGTCGTGCTCTACAATCGCGTCCTGTCTGAAGCCGAAGCTCAACAAGTTCGCGGATACCTCACCCGAAAACATGCGGCCCTTCGCGACAAGTTGTCACAGACGCTGAATATTGGAGGCGGCCCCAACGCAGAGCCGCTCGCGACAGTTGCGAACCCGCCGCCGATTCAAATGCTGATTCCCGGATTCTCGGTCCACGAACTCCCGGTCGACCTGAAGAACATGAACAATGTTCGTTACCGTGCCGACGGAAAGCTGTATGCGTTGGGCTACAACGGAGATGTCTGGCTGCTGAGTGACACTGACGGCGATGGTTTCGAAGAGACCGCCAAGAAGTTCTGGGACAGCAAGGGGCGGCTACGTGGTCCGATCGGGATGGCAGTGATTCCGGAAGGACATGTACTGCTTAATCCCGGCACGACGAAATCTCGCGGAATTATTGTCCCCTCCAAGGGGAAAGTCTCGGCGATTCTCGACCATGACGGCGACGACATCGCCGATGAAGAAAAGGTGATCGCATCGGGGTGGAAAGAGATCACACAGAATGTTGATGCCATTGGGACGGCGATCCGGTCCGATGGTTCCATCTATTTTGGCCTGGGGACGGCCGCGTATGACAATGCCTATCTCATCGACAAGCAAGGACGTGCCCATTACGACTTGCAAGGACAAAACGGAACAATCCAGCGGATCTTTCCTGATCTCTCAAAACGTGAGACGTTTTGTACCGGAGTACGGTTCACGATTGGCATGGTCACGAATGAACAGGACGAATTGTTCGTTACCGATCAGGAAGGGGCAACGTGGCTCCCCAATGGAAACCCGTTTGATGAATTGCTGCTGATTCAAAAAGGCCGCCATTACGGATTCCCACCGCAACATCCAAAGCATCTTCCCAATGTTGCTGATCAACCGAGTCTTTATGACTACGGTCCGCAGCATCAGTCGACCTGTGGAATGGCCATCAATCAGCCGCGAAGTTTTTCGCTGGAGGAAGTCACAGGACCAATACATGAAGCCCTGTTTGGCCCGGAGGAATGGCGCGGAAACCTCTTCGTCACGGGCGAATCGCGAGGGAAACTCTATCGCACCGAGTTGATCCCGGATGGCCAGGGAAGTTATGTCCCGCGCAACCATCTGATTGCCTGCCTGAGCATGTTGACGGTCGACTGCTGCATTTCTCCCAAGGGCGACCTTGTGGTGGCCTGTCATAGCGGAGGTCCCGACTGGGGGAGCGGTCCGAATGGCAACGGCAAATTATTCAAGATCCGGTACAGCAAACCGTCATTGCCGCAACCGATTTCAGTCTGGGCAGCCGGGCCGCGTGAAGTTCGCGTGGCATTTGATCGCCCGATCGACCCGGCTCACCTGAAAGATCTCGCTTCACAAACGAAGATCACTTATGGCGCCTATGTGGCTGCAGGTGACCGGTTCGAAACGATCTGGCCTGGGTACGCCGTCGTCCAGATGCAGAAGAATGCGCCCCGACACAATCTACCCGTTCATGGAATCAGCGTCCTGCCGGATCGCAGAACATTGATCATCTCGACCTCGCCTCATCCGTATGCCGGGCAATATGCGATCACGCTACCGGGAATGGGGCGAGTCGCCATGGGATCAAACCCCGCTGTCCCCCCAGCAGAGATCCCGCAGCATCCCCAGGTAGATCTCGCGTATTCCTTGAACGGTGTGCTTGCCACATGGGAGCCGAAGGATCCGTCGAAACCAGGCTGGAGCGGTTGGTTGCCTCATTTCGATCTGAGTCTGGCCAACGCATGCTCGGTGGGAGATGTGGACGATGATCGCTTTTGGGAAGTCTTGCAGCAACCGGGAACTCTGACGATGGAATCGCAGTTCGATGTGCGAGACTTGACGCGTCCTGCAGTCCAACCAGGTGCGAAGCTGGATCACACATGGCCTGCGGAAGAGTTTCAGATCTCGATCAGCACTTTCAATGCATCTACCGAAGTAACGATCGACGGAGTTACCGGCAACATCAATGAGTTCTCGAGTCCTCCCCTTGACTCACTGAGAACCAAACCGATACCAATTCGACTCCGCGTCGCGACGGGTGAAGGAATGCCATCGCTCAAAGTCGCCTGGTACCTGGAACGTCTGACCGACGAGCGAACCCTGCCGCTAAATCGCCTGATTCTTCCGTGGGCAGAACTTGCTGCCGCGCAATCCACTTCGCTGGTTCGTCCCACGATTCCGGAACTGGCGGGTGGAAGCTGGGGCCGCGGCCGACGCATCTTCTTCAGTGAAGAAGCGGGATGTGCCAAGTGTCATCTGGAACAGAAGCCCGGTGGACGCATTGGCCCTGATCTCGCGAACCTGATTCATCGCGACTACGCATCCGTCCTGCGAGATGTCACTCAGCCAAGTTTTGCCCTGAATCCAGACTACCTGTCGTCGATCGTGGCATTGAAGGACGGGCGTGTGCTGACCGGTGCAATCCGAACTCAGGGAGATTCGCTTTTGATTGGTGACAAGGATGGCAAGATCCATATTGTCGCGCGGGACGCCGTGGATGAACTGAAGCATTCGTCAATCTCGATCATGCCAGAAGGTCTACCGAAGAAGCTGGGGCCTGACAAGATGAAGGACCTGCTGACATACCTTCTGTATGAACCTCCATCAATGCCGCTGGAATCTCCGTTGCCCCCGCCCAAGCCACGTACGCGAGCCGAAGTCGCGGCGATTCTGGCCAACCCGGAATCAAATCCGCCTGGCGGGAAAGATGCCGCCGGATTGAAAAACGTCAACATCCTGCTGGTCGCGGGTGCGAAGGATCACGGTCCGGGCGAACACGACTATCCCGCCTGGCAAAAATCGTGGTCAGAACTGTTGCGCGGGGCCGAGGGAGTCACTGTCGATACAGCGATGGAGTGGCCGACGGAACAGCAGATCGCCGCAGCCGACACGATCGTTTTCTTCCAGAAGGGAAGCTGGAATGCACAGCGGGCAGCAGCCATTGACGCTCATCTTGCGAAGGGGAAAGGTCTGGTCTACATCCACTGGGCCGTCGAGGCCGGGCCGGAAGCTCCTGCGTTCGCGCAGCGGATCGGACTGGCATCAAACGCCGCGAGATTGAAATTCCGACATGGTCCGCTTGATCTTGGATTTGAAACGGGCCGGGATCATCCGATCGGACGTCACTTCGACAAGGTCCACTTCCACGACGAAAGTTACTGGCAGATGCAGGGAGACAAGAGCCAGATTCGTGTGCTGGCCACAGGATTAGAAGACGGGGCCGCTCAGCCGCTCTTCTGGACTATGGAACCATCCAAAGGACGTGTCTTCGTATCAATCCTGGGGCATTATTCGTGGACGTTCGACGATCCGTTGTTTCGCATCTTGTTACTGCGAGGAATCGCCTGGTCGACTCGTGATTCCGTGGATCGCTTCAACGAACTTGCCACGATCGGCGTCAAGTTGCAGGATTGATGACGTTCGACGTCAAATACAGTTTCGGTGCAACTCTGGCTGGCGAGAGGGTCAGACGGCAGCCTGCGCCACTCATTTTCCGTAGAAGCGCCGGTCTGAAAGCGTGTGCTTGCATCAGCAGGATCAATCGCTGCTCTGTGATTCACTTTTCAATTCACCAACGCGGACGACCGCCAGTTCTGAAGTCTGCGATAGATCGATCTGCTCGAGTTCTGGTGGATCGTATTCCAGATTCATGGCGATGATCACGGGCCTGTCGACCGCTTCCGGGTTGCTTCGAATGACACGTCCGATTCGACCATCATTCAACCAGACGCACGATCCGACAGGGTACAGTGAAACAACGCGCAACAGAGTTCGAACAGCACCGGCATCAAATCGTCCCCGGCGAGCTGCAAACAAGATCTCTTCGATTGCCCGATACGGTTCATGCGCTGCACGATGAGGTCGCGGTGAGATCATCCCCAGGAATGCGTCGGCGACCCCTGCGTACCGAGCGAGGCGATGAATAGCCGATCCCTTCAACTGGTGTGGGTATCCACTTCCGTCCAGCCGTTCATGAATTTGTGCGGCGACAGACTGGACTGCAGGAGCGATCTCGACAAATCGTTCCAGCGCGGCAGCCGCATGCAGGGGATGTCGCATCAACTCCAACCGGTCACGTTCAGTAATCGGTTCCTCTCCCAGTACGCGCGACGGAACCAGAAGCATCCCGACGTCGTGCACCAGGCTGCCGACCCCGATCGTGCGCAGGTCCTCGTCAGAGAGCCCGGCATCGGTTCCCATGGCCATGGCGAGAAGCGACGATTGAACACTGTGTCGAACGGGATAACTGTCGTAGAGAGGCTGCACCGCCAACCCCACAGCGGCGTCAAAATCCATTCGCAAGTGTCGGCGAAGCTGATCAACAATCTGCAACCCCTGCTGAAAGTCGATCTCTCGTGTCTCAATAAAGTGGGTGAACAGGTCGGTCGTGGCACCGATTATGCGAATGAATTCACGGCGTAATGAAACGTCGGAGGTGACATCCAGCAGTGTCATTTCAGTCGAAGCTGTGGCTGACATTTCACTTCACACGAGACAGAGGAAAGAGAGAGGGCACCGTACGGCGGAGATGCCTGTAGCCTAGTTCGAATCACGGGACGGAGCAGGTCAATTCTGGCCTCCCCTGAAGGCGGGGCGCATCCGCCGATCAGCGAATGCTGACTTTTCCGGGTAAATCGTGTTGCATTTCGGAAACGGCATTTGCCGAAGTTACCGAGGACGATTCGGGACATCGAATGGTCAAATCGAGTGATGCAGATTCGGACCGAGGCAATTTCTCGGCCACCGGCGAGTTTGCGCAATCGCCAGCGTCAAGCTAAATTCACCGATAGCAGCAAGATTCTTGCAGAAAAACGTCGGTAATGCGTTTTTTTTGTTGCCTGATTTTCGGGTGAGGATACGATCGTCGATGTGGGCGAAGTGAACTGGCTCCCACAGGTTCTTTTAAATGTCGATCTGGTGCCGTGACGCGGTGAAGGAGGAATCGTGAATTCGTTGTCGATCCTGGACCAGGAACGCTCATTCGATGTCGATCCGATCGAAGAAATGCGGATGCGCACATGGGCTCGCCGGCACTACACTCCTGCCGAAGACCGTGGAGAAGATCTGCACCCCATTGTGCTGGATGAAATGCTACGTAAGGATCAGGAGCGAGGATATCCCAGAACACCCAAGTAATGATTCCTCAAAATCGTAATACATCAAAAGTCCCGCTGGCAAACTTTGCCAACGGGACTTTTTTCTTGCGAGATTACGGGCTCGAATCTTGTGGGTGCTGGCGACATCCTTGCGGCCACCAGTGTCACCTTCAAATTCTTCAGTTCTGGAATCGTGACCTGTGCCACTTGCTGCAGCGAATTTCCTATCGGAGTTCGCTATCAAGCACTGACAGACGCGGCGACTTATCCTGGGCAATCGTTGATCGCGTGTACAGCAACAGTTTTAGCTCGCGAACGGCGTCGCCTCGGACACGAATCGGAAACGTCTCGATCAACACAGGTTCATCAAATCCGTGGATGAACTCAGCCGGAAGCAGATGATCGGCAACAACGTAGGCTCGATCAACGTCAGTCAGGTGTTCAGGCGACTGCGTGAAATGACTTGGTCGCGAAATCTGATCGATCTGTCGGCCGTCCAGCGAATGAAACCGTAACCAGGCGACGAGTTGATAGGTCGTCGTAAAGACAGGCAAAGACTCGCCCCGTGCCCGGATGGTACTCGCGATATCGCGAGTCGCTTCGTCCATACGGTACTGCCGCGTGATACGATCCGCCTCAGTAGGAATTACAGGGAGCGGTCGGATCAGATGGACGGCCAGCACCGCAACGGCAATTGACGGAATCAGGAACGCCGAAGCGGTCGATCGTCGCCAGAAAAGGGACTGTTTTACCGAGTCATACCAGACGGCTGCGAGTGGCCAGAATCCGATAAACATCACCAGCGCCCAGTTCCCCTGCAGCGGTGCTCGTGTCGCCTTGTATAGGAAAAATGTCATCGGCAACACGTATAGACACGCACACGCGCGCAGCCGCGGATCGTCGCATAATTTCTTGAAATTCCAGACGACCCAGGGATACAGGAAGAACGGGAGCGTTCCGAACAACAGCAATTGAACGCCAATGAACTCGCCAAACGGCCTCAGCCCTGGTCGCGAATCCCCCATGGAATGTCGCCACTGAAACAGCAACGGAACAAAATCGTGCTGAATGTTGTGAATCAGAATTGGAGACGCCACAACAAACGAGACCACACCGTGAGCAATGTATCCAGGTAGCCAGCGTTTCCATTGATGACGGACCATGCAGAAACTGACAAACCCTGAGGGAACTGCCAGCGCCATCGTATATTTGCCCAGCACCCCACACCCCAGGATGATCCCTCCTGTCGTCCAGAGCCACCACGGAATCGGCAACACTTCAACGGACGTCCCACCTTCGGTCACGGGAGTCAATCGCCGGTGAACCTCGACCAACCACCAGACATAGGCAGCCCACGCACAAAGCAGCGGGGCGTCGGGCGTAATGAGGACCGCGCCAAACGTGAACACCGGGGTTAAAATAATTCCCGGCAGCAACGAGCGAGGCCGCGACAAGTGAGTAATCACCGCGATCACAAATACTGTCGCCAGACAGGCGGGAACACGAAATCCGAAAATGCTGTCCCCAAACAGATCCGTGGAGATCCGGATCAGGTAGGCGGTCAATGGAGGGTGATCGTAGTAGCTGAATTGGAGAGGTCGAGCCCAACTCCAATAGTAGACTTCGTCGTCAGCGGCAGGCAGTACCGCAGCGAGTCCCAGATAGACCGCGAGCAATCCGACGATCAACCACGCATCCCTGCGGAACCCCGCACTCATCGTATTCTCGCTCCATCAAATCATAGTCATGTTGACAGGGGCGTTTCCCCAGTTCGAACTCCGGCAATTTTGACCGGTCTATAGCATGATCTGGAAAACGCAACAAGATCCGTGATGAGAAGGGACGTCGTTCTGGGGAAGTCTGGGAAAGTCGCTGCAACTTGACGCTGTTACGCGATGTCGGCACGATCGTGGTGAACGCCCCGAATTCTCCGTTTCCCGTGTGAGGACGATTTCCATGAGTACCTCGTCGCCTGCGTCTACTGCTGTGGGAATGTTCGCTCATCGAGATCTGACTCGGCGCCATCTACTGGCTTGGGCAGCATTGGGAATCGTTGGATTACCCGCAAATCGGTTGCTGGGGCAACCGGCAGAGAAATCTGCGCCCGCCGTGGTCCCTTTGAATCGCTTTCCGCGAATGATGCAGGAGCATCTCAGTACCAAGGTCGCGGCAGCTCAAAAACTCGCGGAACTGCGTCAGGCAAAGTTGACCACGCGGGCCGAAGCGGAAGCCCACGTCGAAACTCTGCGCGGTCTGATTCGTGAGAGTTTTGGTCCATTTCCCGAACGAACGCCACTCAAACCCCGTGTGACAGGAATTGTCGAACGGGACGCCTACCGCATCGAAAACGTGATCTTTGAAAGTCGTCCGGGCTTTCTGGTCACGGCAAACCTGTACGTCCCGAAGGGTCGAGCGTTTCCGCTACCCGGTGTCGTCGGATCGTGCGGGCATTCTTCCAATGGGAAAGCTGCTGAGGCCTATCAGTCATTTGCACAGGCCCTCGCCCGGCAAGGTTACGTCGTGCTGATCTTTGATCCGATCGGTCAGGGTGAGCGGATTCAATACCTGGACGATGACCACACCAAGTCGACCGTCGGGGTGGGTGTGAGTGAACATCTGCTGGGAGGCAACCAGCAGTTCCTGGTAGGCGAGTTCTTTGGTTCGTGGCGTGCCTGGGACGGCATTCGGGCACTCGATTATCTGCTCTCCCGCAGTGAAGTTGACCCCAGACATGTGGGGATCACCGGAAATTCTGGCGGTGGAACGATGACGATGTGGCTCAGCGGGGTCGAGTCTCGCTGGACGATGTCCGCCCCCAGTTGCGCAGTAACGACATTTCGCCGCAATTTTGACAACGAGCTTCCCGCTGATACGGAACAGTGTCCACCGCTGGTGCTGAAACTGGGACTGGATCATGGAGATTTCCTGGCAGCCATGGCTCCGAAGCCAGTCATCATCATGGCTGCCGAACAAGACTACTTCGACGCTCGCGGCTCTACGGAAACCTTTCAGCGACTCAAAAAACTCTGGTCACTTCTCGGTGCAGAACAGAACATCCGACTGTTCATTGGTCCGAATGAACATGGATACACTCAGCCAAATCGAGAAGCTATGTATGGATTTTTCAATGAGCAGACGCGCGTCACCAATGGAAACGTCGAGCCAACCTTGGTGATTGAGAAGGATCAGACGTTGTGGTGTACTCCCAAAGGTCAAGTGGCCGACCTGGGGTCAGCCACTCTCTTTTCATTCACCCAGAAGACATCACAAGAGCTGACTGTAAAGCGTGGTCAGCCCGATACCGCATCGCTTCGGAAACACCTGAATGCCCTGATTCCACCTCGCCCCGAGTCCCCTCCCGATTACGACATTCTGCGACCAATCAATGGCCGCAAGTACCCCAAGGCCAGCTTCACGACGTACGCAGTCCAGACAGAACCGGGCGTACGTGCCCTTGTCTATCGAATCGACGACAAGCCGAAGTACTCACGCCCACCCGTCGGCCCAGTGCGGTGCATTCTTTACGTCTCACATCAGTCGAGTGACGTGGAATTGCGAGATGACCCGTTTCCAAAAGAATTGATCACGGCCGAACCAGGAACGGAATTTTATGCGGTTGACGTTCGCGGAATCGGCGATTCACGACCTGACACCTGTGGCACGAATCAGTACTTATCACCGTACGGTAGCGACTATTTCTACGCGGCACATTCGATCATGCTTGGTGAACCCTATCCCGTTCAGCGAGCCTACGACGTCTTGCGAGTTCTGGCGTGGCTGAAGTCGACCGGCCGCACAGAAATTCACCTGGCCGCGAGCGGCTGGGGAACGGTCCCGGCCACGTTGGCAGCCGTCCTTTCTGACGAAGTGCGCCAAGTCACGTTAAAGCATGCACTGACATCGTGGGCCAGTGTCGCAGAAACCGAACACTACCATTGGCCACTGTCATCGTTTATCCCGGGAGTCCTCAAAAGTTTTGATCTCCCGGACTGCTATCGCGTTCTGGGGGAAAAGAATTTGCGGCAAATGGAACCCTGGGGGCCGATGACCGACAAGTAACGGACATTGGCGCAATTGCGATGCCTTTTTCAAATAATCATCGCGAATTCCGTTCAAATGCTTCCAGGTCGCGGAATCGCGTGCCTGCGGTGAAACGCGGGAAAACAGGAAGTTGCGGTTGATTCTCTGGAACCCACGACGTAACTCGCCTGGTTGAATTTCCAGCAAAATTGGCGCCCCGTCGCACGGAGTTGAAAGCAAACCTGTGATGCCGCAAACTGCGTTGCGACGAGAGTCTGCAACGAATTACTGGAAAGGGGTTTTGTGGGGAAACGGTGTTTGCCGGCTGCGTGGTGCGTTTGCGGTGTCGTGATGCTTGGCATTGTGATGTCGGTACGTGCTGGTGCGGACCGAGCAGACGCTGGTCGGTCTCGCAAGTCGGATCATCCCGCTCGCGGACCGCACATTCCTTTCGCATCACCGATGCAGTTTGCGGCCGAACAGTTCGCACTGCCGCTTGAGCGGCGGTGGCTTTCGAACTTGATGATTCCCGTTCAATTCACGCGACGACCCCGGTTGACTCGATCGTATGCACCCGTGCGACAGATCGTGTTTCTCGGAGGTGACCGAATGACCGCCGAGATCGTTCGCTGGGACGGTGATCAGGTCTCGCTACGTACGCGGCGTGGTCAAGTCGTCGTTGTTCCTCGAACAGCGATCACCGCGATCAGCGTCCCCCCAGGGGAGTCGGACATCGTTTATGAATCATTTGAAGAGATCCTGCCGGCGGATGTGAAAACCACGAACGTAGCCCTGACGCCGCAGATTGACCCTGTCCGTATTGAGAACACCCAGTCGGCCAGCGGACGTCGCAGCCTGCGATGTTCGGCCCAGATGACTCCGCTCACATATCGATTTCCCAAAGGGCTCGCGACGTCACGCGTTCAGTTCTGGTTTCGCGTTGATGAGCCTGTCGCGGATGTCGCACAGGGCGAATCCACACCGCCATCTGAAGCCGCTCAACTGCGGATCGATTTTGACTTCGTGACGGGGAATGCCAATTCCAAGTGGGCATTTCACGCCTCACATGGCCGTGCGAGTGTCAGCGGTGCGGAGGCTGGTATTGTCAACGAGCAATCGGTCAGTCTCAGTCCCGGCTGGCATTGCCTGACTGCAATTCTTCAACAGGATCGGACGCTGTTTGCCGTTGATGAATCACTGCTGCTCTCGACCGCGTCCGCACCCGGTTCACTGCACGCATTGACCGTTTCTTCCACTGCCCCCGCCTGGATCGATGACCTGCTCGTCAGTCAAACCAATGCTTCCGGCGCTGTTCGTGAAATTCGGCCGTCGACGCAAGACGATTGTGTTGCGTTACGTAATGGCGAAGACTGGTTCGGGCGAGTGAAACAGGTCACAGCCACAAATGTCGTGTTGGCGACGGCAGCGGGAGATCGGACCGTTGGATGGAGTGATGTCGAGCGTCTCGCTCTTTGTCAGTCAGACCAGCCCGTTTCTGCTCCCCTCGGGCCGCGCGGACTCTGCAGTCAAATTCAATTTCAATCAACGGTCGACCGGCCAGCCATGCAGGCTGATCAACTTCGAGGAACAATCACTGCAGCGAATCGAGATCAGCTAGTCTTTGTTCATCCGTGGCTGGGAGAACTGGCTGCCGACTGGACGGACATCGCCAAAGTCGAACCTGCATTCCACGGCCAGACAATTATTGCGGATGCCCGCCACCGTCACTTGGGAGAATCGATTCGCTTGGATTTCCAGCGATCGGTCCCGGATGGAGTGGACTGGACTGTTGAGTTTACAATTCCTGATCCAGTCCCCGAGCGGGCAGAATTCTGGTTGTCGCTGGACGTGGTTGAGCTGGAACCGTCAGGCTCCGGCACACCGCTGGCCAGCCCGTACCTCAAGGATTTGCGAGCGGGAAAGCTCGTTACGAAAGTCGATCTCAATAATCAGCCTGCGGGTGACTTGAATCGCTGGATCAATGACCGGTCAACGGTCTCTCGCCCGGCGACGATTCGTTTTCAACTCCCCACACATGCGGTCAAATCGGGGTCGAATTCCCTCGTCATTTCGCAGATACTGCTGAAAGAATTGGGAACGACGGATAGCTGCGAACTCTCCAATCTGCGGATTGATGTGGTGACCCCGTATTGATGCCAGAAGTTTACGGCAAAGGTAAGTGCATGTTCGACATCGGTTCATTTCGTGCGAAGACCTGTGCGGGAATCGGTCGACGATCGTTTCTTCAGATCGGGTCTGCGGTTCCTGCAGCTCTGGCGCTGGGACAGGGACGGATTCTGCACGCCGCCGATCCCGCCAAGGCAAAGTCAGTCATCTTTGTCTGGCTGTGGGGGGCTCCCAGTCACATCGATACCTTCGATCCCAAGCCCGCAGCTCCGTCGGAATATCGAGGGCCGTTTGCACCGATCGCGACAAAGACTGCTGGGGTCCAGTTCACCGAACTCCTGCCGAAGCTGGCCGAACGGAGCGACCAGTTCTCGCTGATTCGGTCTCATGTCACGACTCAACCGGGCCATCCTGATGCCGGGACCGTCGGTCTGACAGGATTTGAAGAACGACCGGAACCGGTTCAGCCGAACTTTGGCTCGATCGTCGGAAAGCATCGCGGCCATAAGAATTCGCTTCCCCCATTTGTCATGGTCGGACGAGGAATCCCCAAGGATGTCGTCCGGAAAATTGAGGGATTTGGTGGCGGCAAATTTGGTAAGGCGGCCGATCCCTTTATGGTCAGTTGTTCGGACGAGGGTCATGTTGAGATCCCTTCACTCAACCTGCTTGACGGACTGAACCCCAATCGGATTCACGATCGCAACCGAGTACGCGCCAGCCTGGATGGTGCCTTGACGCGACTGGACGATGCGGGATTTGCTTCCTGGGACCGGACCTATCAGCGCGCCTATGGCCTGATCACGAGCCCCCAGTCACGAGCGGCCTTCGACTTGACTCAGGAGCGACAGGCAACGCGTGAAGCCTACGGTCACACGACGTTTGGTCAAAGCTGCCTGCTGTCGCGGCGACTCGTTGAAGCAGGTGTTCCCTATGTCCAGGTGAACTGGAGTGAGTACGTCGAGTCGATCACGCCGAACTGTGATTTCGGCTGGGATACTCACATCTATAACTTCGAACTGCTGCAGGATACGCATTGCCCGATTTTCGACCGGGCCTTTTCTGCTTTGCTGGACGACCTGCGGACACGCGGCCTGCTTGATTCGACACTGGTCGTTGCGATGGGTGAGTTTGGACGAACACCTCGCATTAACTCACGGGCAGCACGAGACCACTGGAGTCGCTGCTATTTCTCACTCTGGTCTGGAGGAGGCGTTCAGCCGGGACGAGTCATCGGGAGCAGCGATCGCTATGCGGAGGATCCTGTCACAACGGCGATCACACCGAAAATGGTCGGGACCACGATCGCGGAACTCGCGGGGGTCGACACACAGGCTCGAGCGGAAATGCGGGTTCTCGATGGTGGGACGGTGATTCAGGAACTGCTCTGACATTGGCCAACCCCAAGACGATCTCACATTTTCAGAGCCCCGTTCCAGAGATTCTTTTCGCGGCCGTCACGTGTAGAATGCCGCCGTCACTTTGACCGACGACCTGTTTTTTGACTCTTGCTCATCGATTGAGACTTACTGTGGATGCATCAGACGTGCGGATTGGATTTATTGGCGCTGGCCAGATGGCGACAGCACTGGGACGTGGATTTATTCAGGCGAAGTCGATCACTCCTGATCGCCTCGTTGCCTGCGATGTCAGTGCCGACGCTGCGAACCGGTTCGCGTCGCAGACAGGCGGCTCTGTCGTAGCAGGTGCGGCCACGGTTCTTGCGCAGAGTTCACTCATTTTCCTGGCAGTCAAGCCGCAGCAGATTGCAGGGGTCCTGGCCGAACTGAAGCCGGGGATCACCAGTCAGCACCTGGTCGTTTCCATCGCCGCCGGGATTTCCCTGGCAAAATTGTCGGCAGGCCTGGGTTCGTCCCGCCTGATCCGTGTGATGCCAAACACGCCGGCCCTGGTAGGAGCAGGAGCGAGTGCGTTTTCGCGAGGAGAAGCGGCGACGGCTGAGGATGGGAAACTGGTTCAGGGCCTGCTGTCGACGGTCGGTCTGGCGATGGAAGTTCCGGAAAAGCTGCTGGATGCCGTCACCGGTCTTTCCGGGAGTGGCCCGGCGTACGTTTATCAGTTCATTGAGGGGCTGAGTGACGGTGGGGTCCGGATGGGATTGCCGCGGGATGTCGCGACCAAGCTCGCAGCGCAAACCCTGTTGGGAGCAGCACAAATGGTGTTGAGCACCGGTCAGCACCCCGGTCAGCTCAAGGATGCCGTGACCAGTCCGGGGGGAACCACGATCGCCGGTCTGCATGCGTTGGAACGAGGGGGAATGCGGGGAATTCTGATGGACGCCGTCCAGTCCGCGACAGAACGCTCAAAGGAACTCGGAGAGGCTTGACGGAACGGGCATCAGTCTCCATGATGCTTAGCCCAACGGGGGGACTATTCCTCCCAGACAACAAGCCGAAGTGGCGGAACTGGCAGACGCGCTGGACTCAAAATCCAGTGTCCCCAAAGGACGTGTGGGTTCGAGTCCCACCTTCGGCAATCCGGCAATTGCGCCGCGATTTCAATAATCTACGACGACTCCCCGTGATTGATTTCATGGGGAGTTTTTCGTTTTGGAATCGGTGATACTTGCGAGTGATTGCGCACGGTGGCCCAGCTTGCTTCTCTTTAGACCGGGCACAAGGGTAACAGGTGTTCGGGG
>JBAWWJ010000165.1:0-18720 GCA_037146815.1 Planctomycetota bacterium
GCGATTGGCGGACGATCTCGATCGACTGGGCGACTTCCATCATGCGGACGAAGAACCGGCACCAGTTGTCGCCCAGCACGACTTCACGAGGAAGCTTGCCAAATTCGGAGTCGTTGAACGGTGCGACCGGGATCTTGTACTTGTAGCCTTCGTACATCCGCGTATAGATCGATTCACCATCACGTCGCAAATCGTGATCGACACCACTGCCGCGAAGAACAGGGCCGGTGCAGCCGTAGCTGATCGCCATTTCACGAGTCAGAATCCCCAGGTTCGCAGTCCGCTTGATGAAGATCTGATTGCGAGTCAGCAGGGTGTGGTATTCCTTGATCCGCGGTGCCATCCAGTCGAGGAACATCCGGAGCGCATCGGCCCATTGAAGCCGCATGTTCGGATTACGTCCGGTCAGTTGTGCCAAGCCGGGTGGAATCGTGATTTCACCGGGCAGATCGTGAGTCGCCCCACCGATCGTCAGGTAGCTGTAGGTCAGTCGAGCCCCGCAGGCCTCTTCGAACAGGTCGAGAATGATTTCACGTTCACGGAAGGCGTACAGGAATGGGCTGAAGGTCCCCAGATCCAAGCCGTAGGCACCCATCCCAACCAGATGGCTGGCGATGCGGTTCAATTCCGAAATGATGACTCGCAGCGTCATCGCCTTTTCGGGGACTTCCATCCCGATCAACTTTTCGACGGCCAAGCTGAACCCGAGGTTCATGTTCATGGCGGCGAGATAGTCCATCCGGTCGGTGTAGGGAATCCATTGCGGGGGCGAAAGGTTTTCGCCGATCTTTTCGGCACAGCGATGCAGGTAACCGATGTGTGGAGTGACTTCGTGAATGATTTCGCCGTCGGTCTTCAGCAACAGACGCAGCACGCCGTGCGTACTGGGGTGCTGCGGGCCCATGTTGACGAGCATCTCGTCAGTACGGACATCGAATTCGACGATACGAGGATCTTCGAGGGTCAGGCTCATGGTCTTCTCAGTTATTCGGGCTTGCTGCGTTACGACTGAACCGGACGCTAGCGCGTTCCGGCTGAGGGTCGAATCTGAAAATCACGTCGTCACGCAGGACAATGCCGTCCAAAAATGTTCAAAAAAGTGATCGTTACTTCCCGCGAACTCCGTGGTATTCCAGTGGAAACTCGTAATCTTTGCGGAGCGGGTGACCTTCCCAGTCTTCCGGACAAAGGATCCGGCGCAGGTTGGGATGGCCTGTGAATTCAATACCGACCAGGTCATAGGCCTCGCGCTCGTGCCAGTCGGCGATACCCCAGACGTGCGAAACGGTGGGGACGCGGGGCAGGCTGCCAGCCTTGCCGTCGTGCCATCGGGGAACCTTGACCTTCAGCTTACAGAAATACTTGTGGGTGTAGCTGTACAGGTGATAGACGACTTCGACATGCGGTTCGCACGGAGCCTTCTTCTTGGCGTCGGTTTCGAGCCAGTCCGATCCACACAGATCGTTCAAGCCATCCAGTGCCAGGTCGGGGTCGTCGTGAATGAATGCCGCGACATCGGCAATCCGGTCGGCTGCGACTTCGATCCAGGGATCTTTGACACCGGTCTTCAGCTCGCGAATGGCCTCGCCACCGAACTTGTCGACCAGACGTTGGTGAATCTCTTCAATGCGCATCAGTCGTTCCTGAGGATCGAGTCATTGACCCGTTTTCAATTCTGTTTTTTGAGTTCCACCAAGTCGCTCTGGATTCAACTGGCCTGTGCGGCAGTACGCTGTCGGACGCCACCGGAACCGGTTGCGGCGGATGGTGCCATCTTGCTCTGCCGGGTCAGGGTCCGGACCCACTCCAAGTCACCACGTTTCCAGACATATGCGAATCCAACCAGCAGAACCGCGAAGAAAACGGCAACATCGACAACACCGGCCCAAGCCAGATTCAATGCGGTTGCAGAATCGATGGCCTGATTGGGCGTCAGCGATCCAGGAGGAAGACTCATCAATTGTTCGCTCAATGCGGTCCGGTCGGCCGGGGCGAGTTGACTATCCGTCAACTGAATCGCGTTCCCATAGATCGCTGCCCATGGGAAGAAGAATACGACTTCCACATCAAAAATGATGAACAGCAGCGCGACCACGTAAAACCGCAGGTCGAACTGGATATAGCTGCTGCCGATAGAAGGTTCACCGCACTCGTAGGCGGAGTCCTTTTCGGTGTTGGGCAGGCGAGGTCGAACCAGACGACCAATCAACAACGGTGCCAACAGAAAACCAATGGTCACCAGCGTGAATACCAGAAAATGGCCAACAACTTCTGTCATTTTTCTTATCTTTTTAGTTGCCGTCGAAGCCTGTGGAAGTAATTTCGCTGTGCCGGCGTTTCGCTTCTAAAGACAAGCTTAACTTGTCTGACTACCTTCTAACTTGCTGTATCTTCACCCGCTGGTTCTTCACCGCCGGGTTCTTCAATCCGTTGACGTCCTTGAAAGCCGGCGTCGTGCGTATGCCAGTATTCGACCGCTGGTTCACCCTGCTTCCAGCAGAGATAAACGTCCTGTCCGTTCATGGATGCGGGAAAGTCGACCAGGCCCATCACGGGATCTTTGAATTCCACGCCGAGTTCGGCGAGTTCTTCGACGAACCCTTCGAGCTTTTCGACATCCTTTTCCAGTTCCGTCCGGATCTGGTCCACTTCTTCACTGTAGGGATCATCCTGCTGGGCTTTGCCCGTCGAGCCGCGACGCATGCCGTTCAGGCGTTGTTCCCGTTCGCGCACGTCACTATACAGATCGACGATGTCCTGCACGATCGCCCGGACCAGTGGCAAAGCCTTGTTGGCGGATGCCACGGTGAACAATGTGCGAGGAGCCAGTTTGGCGCTCATGAACCAACCACCTTTCGGACCATCCGTGAGACATGCCATCACCGCAGCAGTTCCATTACTGCCGCGCCCCGCAGGGAATTATTCGTCCTTGGCGGTGAACTGGAAGGGGCTCGATTCCCCTTTCACCCAAACCGGCTCGTACAACACCTTCGATTCGGCAACGACCGTCGGATTCAACGTGGCCTGACCCCAGGCAGTTTCCAGAGGAAGCTTGGCGTAATCCACGATGCATCCGTCGCGGCTGAAACAACTGAGATCGTGGTTCGATCCCATGAAGATGCAGTCCACCGGACAAGGTTCAACGCACAGTGCACAGAACATGCACTTCGTGTAGTCGATCGTAAAGCCATTAACGCGGAACCCTTTACCGACCGGGCTCTTTTCTTTTTCGATGTAGATACAGTCGACCGGGCACGCCACAGCGCACTTTTCGCAACCGATACAGGTCGTCAGGTCGAATCGATGAAACCCGCGATACCGAGCCTTCACAGGCACCGGAACTTCCGGGTACTCAAAGACTTCGGTAAATGTCTTGCGACGGTACGTCCACAGCATGGTCCGCATCGTCACCCACATCCCCGCGATCAGGGTGGAGACGGCAACCCACACATTTCGCAGCCATTCGCCAAAATTCCACAACCACTGCATGGTTGGCTCACTGATTAAAAGAGACTCGCCACAACGAATCCGCAGGGTACCGAAGACTCCGGAACCAAGTCCAGGCGGACACTTTTTCGACGCAGAATCGCCCCGGATTATAGGCTGCGCAGGGACCAAAGCAAGCGACTTGAACCGAGTGTGGTTTCCCACAAATGGGAGTCCCTAGACATGAAAGCGGTTTTTAACCGGTCAGGCGAAGTGACACGGAACGAAGTGTGGTCGGGATGGGGCACCGAAGCCCCAGTAGTGGTAGTTTGGAAACCGGGGCTGCGAGCCGAATCCTCCTTGCCCTCATCCCTTCAGCGGCTCACAATGATTCCTCTGCTGGAAGTGATTCTCTTTGAAATTTGAAGTCGTCCCATATGCACCAATTTCGCCTGGCTGTTGCTGTCCGGTGTTTTCGTCAGCCGCTGATGGAGTCGCTGAAATCCGCCCGAAACCTGAATGTGGACGGGGTTCAGTTCGATTTGCGTAACGAAATTGTCGCGGCTGAACTGACAGAAACCGGCCGAAAGCAATTGCTCCACCGGGTTTCAGAATTAGGTCTGACGATTTCCGGAGCATCATTTCCGCTGACACGGCCCCTGACCGACCCGATGGAAATCGACCGCAGCGTCGCTGACCTGCGCGATGCGATGACCTTTGCCTATTCTCTGAAGGCGAAAACCTTGTGCTGCAAGGTGGGGCGGATTCCCGAGGATCGTGCCGGGAAACCACGCCTGTTATTGCTCGAAATCCTCAACGATCTGGCCGCTCACTCGAATCGTGTGGGAACAGTCCTGTGTATCACTCCGACAAATGATTCCGCCGAAGACCTGCTGGCGCTGACAAGCGAAGTCACCGCTGGCCCGATCGGGATCGATTTCGACCCTGCCCATTTCGCGCTGACCGGACGCTCCAGTACCGAGGCATTGCGAACCCTGCATGCGGTGACGATGCATGTGCAACTGCGAGACGGTTTCCGCGGCTTTGACGGTGGCGGTCAGGAAGCGGTTGTTGGCAGTGGTGTCATTGACTGGATGGAACTGCTGGCCGTTATGGGCGAAATCGACTATCGAGGCTGGCTGACCGCTGTCCGCAACCAGGGTGATGACCGCGCGAACGATATCGAACGAGCCGTCAAATACACAAGGAAGTTGCTGATTGGCGGATGAACGCTTTCCTGGTTTTCCTGGTGGGCTGAAGGCCCACAAGTACAAAGCACAAGGTTTCAGCCCTGTGAACAGGACGCAAAGTCAACGGTGCGACCTGAAAGGTCGCGAGAGGTCACTGATCGGCGTTGATCACCATGACGGAATTTCTTGCGACCTTTCAGGTCGCAAACCCTATTCTGTCCGAAGTCACAGGGCTGAAGTCGGCTGAAGCCCTGTGCTTTGTTCTCGTGGGCCTTCAGCCCACAAGAGGCCGACGCGGTGATATCGCCAGGGTGGCTGACTTGGTAGGGAATTCGGTAACTTCAATCACCTCAGGTCCGGCCATCCATCATCGACCCAAAAACAACGCCTGACCTGACTCTACAGCTTCTTCAGAATCTCAGCCGCACGCTTTTCAAACATCCCCTGCCATTCCGGGGCCAGGATGCAATCGCTGTCTTCCTGAGCTCCTCCGACATTCAGCAATTGTTCTGTCGTTGGGGCGTAATAAATGTAGCCATTCGTGTACCCCGCAACAAAAGTCCGCGGATGTGGTGAGCCCTTTTTAATATTCAGGCCGATCTGAACTGTCAGCTCGCCGGGAAATGTGATCAGCGTGAACTCGCCAATCCTTAGACCTACGACTTCAACATCGAGAGTCCGTTTCCCTGCCGCGATGTTTTCTGCCTGATGCTTCTTCAACAGTGCCAGATTGGTCTGCAACCGGGTCAGTTCTTCCATCGTCCGAATGTTGTCGATGTACTGTTTCATGTTCCGGCGGTTGTCAGCATCGAGCTTGGTCAGGTCGGTTCGTTCCTGCTTTTCTTCGAGCAGATACCGATGCGAATAGTAGGAGGGGAACTCTGGCGACAGATTGTACTTCACCACCAGCGGCAGGAATGTTTTCAGGTTGAGGGTCGTTCCCTTCAGCGAATGTAACAGGCGTGTTTGCTCCGCTTCCAATGCGGCAATCCGATCGGCGACATCAGCGCGTGGCAGCGTCAACGTCTCGTTGATGACAACAAGGCGTTGATCGGCCCTGCTGGCTGTCTGCTTTAATCCTTTCAGTGTGCTGAGTCCCAGCAGATTGCCAAGTGGTTCGGCATCGCGCGGTGTGTCGACTCCCTTGTACCCGACAGGATTGATATCGCCGCCGCACCCTTGAATAAACAGGGCCACTGCCCCGTCGCTGAGGTTGTCTTCGATGACCTTGGATGCGAAGCCGGTGATATCCGCCGTGTTTCCGCCATTGGGAACTCCCTGGATCGGATGACAGGCGAAGTTGTAAACGACGGCCACCGTCTGACCGTCCTCCCGATCCAGACGAAGAATGCCGATTTGCGGATCAACCGGACCGATGGCCGCGACATCTTCATCGGCTGGCATGGAATAGGCATGCCGGACATCCACATCCTTGCCGTTTTTCAGCTTCAGCCGTCGATTCTCCATGATCCGGCTTTCGTGACCAACGCCGACTCCCGCTTTCACGGGAACCAGATTCTGGTGAGCGGTCTTGATGGCCTGGACAGTCCTTTGATCGACATCGCTGCATACGACCCCATGGCAATGGCTGGCGTTAACCAGGATATTGGCAGGTTTGATCTTCAGTTCGCGTTCAATCTGTGATCGTACTTTGCCGAGATAATCGTTTTTGATATGCCCGATTTCGCCGATGGCAACGGCATCGACCGCAACCAGTACTGCCGTGGTCTCACCCGATTTCACCACGAGCGCCCGGGCATAAAGGCGATCGTTGACCGGTCCCGCATCGACATTCGTGATGTCGACTTTGGCGGCCCCTGCCATCAATTCGGCTGCTGCGACTGGCTGCAACAATACGGGAAACAGGCAGGGAATCAGTACAAGGCCATAAAGGCAGGATCGCAACTTGGGAACGAGAATCCGGTGGCAAACGATACTATTTGACATGGTCGCACTCCTTCGAACACGCTGCAGACTGGAAGTGATCGACCATAGTCACGCCGCGCCCCATTGAAAAGGGTCGGGCAGGGTGATCGTCTTTGATTAGGGCCTAAGAACGCCTTGCCAAGTAGCATCAACGAGCCGCTGCACACGAGCCGCGCCCGTAAGGAAGCGGAAAGATGAACCATTCACGTTCATGCTTCTGCCCGCAGATCAAGAGCGTTTTTGGTTGGAAAGTTTTACGGGGTTCCCCCTGAAAATCTGTAGCTGACTTGCCTCAGTCACGATGATATCATGGGACATCTCACGACTCTTGTTTCGAATTTTCCCGGACGATACAGAATGTTGAACTTTTCACTGGAATCAGGTCGCCCTTCTGCTTTTCGTGGCCCGTCGCGTCGCGATTTCCTCCAGGTGGGTGGCCTGGGCCTTTGTGGACTGTCACTGGAATCGATCCTGTCCGGTGAATCACGTGCGGCGGAAGGTAAAGCTGCTCGCCCGGCTCGGGCAAAATCTGTCATTCTGGTTTATCTGGGTGGAGGGCTGACTCACCACGACAGCTTCGACATGAAGCCGGAAGCACCGGCGGAAATTCGTGGCAAATATTCCCCGATCGCATCCAATGTCGCCGGAACACAGGTTTGCGAATTGCTGCCCAAAATGTCCCAGTGCATGGACAAGGTGGCGCTGGTTCGCTCGGGGGCTCATAACAACGACCATCATGAAACAGCGACCAATTGGGTCCTCTCGGGCCGATTTGGGTCGCCGTTTGGAGATTACCCTGCGATCGGTGCTGTCGCTGCCCACGAACTGGGATTTAGTGGTGTTCTTCCTCCCTACGTGTCCGTCCCAAGAAACCCCTCGTTTACCTGGGAGCTCGGAAAAAGCGCGTTTCTGGGAGGCCGTTATGAATCCTTCAAAACCGGCGACCCCAACGCCGAAAACTTCAGCGTGAAGGATGTGGCCGTTGCCAACCGTGATACCGCGCGAGCGGATCGACGCAAGGTGTTTCTCTCGACGATCGACCAGTTGGGAGAAAAGGTTCGCGGTAATGATCAACTCGCGACCTACGACGAATTCCGCGGCCGAGCTGCAGAAATGATTCTTTCTCCACAGGCTCAAGCTTCGTTTGCGATTGAGCGGGAAGATGCCAAGCTGCGAGATCGTTACGGTCGCAATACATTTGGGCAAAGCTGTCTGCTCGCCCGTCGGCTTGTTGAAGGGGGAGTTCGATTTGTTACGGTCAACTACGGCGGCTGGGACCATCACGGCAAGATCTTCGAAAACTGTGACAAGAAACTTCCGGAATTTGACCTGGGCTTTTCGGCTCTCATTGAGGATCTGGCGACGCGCGGGTTACTCAAGGAGACTTTCGTCGCCTGTTTCGGCGAGTTTGGTCGTACGCCCCTCATCAACAAGGATGCTGGCCGCGATCACTGGGGGCCAGCCGCCAGTTTGTTGTTCGCCGGCGCGGGGGTTCAGGGAGGGAAAGTGATTGGCGCGACAGACAAACAGGGGGCACATGTCACAACCAGGCCCTATGCTCCTGCCGACGTCTGCTACACCATTCTTGATTCGCTCGGCATCGATCCGCATGTTGCGCTGGTCACTCCCGACGGGCGGACAATTGACGCTCTGGAAGAGGGCGAACTGATGAGGCCCCTGTTTGGGCTCAGCTAATACCGATCGGCGACGGTTCATTCGCAGTACCTGTTTCCGGGACCAAGTGCGTCGCGGAATGTTGGCCTTCTTCGTCGCGTTGTGTCTGCGACTTCTGCCCGCGCAACCCGTAAATTCGGAAAACTGACCGCACGCGGCCCGGCAAGCGGCGGAATTTGCTCCGGAAATGGCAAGTTTCCATCCTCCAGTTCGATTCGTTTCGCGACACCCGTTCTGTTCAGGAAATTCGAATTCCCTGAGGGCGAATGTGGGATGGCGTCTGCCCGCCGTCGGTCGCAACTCGTACATACCTGTAATCTGGTAACGGAACTTTTCAGAGATATTTCGGCCGCCGGAATGTTTCATTGGGATGTCCGTTTTGATCGACGAACGCCTTTTGACATGTCATCTCTCATCACCGAATCCCCATCGCATGAGATGCCAAGGATACGCTTCCAATGGACGAGCTTGATGACATCATCAAAGAGTTTCTTGTCGAAAGTTACGAGAACCTCGATCAATTGGACCGGGATCTGGTCGCTTTGGAAGATGCCCCCGATGACCGCAATCGGTTGTCGAGCGTCTTTCGAACAATCCATACGATCAAAGGGACCTGCGGATTCCTGGGATTTCCGATCCTTGAGCATGTGACTCATGTCGGTGAAAGCCTACTTGTCAAGTTGCGCGATGGTGAACTCCGTTTGAATGGCGCGCCAACGATGTGAAAGAACTCGCCAAGGAAACAGCCAAGGCGACGGAAGACATTGCCCAGAAAATCGATGCCATCCAGCGTGATATACGCACGGTGCCGTCGAAGCGATCGGTGAAATCACATCGATTATCAATCAGGTCAACGACATTTCCAACAGCATCGCCAGCTCGGTTGAAGAACAGGCGGCGACGACGGCGGAAATTGGTCGAAACGTGATTGAAGCGACGTTGGGAAGTGGTCATTTGTCGAACCCGTGTGACGAACGCGAGCCATACTTCGAATGTCGCAAGATGGGCGGCAGTTTCTGCCGCCCTTTCATGAAGTCAAATTGATCAGTTTATTGCCATGGCTTGTGGCCGTTGCCACATCATGAAAACTTAGAATCCCAAATAGACATTATTTTGCATCACCTCTCCAGACGATAACAACACAGCGAAATCTCGATTGGATGAGCGAGTCCAAAGCCACAGGTTTCTCCATCGAAGTCAGGCCTTTCCATGCGCGCACTCATTATTGACGACTCGCGAGCCATGCGGCGAATTTTGCGGGGAATTGTAGAACAATTGGGATTTGATGTCTCAGAGGCTGGAAATGGAAAACAGGGGCTGGACCAACTCAATGCACTCGATGATGTCGAGTTGGTGTTGGTTGACTGGAACATGCCCGAAATGAACGGATTGGAATTCGTTCAGTCAGTTCGAGCGGATTCGTCGAGGCAAGATCTGAAACTGGTGATGGTGACTACGGAAACTGAGCCCGCCAAGATGGCACGGGCCATGATGGCTGGTGTTGACGAGTTTGTCATGAAGCCGTTCACGCAGGACATTTTGATAGACAAACTGCGTTTGATCGGCGTCGCTGACCCGCTGAGTTCAAACTAGTTGCTGCGATGTCAATCCTTTGAGCCTGACATCAACGCACGTCACCCGTGATCCAGTCTTCTAAAAAGATTTCGCGAGCATGACATCATGAGTACATTGACCGAACCCGTCGAAGTTACTATCGGTGAAGTGGCACTTCCAGCCGCGGCTCTTGATCGCCTGCGTTCCCGTGCCAACAACTTGAAAATGCTTCCCGCTGTCGCCACGCAGGCACTGCAGATCGTCGATGCCCCCGATTGCGGGATCAACGAGTTCGCTGCCGTTGTCGAACGTGATCCCAGTCTGGCCGCTGGTATCTTGCGAATGGCAAACAGCGTTGTGTTCTCATCGGGAAAGCCAGTGCTGAATCTGCATCAGGCAGTGGTACGACTCGGCTTCCGGCAGTGCAAGAATTTGATCGTGACGGCCAGTTTCAGCAGCATGATGAAGTCGATGACTCTCGATGAAGAGTGGATTCGTGAAACGCTGTCCCAGCACAGTTTCACGACGGCACTGCTCTGCCTGAACATGAACCGGGCATTGAATGTCGGATTTCAAGGAGAAGAATTCACGGGTGGCCTGATTCACGACATCGGACGACTGCTGCTGGCAACGTGCTATTCCGACTGTTTCAACGAACTTGATAAGCTGGAGTTTGATGAAGAAGACGGTGTCCTGGCAACCGAGCAGGCACTGGTCGAAACGAATCACTGTGAAATCGGCGCGTGGTTTGTCGCCAAGAACGCTTTGCCGGATCAGTTGAAATCGGTCGTTCGCTACCACCACAACCCGGAACTGGCTGACGCTGGCAGCCGTCGATTTGTTGCACTGGTGGCGGCTTGCGATCATATGGCCAACCACCTGCAACGCTATGAGGAATCACGCGGTTATAACCCGGCGTCGAATCCGTTTATTGCCACTTTGGAAGAATCCGGCATCCCGCATCTTTCGCGACGGTTCCGGGAAATCGCCATTTCGATGATGGAGAACGCCAGGAAACATTCGATCGAAATGCTTTCGGCGTGAATTTTCCGAATCACTGTTTCAGATGAATTGTCAATTTGTTGAACGTGATCTTAAAGATACGAGTATGCCTCGCAGAAATCGGTAAATGTCATGTTGACCAACATCATTCGAGTTCTTCTCGCAGATGATTCTGCGGTGACCCGACGCTTGCTTTCGGAAGCGATGTCTTCCGAACCCGAACTCGAAGTCGTTGGGATGGCGCGGCACGGCAGCGAAGCGCTGCAGTTGCTGCCGATCACGCGGCCCGATGTCATCCTGCTCGATGTGGAAATGCCGATCATGGATGGCGTCGAGACCGTCACAGCCATCCGGAAGCAAGACGCGAATATCCCGATCATCATGTTCAGCTCCATCACAACCGCCGGTGGGGGAGCAACTCTGGATGCTCTCGCCGCGGGGGCCAACGACTATGCGACAAAGCCGTTAAAACTGGGCCATGTCAGCGAATCGCTCACTTATATTTGCGATGAACTGGTTCCCAAAATTCGCATGTGGGGTCGCAAACAACATGGTCGCTTTTCCAAGCCATTGACGTCCCTGACTCGTAGCCCTGACAGCGCAAGCGGCGGCGATTCGCAGGCGGGAGTTCGTACGGCAGGAAAAAGTTCGTTTTCGGGTTTGACTCCGCCGGCCGTTCCACGTCCCGTGAAACTTGCCGGAAGTCCATCGATGGACCCCGTTGATCTGGTGGTGATCGGCGTCTCGACCGGTGGCCCGAATGCACTGTTTGACATTTTCGGTGCAATACCTGGTGACTTCCCCGTCCCGATTCTGATCGTGCAGCATATGCCCCCGGTGTTCACGGGGTTGCTGGCTGCACGGCTCGATTCCATCAGTCGCCTGAAAGTTCGCGAAGCGGTCAATAACACGGTCATCCAACCTGGTGAAGTCTGGATCGCTCCTGGTGATTTTCATATGCGAGTCAAGCGGCAACGGACCGACCTGGTTCTGGAATTGAATCAAGGCCCTCCCGAGAATTCGTGTCGTCCTGCCGTCGATCCGCTGTTTCGATCCGTCGCCGAAGTTTTCGGAGCCCGCTGCCTGGGTGTGATCCTTACCGGCGTGGGACGCGACGGAGAAGAAGGGAGCCGCGCGATCCACAAGGCCGGCGGACAAATCATCGCTCAGGATGAAGCGTCCTGCGTCGTCTGGGGAATGCCGCGAGCGGTCACTCAAGCGGGATTGGCTCACGCCGTCATTCCGCTCTCGCAGATGGCTGCGGAAATTAATGATCGAACTCGGCGAGGCTCAATTCACAGTATGGCGACAATGGCTCTTAATCACTGACTCAATGACGTACCGCAACGAAGTAAATCAGGACGAAACAGCGGGCTGCTCGAATCATGGCCCCCGATGGAAATCTGTTCCTGGGTGGTGGCGAAGCACTCGTTGGCCTGAACGCACCGTTCACCCGCGAAACGTATGACAAGACCGTCTGCTATCGTCCGGCGCTTGGTAAACCAGTCCCCGCCCCTGTTCGTCCTGTCTCCTTCAACTGAATAACGCTCAGAAAGTTTTCATCAGGCAATTCGACGAACCGACACTGGCCCAGGTCGTCTCAGACGTTTGCTCAACTATGCTGGAATTGCCGATCACATCCGGCGGTCCAAATCTGGTTCTGGAAGACCCGCTCGTCGCGACGGTGCAGAGCACGGGTGAATGGCAGGCAGCAGTCGAAGTCGCCACCACACGTACTGTCGTTCGAATCATTGCGGCTCAGATGTTCGCACTCCCGCCCGAATCATTGCAGACGGCTGATCTGTACGACGCACTGGGTGAAGTCGCCAATATGGTCGGCGGCAACCTGAAAGGGATCGCGAATAGCGAACTGGACCTGTCGCTACCTACCGTCGTTGAACGCGAAGTCATCGCTGATTCCGTAGCGCACATCATCGCGGTCAACATGAAGTGTGCAGGCCACCCGTTTCGTATCCGCGTGATCGAAATGAATCAGGTCGCGATTGCCTGATTTTTTAATGTGAATGACTCTACCGATTTACCAGCGTTCCACCGGCCCGTTGGGGACTCTGACCAGAGCGGTTGCAATTGGTGTGCGACGTTCGCCGTGACGGTTACGGATTTCGTGGATGATGCTGTCGAACTCGGTTCGGCTTTCGAATTGTCTGAGACGGTGTTCGAGATCTTCGGGGACTCCCAGTCGTGCTCCATACCAGGCGGCGAATTTACGGAACAGGATACAACTTCGTTCGCCGTGCTGTTCGCTCATCAATGTGAAGTGACGTACGAGAAATTCGACCTGTTCATCAGAGGAAGGTTCTCGCGGGGCGATTCCAGCGGCGACATCGGCAAGTTTACGGAACAGCCATGGATCGAGCATCGCTCCGCGCCCGATGGCGATAGCCGAACAGCCTGTGACTTGTCGCATTCGCTCGGCGTCTTCAATCGTGCGAACATCACCGTTTCCAATCACGGGGATCTTTTCGACTGCTTCGACGGTCGCGCGAATCCCCTCCAGATCGACACCTCCCTGAAACCCCTGCTGGCGCGTCCGGCCATGGATCGTGATGGCAGCCACTCCGGCTGCTTCAAATCGTCGGGCGAGCATTGGTGACGCGAGTGATTCACGGTCCCAGCCGAGTCGCATTTTTACGGTGACAGGGATGCGAACTGCTGAAACGATCTTGTCGACCAGCCGGCTGGCATTGTCGGCATCACAGAGCAGTCTGGCACCGCCACCCTGGCCATTCACTTTGGCCATCGGGCAACCCATATTAATATCGACCCCCTGATAGTCATGAGCTTCCAGCCAGCGGGCGGCTTCGACGAGGTGGTCTTCGCGACCACTGAAGATTTGAATCGAGAGTGGCCGATCTTCGGCGTGCGTTTCAATCAACTCCAGTGAATGACGATGGCCGCAGACCAATTGAGTTGCATGGACCAGGTCTGTCGTTGCCAGGCCGAGGCCCCCCAGTTCACGGAGAGCGCGTCGAAACGCCAGGTGGGTATAGCCTGCTAACGGTGCCAGCGAATACCGTGACGGCAGCACTCGGTCGCCGATAATGAATGGTTCTTCGACACTCATTGGCGGATCAGGAGGAGAAAAGTTCTCGTTTGGCAGGGGTGACATTACTGCAACAACCCTGATTCCGGTCGTGAATTCTGGGTCTGGGATAGTGAAATTGACGCCACACTTCGGGTGAGCGGCAGTTTCACAATAAACGAAGTCCCTTCACCCAACTTACTTTCGACAGTAATCGTGCCGCTGTGAGCCAGAACAATGGCCTGGCAGATGCTGAGCCCCAGTCCGTTACCGCGAGTTTCCAATCCACGTTGCCGCGACTTGTCGACTTGGTAAAAGCGATCAAAAACTCGACTGATCGCGTCTGTGGGAATGCCAATTCCGGTATCTCGAACGACCAATCGCACCTGCTGATTGTTGTCTCTCGCCAGGCTGACATCAACGTTTCCGCCCGGTGGAGTGAACTTGATCGCGTTGTCGATCAAGTTCGTCAGCAATTGGCGCATTTCCCGCGGGTTTCCTGTGACGTACAACTCTGCCAGCGAGGAACTGAGGCTCACCTGACGTTCCTCAGCGACAGGCTCGAACATTTCCAAGGCGCGAGTAACCAGTTCGTCCATCTGGATTCGCTCTTGTCGCGTGTCGGCCGCATTCGCTTCACTCTGCGTCAGTTGCAACAACTGATTGACAACTTGGGCGAGGTGTCGGCATTCGTCGTTGATCTGAAATAGCAACTCTTCATATTCCTCCGGGGACCGGTATTTATCGAGTGTCACTTCGACCAGGCTTTGGATTGCAGTCAAAGGAGAACGCAATTCGTGGGCAGCGTTGGCCACAAAATCACGATTCTTCTGCAGATGTAGCGCGATCACGTCCAGAAACGTATTGATCTTGGTTGCGAGTTGATCCAGTTCATCCCCAACTCCCCGAACATGCAGACGCTCATCCAGATGACTGGGGCGAAGTCGCTCGGTCGTATGAATGATCTGCTGCAACGGTTCGATGGCACGTTCCGCCAGCAGCAGTCCTCCCAGAGGGGCCAGGATAAAAATGGCGAGTCCAATCGGAGCAAGAATGCGAGTCAGGCGATTGACGTCTTCCTCTACGAACATAATGGGTGTCCCCACGCGAACGTATTGACGCGGCAGGCCCGGCTTATTCAACTCAACTTCGACCGAACGGTGAGTCTTCGAACCCCAGACGTCGTGCCCGCCGATTGTTGCCTGCAGTCGAGTATGCGAATCCGTCGGTACGTTATCGCTTTTCCACAAGTCAGTTCGGTCTGAATCCAGCCAGCGGATGAACCAGTCACTCTTCTCGTGCGCTTCCGCCTTACGCATCATTTCCGCAATCACCTGCGGTCGGTCATTGTGGTACGCGTCGACAGCCAGCAGAAGCTCTTTGGCTTCGGCATCCAGGATCTCGTCGGTTTCCCGCAGTAGATAGAATCGTAATCCTTCGCGCACGGCAAACAGCGCGATCAAAACGGTCAGCAAGACGACCGCAGTGTTCCACATCGTCAGCCTGACACGAAGTGTACTCAGGCGACGAGCGATCTGTATCACAGCGGGAAAGGGCATTGCATGTACTTACGATCTGACGTACTTACGACCACCAGACACGAAAGACGGGCTAATCTTCCGTCTCGGTCTGGAATCATACGACAGTCGCTTTGAAACCCAAAGTCTACGGGGCAGGATCTGTCAGATCCTCACCTGCAATGGCGTAACCGCGACCACGAACTGTCTTGATGATCGATTCGGTTCGACCCTTGTCGAGTTTGCCGCGCAGACGGTTCACGTGGACTTCAATGACGTTCGTCGTCCCGTCCCAGTTGAATCCCCAGACATGCTCGCACAACATTTTTCGAGTGACAACCTGACCTGCGTACCGCATCAGCAGTTCCAGCATGCTGAATTCGATGGGAGTCAAATCCACATCTCGGCCTGCGCGAGAAACTCGACGCGTTGTCAGATCCAGCGACAAATCACCGACGGACAGCACCAGGCTTGGCCGCACGCTGGTCCGACGAACGACGGCGTTCACTCGAGCCAGCAGTTCCGCAAACTCAAAGGGCTTGCAAACATAATCGTCGGCTCCTGCATTGAGGGCCATGACACGTTCATCCACTGAACTGACAGCCGTCAGCAGGATGACAGGACAAAGCACCCCTTGGCTGCGAAGGTCTCGCAACACTTCTTGACCGCTTCGCTTGGGAAGCATCAGGTCCAGCACGATCGCGTCGAATTGCTGCGACTTCGCCGCGTCGGTTCCAGCGGAACCATCCTGGACCCACTCACACGTGTGACCCGATTCGGTGAATCCCTGCAGCAACGCTCGGCCGATTGCAGGATCGTCTTCCACTACCAGGATTCGCATCTGCACTACACCTTGGCTAAACCGGCATCCGTATGCCCTGATCGTCGACGGAGTATCATTCCCGACACGATGATTTCGCTTCACAGTACCAAACATTACGAATCATATCCCGATTCGAAAGTCTGGTAAGTGCAGGCTAACGGAGATGTAATGCGGAAGGCGAAACTTTACCGCTGGTAGATCGGCAGGAAACCGTTGTCGATCTGCAGGATCGTACAATTGATGGCGGTGGTGTAGACCGGCCCGACATGGCCTTCTTTCCAGGTGCCATTGGCAGATTGCTTCGAAAGGATTTCTTTGGCAATCGGCTGGAAGTACTTTTCCCACTTTTCGTCACCCAGCCGATACTGAACCTGAGCATAGTAATAGTGAGCGTAGTGCCAGTGGCCAAACATCTGGTTCACCCCGGCGGCTGACATGCTCTTTTCGCAGTACTTCATCAGCTTCTGAGCGGTCTCATTTTCATATTCACCCGAATTGAACAAACAGGCGATCGCTGCCGCACTGATCGGTGGACGTGAACCGCCACCTCGAATGCTGTACTGAACTCCGCCGTCCGCAGCCATACATTTGCGGATGTACTCAACGGCGCGGTCGACGACTTCCTTTGGAACCGGGATTCCGGCGTTGCGACAGGCTCTGAGCCCCTGGACTTGCGTCACACAGGTGGAGCCTTCATCGAAGTTGTTCCCATCCTTCGCTGAGACATATCCCCATCCCCCATCGGGTGTTTGAGCTTCGCCGCAGAACTGGACAGCCTTGGTCAGGACTTCTTTCAGGCGTTCGCGACGCTGGGCGTTTTCTTCTTCTCCAAACACCTGCGACAGAAACAACATCGAGAACCCGTGCCCGTAGGTGTAGTGGTAATCGTGTTTGTAGCCGATCAGGCCATTGGGCTGTGACGTGTCAACCAGGTAATCGACGGCGGCCGAGATGTTCTTGGCGTACTTGCCTCGCGTGGTTGTTGACCCCTCACACAACATCGCGTTTCCGGCCAGTGCGGTCATGGCAACACGATATTGCCCCTGATTCGCTTCCCAGTACCCCTGGCGATGCTGCTCACCAGCAAGCCAGTCGAGCCCCTTCTGAGCGGACAGCTTGATCTTGGGGTCTTTACGCTGTGCCTGAGCTTCACTGGTCAACGCAAGCGTTCCAACGATCAGCATGAGGGGGATCAAACGCAGCATGTTGAAACGACCTTTCTCACATGTGTCGAACACCAACGGTCGTCGAGCAATCTACGCAACCTGCGTTCAAAAGGAAAGACGAACCATCCTCGGCGCAGGGGAAACGCCTTTTTAAGTGTGGGAAACGGGTGCCATGGTCTTGGCACCCCGGTTTGAAAAAAGCATTGACCCAGTTCTCGCGTCGTCTGGCGTCAGTTCTGCTCGGGGGGCCGTCCTGCCAGGCGTTGGCGGATGTAGGACGCCCGAGCGACGTTTCTTTCAGCGGATTCGAGTTTTTCATGCCGGATCTTCTGCAGATGAGCCGGTTGTGTGTGAATAAACAATTCGTTGACCGTCGGAATCTCGAGATCGTCGATCAGCCCGAGGTTGATTCCCATGCGGACACTCGAAAGCAGGTGCATCGTCTCTTCGGAACTGATTGTCTGAGCGTTCCTGAGAATGCCATAGGCTCTGGAGACCTGGTCGTGCAGACCGCGACGGTTTTCTTTCACCAGAGCATTACGCACTCGCCGCTCGTAGGAAAGAATATTCGGAACAACGTCCTGAATCGTCTTGATCAATTGCACTTCACTCTTCCCGAGCGTCACTTGATTCGAGATCTGGTAGAAGTCCCCCATGGCCTGGCTACCTTCACCATAAAGTCCACGGACAGCCAGACCAATCTTCTGCAGGGCCTGGAAGACCTTTTGAATTTCTTTGGTGATGACCAGTGCTGGCAAATGCAGTAACACGCTGACACGGATTCCTGTTCCGCAATTCGTCGGGCAGGCGGTGAGATACCCCAGGCGCTCGCTGAACGCATAGGTGACTTCAGCTTCGATCGCGTCGTCGATCCGGTCAATCTCAGCCCAGCATTCATCGAGTGCGAAGCCGCTGTGCAAGACCTGCATCCGCAAATGGTCTTCTTCGTTGACCATCAGGCTGACGTTTTCTTCTTCACTGATGCCGACACCGCGACGGCCCCGGTTTTCAGAATGTTCACGGCTGATCAATTGCCGTTCCACCAGCAACTGGCGATCGATAGGTTCCAGCGTGCTGATCGGGATGTAACTGAGTCGCCGTCCGGTCGCGAGGCGATTGATCTGATTATGCAGGATCTCTTCAATCTCGGACCGGGCAGTATCATCGGCGCGGTTAGGGAAAGGAAACTGGGCGAGATTGCGTGCCAACCGGATCCGGCTGGACATCACAATGTCTGATTCCGGACCTGTCGCCCGCAACCATTCTCCGCTGGTATGTGTCAGGGACTCAATGTCCACGCCGCTGTTCCTGTTCTTGATTCAACTTCCAAATTTTGTTGCGGGTGCAATGTCACTGTTATGATTCGGCCGGCGGTGTTTCCTCGTCAGCGGGTTTGGGT
>JBAWWJ010000166.1:0-18661 GCA_037146815.1 Planctomycetota bacterium
GTGCCAGGATCGTGGCGGCGATGGACGCTCTGACTGCGGATGATGAACTGGCACTTGCAGTTGAAGTCCGGCCGCGACCGTCTTATTTGTTGATCACTCGCCAGGCGCCAACCTTGCGTCCGTCGTCGAGTCATTATCTGGAATGTGTCCTGGCACCCGACGGGGCCGCCAATGGCAAGGGGGCGACTGGTTCCAGCGGTTCGCCTCAAGTGATTCGTTCAACGGCCGACAAGCTAGATGCCGAATTGCTGGCTCGAGCCGACTTGATCGTGATCGACCATCCTGGGGCGATCAACGAGCAAATTGTGAAGAACATTGCCGAAGCAATGCGACGTGGCAAACCTGTCTGGTACGTTGCTGCAGAACCGGCAGATGCGACAACGCTTCAGCGACTGGGGGCAGAACTCGGTCGCAGCCTGCGGATGCCTGTCGCATTTCAGCCACCTCCACAAGGAGAATGGCGCCGGAATCTCTTCCTGACGTCAGTCAAGTACGATGTGAAGCCGTTTTCGTCGCTGGGTGAAAGTGCTGCCACGCTGGTCCGCGACTGGCGATTCAGTGGGGGACTGATTTCGCGTCCCATCCCCGAATCGATCGCGGATGATGTTCTGGCAACTTACAACGACGGCACGGCATGCCTGGTGGTCACGGCGACAGACACCAGTTCACTGGCCGTCTTGAACGCCGATCTGGGGACATCCAATCTGCCGTCGCAAGCCGCGTTCGTTCCGCTGGTCGACGAATTGATGCAACAACTGACGGAACGTCGCTCACTCACGACGACTGCTCATTGCGGCCAGTCGTTACTGGTGCGTCTGCCCGTCTCCGGGACTTCGGCCAGTTCACTGGAAATCATCGGACCTTCCAATGGGGATGCCGGATCAGGCGAGCTGATCGATGAAGCTGGCGGCGTCAACTGGCGGTGGCCTGTGGTCGGCGCGCCAGGTGCGTATCGCATTCAGCAGGGGAATCAAACGGTATTTGCTCTGGCAGTGAGTGCTCCGGCCGAGGAATCACAACTGGACCCGTTGTCGGCGGATGTTCTGCAGAATCGACTTGCTGCGAGTAACTCGGTCTTCTACCGACCGGCAGGAGACAGCGAGCAACCTCGCGATACATTGTGGACGTGGTTGACGGTGGGATGCCTGATTTGCCTGTTGGGCGAACTGGGAACTTTGCTGGTGTTTCGCACATGACGCGACTGGTCTTCGATCCGTGGATTCCGTGGGCACTGTGGTCACCGTTAGCGTTGGCCGCTGTCGGGCTGTGGGGCGCCTACGTGCTGGTCAGTCGACGGCGACTGGTCGGTCCGCGACGAAAACTCGTTCTGGCCCTCATGGCATTTGCTGTCACGATTCCACTGATGATGCTCTTGAACCCTGTCTGGGTCCGTGAACTTCCCCCTCCCGCCGGCAAGCCTCTGTTAACGCTGCTGGTCGACCGGTCGTCGAGCATGGCGACAACGGATGGGGCCGGAAATCAGACCCGGCTGGCGGTGGCTCGCAAGCTGGCGGAATCACTCGAAAAAGACTTGGGGACGCGGTTTGACGTTGAATTCAAGACGTTTTCGGAAAGCCCGACCGCTGCATCTGCGGAATCGCTGCGTGATGAGAAACCAAACGGCGATGTGACCGATCTGGCAACGGCAGTTACAGCGTCATTGACAGATCGGCCCCGCGGCCAGGCGATCTGGCTGTTGAGCGATGGAATCCACAACGCGGGAGGGGGCGCATCCCGATTGCGACAGGCCGCAGAGCAAGCTCGTACGATGGCGGTTCCCATTTATTCGACAACCATCGGCGGACCAACGGGGGCTCGTGATCTGGAGGTCTCGCTGCCGATGCCGCAGGAGATGGCATTTGTGGGTCAGCAGGTCCTGGTGCATGTCACCGTCAATCAGCGAGGCCAGGTGACGGATCGGGCTCAGGTTCGATTGCTGCTGGATGGGGAAGTGGTCGATGAACGGCAAGTCGGCCTGACTCGCGATACCGCTACGGAAACGACATTCAAGGTTCAGCAATCCAAGACCGGGCTGTTTCGTTACGAAGTCGTCGTGGCTGGAGTGCCCGATGAAGTGACCGATCTGAACAATCGAGCATCTCTCGTACTGCGAGTCATAGATGAACCCGTGCGAGTTTTGCTGCTCGAAGGAAAGCCTTATTGGGACACGAAGTTCCTGGTTCGTACCCTGGCGCTCGATCCGTCGATCGAACTGCACAGTGTGGTCCGGATGACTCCGGATCGCTATATGGTTCGCAAGATGACGCGGCCCGAAACGACGCCCAGCGAGAAAAGCGACGACGCGACGAAGCCCGCTAGTGATGTTCAGGGAGTGAATACTGCTCCGGCCGAACAGCGACCCGTCGGGGCTCGTGACGATGCCTGGGAGATTGCCCGAGGCGAACAGCACTGGCTGGACGACCCTAAACAACTTTCACGATTTCAGGTCGTCATCCTGGGCCGCAATGCAGAGACTTTTGTCTCCGACGAAGCACTGGTTCAGCTCAAGAAATGGCTGCGACAAGGGGATGGTTCGCTCGTCTGTTTTCGTGGACCACCGACGTCACAAATTGGTGATCGGCTGGGGGAACTGTTGCCGGTCCGGTGGAGCCAGCAGAACGAATCGCGCTTTCAGGTTCAATTCACATCGACAGGTCAATCTTTGCGCTGGTTCTCGTTGACTGAGACCGATGGAGCAATGTCGCAACTGCCATCACTGGCGCGTACCGCATTGCCAGAGCGTCCGAAACCGCTGGCCGTCGTTCTGGCCGCAGCGGCCTCCGGAGGGACTACGGGCGATACACCAACACCCGCAATTACGTTCCAACCGTATGGTGGTGGGCGAGTCGTAGTGGTGGAAGGTGCGGGAATGTGGCGATGGGCCATTCTTCCGCCGGGCGAGCAGGATCACGACCAATTGTATGGTGAACTGTGGCGCAGCATGATGCGCTGGCTGGTGGCAAACGTCGGCCTGCTGCCGACTCAACGAGTTTCCCTGCGAGCGGACAAGACATCGTTTACCGGGATTGAATCGGCCACCGCAACGCTGCTGGTGCGCGAGTCCAGCGACTTTGGGCAAACGCCACAAGTTCGTCTGCAGGGGGGATCAGGCGATCCCATTATTGTGAAAGCGATCCCGAGCGGCGAAGATTTGCATCAGTTTCGGCTCGATTTCGGTAAACTTCCGGAAGGTCGTTATACGGCGAAGGTCGAGGGGACGCGGTCGGACGAAGTTGCTGGTGGAACAGCGTTTGATGTTGTCGGAAATTTGCGAGAACGGCTGGATGTCGCGGCACGACCAGATCTGATGCAGTTACTGGCAGAAGCGAGCGGCGGGACTGTGATTGCCGGGGAAGACCCTGCCGGCTTGCTGGCCCGATTCGACCAGCATCAGGCGTCGACGATGCCGCGACGGTTGCAACAGACCGTCGCCTGGGACCGCTGGTGGGTACTGACGGGTTTGCTGATTCTCTGGGGAATGACCTGGGCAATCCGTCGGCGAGGAGGCTTGGTATGAGCGAATTAGAACCACGACTTCCACAAGTTCAATCTGTGGTATCCGCACGAAATAGTCCTGATCGATCATCATTGACTCACTTGCTTTCAAAAGTTCGTCGGCGACTCTGGATGCTGGATGGTGCTCAAGGTCTCTGCTGGGGCTTGCTCGCAGCCATTGCCACGATGCTGGTGGGGATGTGGTTTGACCTTGTCTGGGAACTGCCAGCCCAAGCGCGACTGGCGACGTGGGGCGTTGCGACAGCCACGCTGACCGTGTTGCTGGGAGTCCTGCTGCGCCGGACGTGGCAGGCGGTGGATGCGCGACGGATGGCACGTCGGATCGATGCAGCCTCCGGTTCTGGTGGTGAACTCTTGAACGGTTATGAATTCGCGGCGGGATCGAAGCCGCAGTTTACGGGATCAGAATCGAGTCTGTTGACGGCTGGTCTGGCCGAAATGGCGATCACTCGTGCGATCTCACTGGCGGACAACGTGCAACCTGCCGCCGTCGTTTCCCCTCGGCCAGCGTTCATCTCAGCCCGCTGGCTCGTTATTGCCGTTGGACTGATTGGGGTGTTCGCTCTGGCATGTCCAACACTGGCGAGAAACCAGTGGCAGCGGTTTGCGAGTCCATTTGATGATACTCCACCCTTTTCGGTGTATCAGATTTCCGTGGAACCGGGTGATACCGAAGTCCTGTATGGAAAGGGGCTGGAAGTTCGTGTGAATGTGGACGGGCCACTCGCTCGCGACGTCCATTTGATGGTGACGACGGGAACCACGACGGAAAAGGTGCCGATGTTTCCCGAAGCGAATGGAACCTGGCGGGCTCAACTGTCGCGCCTGGTCGAAAACTCTACCTACATGGTTCGTGTCGAACGGGCTCGCAGCGTCAATTACAAGATCCGCGTCATCACAACGCCCAGGATTGAAGACGTTCAGTTCACGATCACACCACCGGCCTATACGAATGATGCCGCAACGACAGGACCGCTCCCTAAGGGGGGGCTGGTCGGACTGCCGGGAACGCGTATCCAGGTCACTGCTCGCAGTAACCGGCCACTGTCGGGCGGTGAGATCAAGTTGACAGGTGACGGAATCAACGAGACGGTGACACTCAAACCCGTCGAAGCTGGAGAATCGACCGCAGTTGGCGAATTCAAGATCAGTCGCACTGCAAAGCTGGAATTGCGTGTGATCGATCAGGAAGGGGAATCGTCGCAGGAACCGTTTCTGGGGGCGATCACTCTGGTCACGGACCAGCGACCATTGGTACGGATCCTGGAACCGAAAGCTCAATCACTCGCCACGCCAACGAGTAACCTTCCGGTTGTCATTGATGGCGAGGATGACTTTGGACTCTCACGCGTGGAACTGCATCGCAGCCTGAACGATTCACGACCGCTACCAGTCAGCCTGCCGGTACCGAACCCACCACCACGGCGTTTTCGCGAGCATCAGTATCTGAGTCTCGACCAGTATGAACTGGAACCGGGCGACGAAATCAAACTGTTTTCCCGAGTCACCGATAACGACCCGAATAGTGCCAAGGGTGCGGAATCGTCGGTGGTCACGGTCCGAATCATTTCACAGGAAGAATTCGAACGCATGATTCGAGTGCGCGAAGGATTGGAAGTCCTCGTTTCGAAGTACCAGCAGGCGGAACGCCGATTGGAAAAGCTGGGGGAAGAACTCGACAAACTGCAAAAGGAACTGGAAAAAGCTCCTCCGGAAAGCGATGTCGCGAAGGAGATTCAGGAGAAGCTGGAAGAACTCGCCAAGCAGATGCAGGACGAAGCGGATGCGATCGAGAAGGCGGCAGAACACGAATTGCCGTACGACCTGGACAAGAATTTGAAGGACAAGCTGACGGAACTCGCTAAAGAACTGCGAGATCGAGGTGATGAGCTGCAGAAGTTGACTCAAAAGTCCAAAGAAAAGGGAATGGCTCCTAACGAAGCGGTCCTGCGACAACTGGCCAAGATGGCTGCTGAATTGAAAGAACAGAAGGAAAAGTTCGATCAGGAAGCAAATGAGCCGCTCGAACTGGTCTCACAGGTCTATCCGTTGATCGAAGATGAGGCTCGTTTCACTGCGCTGGTCTTATGGCAAAAAGATCTCGCTGAACGACTCGCCTCATTCAAGGATATTGAAAAGAGCGAAGAACCTGCGGCCAAGGCGCGACTGCGTGACTTGCAGGATGAGCAGCGAAAGGTGCGCGACGAGTTGTCGAAACTGCTTGACGACATCGAGAATCACGTTCGCGAACTTCCCGACGACGAGCAATTCGACAAGCTACGGGAAACGGCCACGAAATTTGCGGCGGAACTTCGTGCGAGTGGAGCGGTCGATGAGATGACCGAAGTCGAAACATCACTCACGGATTTCCGCGGTGGCAAAGCCTATGAGCATGCCGAGGAAGCCGCACGAATTCTGGACAGCTTTCTGTCCAAGTGCCAGGGGATGGGAGGCGAAGGGAGTAAATGCCTCTCCTTCAATCCGAGCCTCAGTCAATCGATCGGCGATTCCATCGATCAACTGCTGGCGGATGCCGGTTTGTCGCGCGGCAATGGCAAGGGGCAAGGTCAGGGACGCGGGGGTTACAGCGCACGCTCGGGAAATCGCAATGTCGGGCTGTACGGGGGGATGGGATCGATGGGAAGCAAGTCAGCGTCTGGCCAGGGATTTGGCAAGTCGTCGAGTAAGAATTCGTCGGGGAAGAATGCCTCGATGGATCCTGCGGAAGAAGCGGCAAACGCCGGGTCGACATTCCAGAGATCGGCATCCAGTGCTGGAACAGGGCCCGTCCCGCCGCAATATCGGCGACGAGTGAATCTGTACTTTCAACGTGTTGGCGAAGAGTTGGAGGCTGCGGGAAAATGAATCTGAAATCAGGTCACGTATCACGAACCGGATTGGCCATGGTCATCGTCACGATTATGACATTGTCGTGCGTCAGTGCCTTGCTGTATTCGGCAGATTCCAAGCCGAAGACGAGTCGGGAACCGCGTCAGGTCGGGGGCGAACCTGACAGCATTGTCCAAGTGGCGAATCTGGTCTACGCAGGCAGCAAGAGCAGCCATTGCTTTTCGGATCATTTCCTGGCGGCAGCCGAGAAAGAAACGGCAATCTCGACCAGCCGTCGTTTTCATGCGGTCAAGCTGTCAACCGATGAAGTCTATAACTACCCACTGGTGATCATGACCGGTGAAGGGAGTTTTTCGCTGCCCGAACAGGAGCGGCAGACATTGAAGCGGTACATCGAACGCGGAGGCTTTTTGCTCGCCTCAGCCAGTTGTTCGTCGGAAGAATGGGACAAGTCATTCCGACGGGAAATGATCACGATTTTCCCGAATCAGCAGATGACCGCGATCAATCTTTCGCACGCAGTCTTTCACACGGTTTCAGACATTACCGAACTGAATGCGAAGCATGGCAAGCCGAAGCCACTGGAAGGGATCATCCAGGCCGGACGACTCGGTGTGCTCTATTCTCAGGATGGATTAAACGACACGCCACATACGCAAGGGTGCTGCTGTTGTGGTGGGAATGAGATCACGAACGCAGTCGAGATCAACGTCAATATTCTCGCGTACGCGTTGACCCATTGACGTGTTGACTTTGCACTGAAAGTAATTCGACCGGGAGATTGTTCGTGTCTGTTTCTGATGACGTCATGACGGCGAGCCAAAAACGCAAAAGGCGTTTGTGGGGGATGCTGTTGTTAGTCATCACGATGGGATGCGGCACGAAGCCCGCACCGCCTGGTGCTGTGACGCTGCTGATCAGCGGCGACACTGCGGGCTGGATTGTTCCTTGTGGTTGTACATCGAATCAGTCGGGGGGACTGCCGCGGCGTGGGACGTTTGTCCAATCCCTGCGAACCAATTCGGCCGTCATCTCGGCCGACGTGGGAGGTGCCGCTGCAGGGGTTTCTCTCTACGACCAGACCAAATTCGAAGCCATTCTGGCCGGTGAACTGAAAATGGGGCTGGTGGCCCACAATCTCGGAACGGCTGAGGCCAGGTTGGGTGCAGAGTACCTGCGAGATGTTGCGGGTCGACTTAATGCCCCTTTGACGAGTTGCAATGTTTCAGACAGCCAGGGAAAGCTCGTTGTGGCGTCCCATCAGATCGCAGAGATTTCCGGCAGAAAGATTGCATTTGTCGGCGTGCTGGCCGAAACCCCCTCAATCTCAGGATTGAAGATTGAATCACCTCGCGCAGCCATACTGAATCTGCTGCCAACATTGAAGGGAAGGTACGATCATCTGATCGTCCTGGCCTATCTTCCGGAGGTCGAGTTGCGAGCGCTGGCAGCATCGTTGCCCGAGGCTGATGCGGTGATTGGAGGCCCGACGGGTCAGAGCATCGTCCCGGAACGATCCGGGCCAACCTGGATCGCAGCGGCAACCAATAAAGGGAAGTTTGTCATATCTCTGACGGTGAAGGAAAACGAACGAGGTTGGTCCGGCAATGTGCACGAATTGAATGACGCGTACACTGACGATCCCATTCAAACGGAAAATGTTGCTGAGTTTCATCGAACTCTGACGGCACGCGATTTCACGGCGGATCAGACATCATTTGTGACTCTGGCGGCCAAGGATTTCCCCGCGGGATTTCGGGTCGTAGGCTCTGATCGATGCCTCGATTGCCATTCGAACGCGTGCGACGCCTGGAAACTTTCGAAACACTCAAAGGCATGGGAGTCGTTGACACGGACTGGCAGTCAGGTCGATGCATATTGCCAGCAATGCCATACGACCGGCTTCGGTTTGCCCGCGGGCTTCGAATCGGTCTCGCGTTCACCCCGACGTATTTCCGTCGGATGCGAAGATTGCCATGGGGCCGGATCGGCTCACGTCGCGGAACCGGCATTACATACGCCGTTCTATCAACAGGCAGAACATCATTGCCAGCGCTGCCATGACCGGGAAAACAGCCCGAAGTTTGATTATGAAAAGTATTGGCCAATCATCTCCCATGGAGGGAAGCAGCCATGAAACGAAATCGTATTTTCAGCACAGTGCCTCTTGTTCCGACACGTGTCATGGTGAAGACTTTGACCGCCTGGTGTGCTGTTGTCGGAATCGGATTTGGGACATTGACGGAAGCCGCAGACGTGGCAGAATCCAAGCCGCTTCCATGGCAAGCGTCGCGTGAAGCAGGCGTTCGTGATGCTCAACTGAACAAGCGTCCGATCCTGATCCGATTCGGGGGCGAGTCGTGTCCCTGGTGTCGTCGTCTGGATGAAGAGATCGCCAAGCCTGCCGTTCAAAAGTCGCTCCAAAAATGGACGCTGGTTTCACTCGATGTCGACAAGAACGCCGCAGATGCCAGAACGCTGAATGTAGAATCGATTCCGGCGATGCGAGTTCTGACATCGACGGGACGAATCGTTGAGGCGCGTGATGGATATCTGACTGAGGAGAAGCTGCTGGACTGGCTCGACAGCAGTTTTGAGCGAGCAACTGAGGGACTCGACGAGACATTGTTATCTACGGGAGCACCTGAACCTCTCGACTTACAGAAGATCCTGCGTCAATTCGGCGATCGCAACCCGACGGCCCGTGAAGCCGCGGTGCGGCGGTTGATGCCGTATCGTGCAGAGACTGCAGACGCTGTCGTGAAGGCATTGCGTCAGGAAAAACTCAGTTCCCGACTCTCTGCAATCGAACTGCTCAGAGAATGGCGAGCTCCGCTGGACGACCTTGATCCGTGGCGACCAGAGACATTGACGGCCGAGCGACTCGGCCGGATTGACGAATGGCTATTAACGGTCGCCACCAAAGAGATCGCTCCCTGGAGCCTGACGGCGGCCGCGCTCGCGGACGCTCGATTTGACATCGATCAATTATTGAAAGCGGATGCCGTAACGGCCGCCGCAACGCGGGAACGGTTGGCTCGACACAAGACGGCACTGCTTCCCGAGGTGGTTGCCCGGCTGAAAAATGCGACGACCGATGATGAACGCTCACGACTGCTGGCCCTGAGATACCGTCTGGTCATCGCGGATTCCATCGCATTGCGGAATCCAGAACTGGTGGAGCGACTGGCCGCCATCGATGTGCGAACCCGCCATCATGCCGTGCAGGAATTGACGGAACAGGCCGGAGCGGACTCGCAACCTTTGTTTCTCGAATTGTTCGCAGATGTCGATCCTCTCGTGCGTGAGTTAAGTCTGCGTGGCCTGCGGACTGCTGCCGGAGACGACGGCACCCGTGCTTTGATCAAGCTGCTGGATGATCCGGAGCCCAATGTGCGGACGGCGGTCCTGAAACAACTGGCAGAGAATCCGTTGCCAGAATATCAGCCTCGACTGATCGAGTTCCTGAAAACCGAGACGGAAACAGCACTGCTGGTCCACGCCGTCCGATGCTTTCGTAAACTGAAGACCAAGTCGCCCGATGTGCTGATTCCTCTCTTGGAACATGCCGAGTGGCAGATCCGGGCCGAAGCACTCGACACGCTGACAGGTGCCTGGCAACGTTACCCCGATGACGAAACCCGAAACCTGTTGAAACAGGCAAACGTGCGATCGGCGGTGATCGAACGACTGGGAGACGATGACGCGTTCGTGGTGAGTCGCGCGATTCTTGGGGTCAAGAGTGATGTCACTCAAGGTGTGATCAAGAAACTCTTAACCATTCCCGAGAAACATCCTTCATTGCTGAAGGACGTCGTCGCAACCCTGAGCACGGCGAGCAATCAAACGGCCCTGGTGATGCCGTCGCTCAAATCCTTTGCTGCTTCGCCTGATCCTACCGTCCGCGCTGAGGCTATTCGGGGGATGGGGAATCTGGCTCCGACTGAAATCGGCAAGGAACTGAAGGGGGCCTTGGAAGATGTGGAACCCCAGGTCCGTATCGCCGGTGCGATGACTCTGACGCAAATCCTTTCGTCGTCGCAGCCCAACCTCAGCAATGGAAAATGGAACTTTCGTAATTCTGCTGGTGCAATTACCTTGAGTGGTGACACAAGTGGTTACCACGCACCAGTCGGGATAACAGTCGAAGAAGACATCCCCCCAAGTGGAGGTGTCTCCGGCCTGCTGCGAAGTCTGTTTGGTGGTCCACCACGCCCCGTTTCTCCAAGGCCCGCTGCCCCCAGGCCCGTTCCACATCCCGCCGATAAGAACAAAACGGAAAGCGACGACAAACCCGACAAATCACTCGAAATTGGCGAAGCTCGCGATAAATGGGTACTCGACTTCCGACAGGATAAAAAACGTCCTGCCGATCAACTGGCATTGATCCCGCTGCTGGAGAAGATGTTTGCATCCAAGTCTGATGCCGAGCGGATAGCCAGCGTCGTACCATTGACGGCCCTCGGCGTCGAGTCGGTTCTGAGTCAGGTCGCAGAACTCGCGTCGTCCGGACATGGCGATGCGGGCGATGTGCTGGAGGTTTTGCGATGGACGACGTTTGCAGAACGCGAAACGATTTACGCAGAACTCATGAAACGTCCCAACATTCACAAGGTTTCGAGCCAGGTGATGTCGATCGTGCCTCGAAATCACGATCTTCGTGATGCCGATTTCCTTTGGGCTCTTTGCGATGCTCCCGAGACGGAAATAAGTGATCTGAGTGGGTTCAGTTATGCGCTGCGGCAGCTTTACCTCGGCGAGAGGTATTGGGATACAAATGCGATCACTCCAGCGACGAAGCGGCGCATCTATCCGGCGGCAGAAAAGCAATTGGAATCGCCAGCAGGTTTGCGACACCTGATGGCGCTGACGTTTATGTACGAAAACCTCCCGGCGGAACCGGAAGAAGAGATTCAGCGGATTCACGCGTCGGCCCGGGCGCTCGCGGACAATTCCATGCTGCCCGAGAAATTACGTTCCGACGCCTTGCAGATTGCCCTGCTGACACTGGATTCTGAAGAGCGTAACAGTCAATTGTTGAGTCTGCTGCAAACGGGTCGACCTGTGGAACGCTTGCTTGCATTGCGTTCGCTGACCCGCGAGAGCGGTCTTGGACTGCTGACGTATTCGCACACGACCCTCAATATCCGCGACGCAAAACCCCGCTCGACACCTCGAGGCCAGCAGATCCAGCCAGAACCACCCGAAGGCGTCACTGCGGAAATGGTCCGACCACTCCTGAGTCACTCGGATGCCGAAATTCGTGCCCTGGCGGGTTACATTCTGGCGGTCTCGGGTGAATCAATCGGCCTGCCGCCCTTAATTGAATACTGGCGGGTTCACGGCAAGGAAGACGATGACTGGAATCGATTTGTCTACAGAGCAGTTGCAGCGACAGACGACAACCAGCACCTGCCCGTGCTGAAACAGATTTATTCGAACCTCGAAAACTACAACGTCAATGAATTCTATTGGACGATCCGTATTATGACTGGCCCCAAGATCCTTGAGCTTCGCAAACAGATCCGCACCGAGAAAGGGGCTGAGGCCCTGCGGTAACATCGTTGTTCATGGGGAACACGGTGTCGGATCCGCACATTCTGAATTGACCGTTTAACAAGGAATTCGTACGTGATTCAGTTCAACAATGTCGCTTTGGCGGCGATCATCTTGACGTTACTTGGCAGTGCAGTTCCGGCCGAAGAATCGCGAGTTGTGACGGCCACAGGCCGCGTGACTCTGAAGCAGATGCCAACATCGATGCGGATGTCGATACAGTTCAAGGAAACTGGAAAGGACGTCACAGAGGCCCTCAAGAACTTGAAGGATCGACGTGATGCGGCAACCGCCACATTGATCAAGCTCGGGGCGGTCAAGAACTCGATCCGGGAAGGAATTCCAGGGACCGTCGGAGAAGATCCTCAATCCGCCCGAATGATGGCGATGATGCAGCGACACAATCCAGGAGCGGTTCCCAAGAAGAAAAAGGGAGCAGCCAAAGTCACTCTGACGAAATCTCTGAGTGCCGAATGGGAACTTTCTGGTGACAAGTTGGAAGAGACTTTGAAACTGATTCAGTCGATCAAGGACAAGATTGCTGCTGCAGAACTGGCAGGTCCATCGAGCAAAAAGAAGCTCACACCTGAAGAGTTGGAAGAAATGGAAGAAATGGAGATGCTGCAGCAGGAAATCGGTAACCACGGAGAGCAGAAAGTCGGTGAACCGGGCTACATGTTCACTGTTCGAATTTCGGAAGACGAGGCTCAGAAAGCGCGAGCGGCGGCATTCCAGAAGGCGAAGCGTCAGGCCGAACAACTGGTGGCTTCAGCGGGCCGAAAGCTTGGAAAATTACACGGACTGCAATCGCACGGAGAAAGTGGTCTGAACGACCAATTTCAGATCGATGGATATCTTTCACGCGGTGCCGGTGAATTGATGGCTGACACAGATGAGGTTGATGAACTGCTGGTAAAAAGTCCCACGTTCGGGAAGATCCCGTATGTCGTTGCGGTTCAGGCCGTGTTTGACATCGACGAATAAATAGTTTTTCTAACTCGATCCTTTGAGGCGAATCTTTTCATGTCCGAGTTCGACCAGTCGCGGCGTTCGTTTTTGATGATTTCAGCGGCGCTCGCGGGAACGACGTCACTCGTCGGAAGCGTAAGTCAAGCTCAGGCGGATGATGCCGCGGGGCCGTTGATGGCCTACGTCGGAACATTCAGCTCGCCACTCAAAGACGTACTGCCGACTCAAGTGGATCTACCACCTGGAAACGGCCGCGGAATTCATTTGTTCCAGGTGAATCGCAATACCGGAGCGATGACGGCGAGTGGACTGTTTGAAATGGGGACCAGTCCCAGTTGCCTGGTGCTGAACTCGGCAGGAGACCGATTGTATTCCGCGAATGAGACGGATCGGGTCGGGGAGAGTAAAGAAGGAACGGTCAGTACGTTTGCCGTCAATCGGAAGAATGGAGCGTTGACGTTGCTCAATACGGTCCGTTCGGGTGGGGCCGGACCGACATATGTGAGCATTCACCCGACGGGAAAATATTTGCTTGTGGCAAACTACTTCGGTGGTTCGGTCGCTGTGCTGCCGATCCTGGCGGATGGCAAACTGGGCGACGCGACGTGCGTCAAAAACGATTCCGGAAAGATTGGTCCAACCCGGGCAGTCAACGCCCCTCCAGGAAGCTTTGCTTTCAGCGGGCATGATCGCACGCATGCTCACATGATCCAGTCTGATCCTTCGGGGCGATTCGTGCTGCATGTCGATCTTGGACTCGATCAGATCTTTGTCTGGAAGTTCGATGAACAAGCGGGACAACTGACTCCCAATGACCCGCCCGCCGTTTCATTGCCTCCCGGTGATGGTCCACGTCATTTCCATTTTCACCCCAACGGGAAGTGGTTCTATTCCATTCAAGAAGAAGGATCGACCATCGTGGTCTTTGACTACGACGGCAAGTCTGGACGATTGGCTGCGAGACAGACAATTTCGACGCTACCACCTGGCTTCGCTGGCAGCAATTTCTGTTCAGAGATCCTGGTCTCAGCCGACGGGAAATACGTCTATGCCGGGAATCGACTGCACGACAGTATTGGCATTTTCTCGATTGGTACAAACGGCGAACTGACATTCGTCGGGGAAGAGTGGACGCGAGGAAATTATCCGCGCAGTTTCAATTTCGACCCCACCGGCCAGTTCCTGTACTGCTGCAATCAGCGCGGTGACAACATTGCCGTCTTCCATGTCGATCACAAGACTGGTGGCCTGAAGTTTACCGGGCATTATACCCCCGTCGGGAATCCATCGATCATCGTCTTTTGCGAGTTGGCGGGTTGAATCAATCGTGGGAATTATTTGGCGTCAAGAATTCGAGTCGGACGGAAGCCATCGCCCGACTCGGACTCGAACTTAACGGTTTCGGCGATGTCAAGTGCCTCTGAGTCCTGGTCACAACTGGTCGCCGATTCTCTGCCAACGATGAAAATCGGCACACGTTTGAAAGCGATCCGTCGCCTTCCAAACCTGCCCCATCCCGCCGGAGCCGAGTTTCTTGACGAGGACGTGCTGCCCCAGACGAGTTCCGGGGGGAGGTTCGGGACCAAACAGAGCTGTGAGTTGTCGGAATGGAACTGGGCATGGTTGGGGCTCTGCTGAAGGGCGGGGCGGCCTCTGATGAAAACCTTGAATGCGACAATCAGTCATATCCGATATTCTTAAGATTGTGCTTCGCAGCGGAGCAACCATGCGCGGCCACGCGACGATACCACTCGGCAGCCTTTGCAAGATTCGATGGCACTCCGTAACCACTTTGGTACATCAGGCCAATCGCATTCTCCGAGTCATCGTCGCCCAAGTCTGCTGCGGCCTTGAACAACGTGAGGGCTTTCTGACCGTCTTGGGCGACACCTTTACCACGGCAATAGCATCCTGCGAGCTTATGCATGGCTCGTTTGTATCCATTCGCGGCGGCGAGGGAGTACCACTTCGCGGCTTCGGCTGGGTCTTCGTCAACTCCTGGCGTAATCGACGAGTCATACGCGAAACCCAAAGCTCCGCTTGGTCGATCTCCCTTCTCTCGTGCGTATTATGCCAATTCAAGTACCATTCCATCCCGCCACTTTTTCCCTTACACTCCTCGCGGTGCTACGACCTCGGAAATTCGGTGCTGCGCCCGCTTCGTTGTGTTTTAGCAAAATGAAAATATCTTTCGTCTCTCCAAGATGTTTTGGAGCCGACACGCTTTTTTACGCTCATTGAGGAGCAAAACGCATGGTTTCTTCGACTTCAGTTCTCGCGGACAAACTGCACGAGTACCCCCAACAAGATGTGATCGACGGAACCGGCGGTGGAACGGCTTCGATTCTGGATGGTTGCCTGAACAAGCACGGCGGGGTGTTGCAACTTCTGCACCGCTACGCCGGCCGGACATTTTGTACCCCAGGTAAACGCCTTCGTCTTGACGCGCGATCGTATTATCCAGACTACATGAACGGTACCGGTCTCGATGAACTCTGGATGTGTTGCACCGTTCCCATCGTGACGGGCGTCATCGATACGCGCACGAAGAAGGCACCGTTTCGCGAAGGAGAAGCGCATGCCCTCACTTCGAACGGGCAAGTCATCTCGCTGCAGGATTTGATCGCCGCCAATCCGAAGGCTGTCCTCGGAGACAAGATTACGGCTTTTTCGAAAGAGCTGTTCGGCAAGCCGACCTGGCCGATTGTGTCAAAGAAGTTCGACAATCTGAATCCGATTCCAGATCACCTTCACTGGTCAAAGTGGGAAGTGTATGACATCAATTCTTTTGACAATCCCGGAGTCAGCGCGTCGCATTATCACACCACGGCGATGGGTCTGTACGCGTTCGTGACGAAGGAGCAGTTCCTCGCCTGCATGAAGCGCTGGGGAAAGGGCGAGTATAACGGGATCCGCCACTTGGCACCGCACGTGATGATGCAAATTGATAACGGCTTCGTGATGCCGAATGGTGTGCTGCACTCACCGACGAACCTTTGCACGCACGAACTGCACGTCACGATGGATGAGCACTTCCTGGCCGAGGACCTGACGCTTGACGGACGCATCGGCGCAGCGGATGCGTTTTACGCTTGCCGGGAAGTGGACTATCCCAAGGCCCGGCACCAAGACTGGGATTACCTGGTTGAAAAGTTCGACTTCGCAGCCAACCAGGACTCGAACTTCGTCCTGAAGAATTCGCGCCCGGCAATCCCGGCCGAAGAATTTCAAGGCCACGGGGTCGACGCAAAGTGGATCGTTTACGGTGATTTCCTCGGCGACCAGAAGTGCTCGATTCTCCGGCTCACCGTGCAGCCTGGCGCTAAGACGAGTTTTCACCCCGAGTGTCCAGCGCTATTCCACACGAACGGCGGAAGCGGCCGCGTTGGAAAACTCGAAGTGCGCTATCACCAAAATATGATTCTCGGCGAGATCTATCCCGAGATCGGATTCATCACTCAGGCGGCGCTTGCGAACGGCGGTGTGGAAATCGAGAACACGGGAACAGAACCGCTCGTGTTGACCTTCGACTTCCCGCAGTACGCGCATACCAAGACCCCCGGTGTAGCCGTTGCGAAGTAGTCGCTCGACGTCGCTAATCCGCGGACAGGACTGCCTCATTGGTCATATTGAACGCTCCCGCGATTCGACGCTCCGGTTCGCCCAACCGGAGCGTTTTTGGAGGAACATGCCTGGTTTTCAGCGACCGTCCCGACTGTCTCGGTAGGTAATCGGCCCGGCACGTATGCCTCGCCGGTTTGGTTTCGACGTGACGGCCGGATTTTACGGGTAGTTATCGCGATTCTGTCAGATTGCGATTGTTTCAATGTCTCGTTGGCACGTCGTACCTTAGTCAGGTCCGCGAGACTCAGTCGATCAATGGCCGCCAGATCCCGAAACGAATGCTTCAATTTCCGGAAATTGAAGTCATGTCGGCAAACCCCCGCCATCTGGCATCGCCTCCCCCGAACTGAAGGGCCGCATTTAACAGATTGCGAGTACGGCCATCACAGCCCGAAGACAATTTGAGTACCCCATGCGACTCCGAATCGATTGGACGAATCTAACAACACGGAAAGTTCCTCGAATCGAAGTGGGAGGCATTTGCGCGAAAAATGTCGATCGCCGAAACAAACGTGCGAACATTTCCCTGCCATCATGCGTCTTCAGAGTAACGGCGTTGGTGTTCAACGTCGTCGACCATGGATTCAGGAAGTGCCAACTTCAAAGGTCTTGTGGATCATGAAGCTTTCACGGCTGATGCTCATTTGCGATCAGAGCAATACGAAGCGGCTTGCTCCCATTCGATCGAATGCGGCGGCGAACCTCTTCGCAGCGCAACCCGTGCGTTCCCAGTTACGGCAGAAAATTGCCGGTAATTCGGGGAGTACAGGTTTGCCTCGGCTGGATCTGCTTGTTAGGCCATTATTTTAGCTTGAAACTTGCGAAGAGGAGTGTTGACGTAGATCGACGCAAAGTAGTCCGGCGCAAAGATTGTGCAGTCCTGATTGTGCAAGTAGATCTGGCCGAACTGCCTGTGAAGATGCCGCCACTGATTGAGAAATGTGATCGGTTGACATGCCATTTCGACTTGCGCGCCCCGCCATATCCCCGCCGAATCAAAGATATATTCTACCGCCTCTGAATCGGATTCCCATATGAGGCGACATTGGCCGTCTTGGGTGTACTCTTGAAAGTCCCCGAAGCTGCGGAGCGCAGCGATCACATGTGCACAGTTATAGTCAGGCGGTTGTGTTTGGCATTCTGTAATATCCATGACGTCGTCAAAGTCGTCGCCAACGGGGACGAGGGCCCAATACGAATGCTGAAACACGTCCAGAACCGTCGCGAAATAGAATTCTAGGAAATCTGCGACACCGTCATATGCTGCAAGACATTTGTGATGTGCGACGGCCCCCGCGAGATCGTAGTATATGTGCTCCTTGTTGAGAGTGAATCACTCAAATACAGAAAACGGTTCACAAATCGGGCAGCCGCAGAGGCAGCACGTCGAGTGATCGCGGGAGTACATGAAAAAGGAATCGATCTGGAACCTCGCACTTCCGTCGAAGACCTAACGTTCAAGGTAACTTGCCCGCGATACACGACGGGCTTCCAATCAACACGCCAACGCTTTGAGCCACCGGCGGCTGCGGGTCAAGTTGACCGCCTCGTTCGGCCCGACTACCACCAATACCACCAAGACGATTTCTGTCCATGAGTTGCCTCCCGACGATTCTGTTCCGTTGTCGGCCACGGCTCTGCGGAGTTCCACAATCCGTCGGGAATTCCGTCGCTCTGAATGATCTTGATGGTGTCGGCTTCAGGGAAGGCGGCGCGAATCCGTTTTAGGTCGTCGTCGGTGAAACCCCGATTGTGTTCAAGGTAGAATCGACGCTGTAACGGAACATCGCCAAGCCACGTGCGGTAATATGGCTGTTCTGGCCCAGGAAACATCAAGTTCGCGGGAGACCGCCAGCATCCACCGCGTGCGTCGAGCATTCGGAAGATGGCGTGTCTTTCGGAAATCGACCTACTCTGGATCGCAAGCCATGTGCAAGTAACTGCGACCGCAACGAGTACCACTTGTCGGCGAAATCTGAGCAAGCACCGGAAGTCCATCCCCGAATCCTACAGACCTAGAACCGGCTGAGACAGTTCGTCGAACAACGAAAGGTGGCCGTACCCCTCGCAACTCTGTGACCTCCGCAGCCGAACGACTACGCTAACCCGGTTGCCGCGAGCGAGCCTCCATTTCAAAAACCCGTGG
>JBAWWJ010000167.1:0-18647 GCA_037146815.1 Planctomycetota bacterium
TCGTGTAGGGAACCTTCTTGGTGATCGTTTCGCAGGTCCACGAGCAGGTCGTGTAGGGAACCTTCTTGGTGATCGTTTCGCAGGTCCACGAGCAGGTCGTGTAAGGAACCTTCTTGGTGATGCACTGTTGTTCGTAGCGAACGCAGGTGTACGGAACTTGCTTCACACAGGTGACTGGAACTCGGCGGCAGACCGTGTACGGCTGCTGGCAGTGACGAACTTCCTGAACCATGCGGGTGCAGCAGACCGTTCGCATTTCCGTTCGAGGAACCCAGCGACGGCAGCAAACCGTACGGTAGGTCTGGCAGCAACCGGTGCTGGTGCAGTTATCGCTTCCGGTCGAGGTGCAACTCTTGGGGCAAACGGGGCAAGGGATCTGCTTCGTTTCGGTGACCCAATCACCTGTGCAAACTTCGACCTGGCGTGATTCAGTCACAGGCTTGCAGACCGTGTAGCAGACATCGCGATAACAGGTTTCGGTTTCGGTTTTGTAGCTGGTGCAGCAGACTTCGCGGCACTTGGTTTCGTAAATCGGCTTGCAGATCGTGCAGCAGACGTCGCGGTAGCAGGTCTGGTAGCAGGGCTTACGGACGGTGCAGCAGACGTCACGGTAGCAGGTCTGGAAGCAGGGCTTACGGACCGTACAGCAGACATCGCGATAGCAGGTCTGGTAGCAAGGCTTGCAGACGGTGTAGCACTCGTCCCGATAGCAGGTCTCGGTAACGTTACGGGTACAGGTGACAGGCACTTGCTCCGTACACTGTTCGTAGACCGTTCGGCAGCAGTTATAGGTCTGCTGTTCCCAGACGGTTTCACGAATCGCCTGGTAACGGGTACCGCAGCAGCGCTTGGCAGCGCAATAGGTACCGGACGGCGCACAGGCTGCGGTGGGGCAGCACTTCGCGCTGGCTGCTCCGCAGTAGAACGCTTCGACTCGTGATTCGCTGGCCATGGCGATGATTGCCGTGGCGAGGAACATCCAGGCTGTGTGTCTCATTGTTTCGATCCTTGTCCCAGTCAGAACGGCGAATTCAAGCTGTCAATCAGGTGTGTTTCGGCATCTGTGCGCGCAGAACTCGGTCCCTCATCCTTAGGGATCGGCCCGCAAACCCATCCTGCTTGAGCCAAAATGCGCATTTTCGCGCCGCGATCCCTCGCTCGCTCCTTCCAGGTCAACAACGGCCCCCCCAATCCCTCGCATCCCGTTGCAAAGGTCGCACTGAAATTTCATTGGGGAGGTGTTTCCAGATACGACATCGGCAGTCCGGCGACATGCACTTCGCAACAAACTCAATGAATTGGCGATCTACCGCAGCTTGCCCGTTGGTTATGACCGACAAAACAGGAATATCTTTCCGCGAAACGGTGGAAGCGGCAGATCTTGCCGAAACCTGAATCGATTGAGTTTGCCGCCTTCAGATCGCATCGTGAACTCTGCAGAGGTTCAACCGGTCACGTCGAGGATCGGCGTTTTTTGCCGATTCGTGCGTCTGCCGATGGGCTCGTCTCTCGAATGATTGTGTTGGAGCGTTTGAGCAAGGGGTCTAGGAAGGAACCGAGGCGCAGATGTTTCCTGACACGGTCGCGAAAGTTCTGGCGTTGTCGATCTCTGGCAGAATTCGCCTGAACTCGACATCACACGAAAAACTGCTCACGATGTTTCTTCGATTCAGAATTGTTTCACACGTGGAGAGATCGAATGAAATTCGCGATTTGCCAGGAGTTGTTTGAAGGGTGGGAGTGGGAACGCCAGTGCCAGGCGATGGCTTCCATCGGATACACGGGGATCGAACTGGCTCCTTTTACTCTTGCCAGCCGGATTGGTGATGTGAGCGCAGTACGACGCCAGGAATTGAAAAAGGTTGCGGAAGATCACGGACTGACAATTTGCGGGCTGCACTGGTTGCTGGCAAAGACAGAAGGATTTCATCTGACAACGGACGATACCGCTGTTAGGCGTGCCACATCTCAGTATGTCTGTGACCTGGCCAATGCCTGTGCCGATTTCGGCGGAACGATCATGGTGTTTGGATCTCCGGGTCAGCGGAATCTTCAGCCCGGTGTCACGCGTGAACGTGCGTATGCCAATGCCGCGGAAGTCTTCCGAGCAGCAATGCCTGTTCTGGCTGATCGCGGAGTCACCATTGCAATGGAACCTCTGACACCCAAAGAAACAGACTTTGTGAACTCATGTGCCGAGGCCGTTGAACTGATGCAGCTTGTGGATCATCCCAATTTCGCTTTGCATCAGGACGTGAAGGCCATGTTGAGTGAATCGATTCCAATCCCGCAATTGATCGCGCAGTACGCGACATGTACACGGCATTTTCACGTGAATGATGACAACTTGCTGGGTCCTGGCATGGGGCGAACCGACTATCACCCGATACTTCAGGCGCTTCGAGAGACTCGATACGACGGTTGGGTCTCGGTCGAGGTCTTTGACTATCGACCCGGCGCAGAGTTCATCGCGCGTGAGAGTCTGCAGTACATGCAACGAGTCCTGCGCGACCTTGATGCGAGTACTCCCTCATGACGCATCATGGTCAACTTCATTCATCGCGCGAGGTGCATCGAAGATGTCGATGATGTATCGCACGCTGGTGTGGCGAGTCATAAAAACCCTTGTTTTCAAGGGTTTTTGTGTTCATGTCAGACGCGATGAAGTTGGAACAAGACGATGATTCACTTGACCATCAACGCCGTTGCACATGAGAGAGGGTCGACGATGATGATCACGAATGCAGGTCATGAGTAGATGCAATGCAGCTGATCAACATCGATCACAAACGGTGTTCATCACGATGATGAACATCAGCATCTGCTGCGCGAGTTCATGCAAACTTTTACAAAACGTGATTTTTCTCTTCTTCATTGCATGGAATTGGCTTGAAGTATTTCATGAAATTCGTAGGATGACGCCCAGTTTGTTGTTGAGTGGTTTGGTGTACTCGCTGTCAAGTCAACGTCTTCGAATTGCTGCCGCGATTCAAGAAGCACCTGACAGACCCAAATCGGTCAACACGCGGCTTGTCAAGGTTGACAGGTCGAATGGATTCGGATGGTGATTGTCCTGCCGATTAGCTTAGCCCGGTGTGCCAACGGTAATGACAGTCACGCAGTTGTCTCTTGGAAGGAGATCTTGCAGTGGCAAAGAAGAAAGCAGCAGCAGTTAAGAAGGCCGTCAAGAAGGTCGCAAAGAAGGCCGTAGCGAAGAAGGCCCCAGCGAAGAAGGCCGCCAAGAAGGTTGCCAAGAAGAAGGCCCCGTCTACCCCAGCCTGAGGTCTGACCTGACGGTCTGACTCGATTGCTACAACGAAGGAAAGAGGCGAGTGGTTTACCACCCGCCTCTTTCCTTTCTTTGAGTTCTCGAATTTATTCTCAGCGACACGGATCTGCGCAAGTCCGTTGCTTGTGGCAGAAGTCAGGGTTCCACCGACGATGTCAAAACAGGTCGACGGAAAAGCTGCTGGCAGTGTAAATCTACGAGTCGGTTTCCGGGCCCGCGTCCAGCGCCTGCGTCATTTCCTTCTTGCCAGCGAAGTAGAAAACGACACCGAACGCACCGAGGATCAGTGCCGCAAATCGATAGGCGAGCGCCGTCAGCAAACCATTGGCCCCGGCACTCTTCAGTTCTTCAGGGGTACTTTGTGGATTCATCGCCAGTTGATGTTGTTCGTAGAAGTAGCCTACAGCACCTTCGAGCGTCCCAACACCGCCTGGCGTCAAAGGAATTGCGGCGATCGCCTCGGGCAATGGCAGTCCAACGAGATGGTCAATGTACCCGGGGATCGATTGCCCTTCGTGCAGTGCCGCCCCCCCTAGATAGAATGATGATAGAAAGCCGACGTGGCCCAGCAGGCTGAGTCCAGCGGCCAGCGCAATCACATGGCGACGCCCCTGGTAGAACGTGATGGAATTCAAAATATCCTGAACCACATGCCCGATCTTCGGCCAGGTCGTGATCCATTTCATCAGGCGCGAATGAGTAAATGCGGGGGCGAGCATCAGGATCAGCCCGATCAACCCTCCGACGGTTCCTCCCCAAAGCAGCCAGACGGCCCACTGCATCTGTGGGCCGAGCGGTACTGCAGGCGGGACAAGCGATGCGAGAGCCCCTGAAAGAAACAATGCCCACAGGCCAAGGATGCGGTCCAGGACAACAGTTGCTGTGGCTGAGGCACGTCGTTCACGATGGTCTTTCGCAAGCCAGACCGCCTTTACCACATCGCCTCCGGCTGCCCCTGGCCCGACGAAGTTACACGCTTCGCAAAACATCCCCAGGCGAAACGCATCCCACCATCTCAGTGGCAACCCGATTCCAGTGACCAGCAACCACCAGCGCGAAAACGTCAGACAGAGAGAAACAAATCGGACCAGCAGGACGGCACCAAACAACGACCAGTTGATCTTTCGCGAATTCAGATCCTTCAAGCCATCACGATTCAGCCAGATCAACGCCCCCAGAATCACGATCGCCAGAATCCATTTCAACCAACCGGCATTTTTTTTCAACCACGACATAAACAAGTCACCCAGGATGAAGAGGTCTGGTGCGGTTTCCCGCAGTTCACTGCCAGTTGCGATGCATTGACGTCAGTCACAGGCTGTCAGCAGTGTCAAACAGTGCTCGACACAAGTTGGCTTGCGACGTCGGATGGCTCGATACACGCCACGGCTGAATTTGGCAAGATCAGGCTTCGTTTGCAGGCTTCAGTTCGAAGATCGCTTCCACTTCCACCGCGATGTTCCCTGGTAGAGAACCCATCCCCACAGCGCTTCTTGCTCCCTTGCCGTTCGTTTCACCCCAGATTTCCACCATCAGGTTGCTGAATCCGTTGATGACCTGCGGATGGGTGCCAAAATCAGGAGTTGAGTTGACCATTCCCAGAGTCTTGACGAGCCGCTGAATTCGATCAAGGCTGCCGAGTTCCCTTCGTAGTGTCGCCAGCATCGTCAGCCCGACCTGGCGTGCCGCCTGGTGAGCATCGGCTTCATTCATTGTCGAGCCAACTTTTCCGGTGATCATCGTCCCATCGGTCCTCATCGGGCCGTGTCCTGAGACATAGGCCAGGTTCCCAGCGATGACAACAGGATGGTAAACGCCCCCCGGCTTGGGTGGTGGTGGAAATTCCAGATTCAATTCAGCAACGCGAGCTTCAGCACTCATGGCGATTCTTTCTGATCGACTTTCCGTGGAAGAATGGACGGTTCGCAGACAGGATATCGCCGACCTGAAGGATGTGAAACTCGACCGTGAGTCTTCATTCACTCAAGAACAATCCTCCAAAACGTGTTCGTCAAACAAGTAATTGACGATACCACCAAAGTCGTAGATCCGGTTTCGGCCGAGAATACGAGGGATCATGAGGATTGATAGGCTCGCATTTGCGATGAATTCACCGGTGACTTCCGTGCGCTCCGTATCCAACGAAATCTTGCACTGAGCGATAAGAAGATTGGACACCATAGACACGGAACTTCACTGCTCCGACAGGTTTCTGACCTCGGAATGACTCCCCCTAATTGCAAATTGACGTGAAGTGACGGAGAATCCGAGACCGTCTTGTCTCGTTGACCGATTCCTCGAAGGAGATCGCTTCATGCGTTATTTGCAATGTTCCCTCGTCGCCATGGTGGCATTGGCATTCGCCTGTTCCGCTGGTGCCGCCGAATTGTCGGACTTGATTGCTTCCGGTGCCGAGGTCAAGAAGGTGGCGGGTGACTGCAAGTTCACCGAGGGCCCTGCCTATTCCCCCAAAGGGTTCCTGCTGTTCAGTGATATCCCTAATTCGCGAATCGTCCGGGTTGATGCCGACGGCGCGATCACTGATTTTCTCAAACCCTCCGGTGCTGCAAATGGCCTGGTGTTTGATGCTGCAGGGAACTTGTATGCATGCCAGGGGGGAGCCCGCCGAATCGTGAAGATCGGTGCTCAGGATGGCAAGATCGAACCCCTCTGTGAATCGTTCGATGGCAAGCCGCTGAACAGTCCCAATGATCTGGCTCTTGATGGTCATGGTGGTCTGTATTTCACCGATCCTCGCTACGGCCAGGACATGAAAATTGACCAGACCTGCATGGGGGTCTACTACATTGACGCCGCAGGTAAGACCACGCGTGTGATTGATAACCGTGAACGACCCAATGGAGTTCTGGTGACGAATGATCACAAGACGCTGCTGGTCGCCGAACCGAACAAGCGTGAACTGTGGAGTTACCCGATTTCCGGTCCCGGTCAACTCGGTGCTGGCAAGTTGATCTTCACCGGCGATGCCTCACTCGATGGTGGCGGCCCCGACGGAATGGCTCTGGATGCTCAGGGACACATCTACGCGACTTACAAGAGCCTGGTGGTTCTCAAGGCAGATGGCGGATTGATCGGCCGAATTCCAGTTCCCGAACAACCTGCAAACTGCACGTTTGGTGGTCCAGACGGCAGGACACTCTATATCACGGCCCGGACGAGTTTGTATTCGTTGTCGATGAATGTTGCCGGAGCCGCTCTCTGCACAAACGGACCGAAGCCATCACCAGCGGTCCCACAAGTCTCGCATCAGTCGTTCCGCGGACCAGCGAGATTGGCACAGGGTGCCAAGGACGAGGCCGCTCCGAAAGAAATCAAGATTGAAGACCTGACCCTGAAGATCCCGGCCAGTTGGAAGCAGCAGCCGCCAGCCAACAAATTGCGATTGGCGCAGTTCCTGATCCCTCCTGCAGAAGGTGATGAACATCCAACGGAACTTGTTATTGCCTCGTTCCCTGGTGGTGGCGGCGGAATCGATGCCAATCTGAAACGCTGGACTGATCAGTTCGCGGCCGATGGTCGTAAGGTGAAGATCACCTCAGGGAAGTCACCTCAGGGAAACTATGTGGCCCACAACGTAACAGGGACCTACCTGTATTCCGCGGGTGGACCATTTGCAGGCGGTAAGAAAGAATTGCGACCTGACCATCGTTCGATCAGCGTGATCCTGACGATCGAAAACAAGGCCAACTACTTCATCCGACTGACGGGTACGGAAAAGGCCGTCAACGCCGCCGCAGATGCACTGCGCACTTCATTTGGCGGTAACGCGAAAGAAGAAAAGGATTACGAGATCTGAACCTTGGAGTCGGGGAGCGATGTGCTGCGAAGCTCTGTCGCTCCCCCGACTGAGAGCCGCCAATACGTGTTTTTTGGGTTCGATGAATCAGCCGGAACGCGCTAGCGTCCGGTTCTCACAGCGGGCTAGCGCCCAGCGGCTGATGGTCCAATTCGAAGACTCGTCGGGTGGCTGGGGCTGGACCGAAGGGAAGCCACGGTCTTCAGCCCCGGGGCTTCGCGAAGACGCTCCAGCCGGCCACCCCGTTGGTTTCGCCACTTATCGGACGAGCTACGGTACCTGTCACATCGCCTCTGCATACGGTGTTTGCCATGACGAATCGTCGCATCTGGCTGGTCGCGATGCTGCTTGCGGCGAGTCCGCTGTTTGCTCAGGACAACGACGATGAAGAACAGCCACCCGGTCTGCGTGCTCGATACACAGTCGGCGGGCTTTCTGTCGAACGGATCGACAGTGACATAGCGTTTCCCTGGGGAGATGCTGCTCCCGACGAACGGCTGCCACCTGGTAAATTCCACGCTCATTGGGCAGGTTCACTGCTGCTGCGAAGCGAAGAAAAGCACCAGTTCCATGCGTTCGCCCAGGGACATCTCAAATTGGTGGTGAATGGTCAGGTGGTTCTGGAAGGGGCAAGTGACGCTCCGCAGTGGATCAGCGGTCCCGAAACGGCGTTGCCGTTCGGTGATCAATCCTTTGAACTGACGTTTGAACGAACGGGGGACGCCGCACATCTGAAACTCTATTGGTCTTCCGGTGAGTTTCCGCTGGAGCCGGTTCCATACCACGTCTTGTTCCAGACAAAGCCATCGCCTGAACTGACGTTGATTGAACAAGGGCGTATCCAGTACGAAGTTTTTCGCTGTGGCAATTGTCATGCAGGGCCGAGCAAGGAAAACGCGATCACGAGTTCGACTCTGCCTGCACCTGCACTCAATCATGTCGGTCAAGAGACACACCGAGACTGGCTGATACGAAAGTTGACGCAGTCAGGTGACGCCATCTCTGATCCAGCGGCAGATCGCGGAAAGATGCCTCATTTCGGATTCGCCCTGGCCGATGCCGAGGCAATTGTCGCGGTACTCACGTCCAAGGCACTTCCGGTGGATTTGACTTCCTCGGCAAAGCTTAAAGACGCAGAGCAGGACAAGGATCGACAGGCTGGCAGCACGCTGATTCGATCTGTCGGATGTCTGGCGTGTCATCACTGGAACAAACTCGGTGAATCAACCCCGTTTGGAGGAGGTTCGCTGGATGACATAGGTCAGAAGCGGACAAACGACTGGGTCAATACCTGGCTGGCCAATCCTGCAAAGGTGAATGCACACCATCGGATGCCGATCGTGACGCTGACCGAAAAAGAGCGTATGCAGATCTCACTGGCTTTAACCGGAACAACGGCAGTCCCTGCAGTTGCTTCGACATCACCTGCCAGCGAGGCGGTGCTGGCAAGGGGGGCCAGCCTGATTGAGTCCGCACGATGTGCGTCCTGTCATACACTCCCCAAACTCAACATTGTCACACAGCATCTTCCGTCACTGATTGGCGCTAAGCTCGATTGGGAACGTGGCTGTCTTCAGAAGCCAGATCGCGCGAAGTCTCGTCCGTCGTTTCCCTCTGCAAACAGCAACGCATTGAAAGCCTATCTCTCCTCATGGACCGTGGCGCCAGTGCCGAGTACTACTCATGCGAATGCTTTTGACGGTCGTCGCATCCTGGAACGAAAGAACTGCATTGCCTGCCATGACCGTGATGAAACTCGCGGGATCGCCAGGTTTGCAGCCGAAATTGCGAAAACTGACGAATCCCTTTCTGGTCAGCATATGACGTTGATCCCACCACGGCTAAATGCGGTCGGTGATCGGATGCACGATGCCGGGCTGGCGGAGGCAATCCGGGGTGACCAGAAATCACCACGACTTAACTGGCTGCGAGTTCGCATGCCGAAGTTTGCACATTCCCCTCAGGAACAGCAGGGACTGCTTGCGTACCTGATCGGGCATGATCGAATCCCCGCCGCTGGCCCCGCGCAGAAGAGCCCAGTGCTTGCGAAGTCTGCAGACCCGCAGCGACTGCTCGCCGGGCGTGAATTGCTGGGTGGCAAGGGATTCAGTTGTGTCGCCTGCCATGCGGTGAAGGACTACACACCGAAAGTGACAGCGCTGGGGACTCGTGGTTCCAACCTGCACATGATTGGCCAGCGAATGCGCACGGAATACTACTTCCGGTGGACGCGGGCTCCGCTGCGAGTCATGCCGGGTGTTGAAATGCCAAATTATCAGCGTCCCCATGAATTCATCCTGCCGGGACAGCTTGATCAGCAACTGAGCGCGATCTGGGAAGCTCTCAATGACCCGAATTTGACCGCCCCATCAAATCCAGCTGTCGTCGAGCAGTTTTTTTCGGTGGGTGAACAAGACCAGCCACGCGTCGTGCGCGATGTTTTTACGACTCCCGGTGTCGCTGACGAGACTGTCGCTCGATCATTTGCGATCGGCCTGCCAGGTGGCCACTCGGTTCTGTTCGATCTTGAAAGTTGTTCGGTCCGCGGCTGGACATTGGGCGATTTTGCTCGCCAGCGCTGCGAGGGAAAGCGATGGTATTGGGATCTGGCAGGGACTGTCCTGGCGACTCGATTTGATCCTCGACCGGAAATCCTCCTCGTTCACTCGAAGTCGAACGAAGTGATTGCGCCGGAAACCGGATGGACCGTGACATGTCAACTGAAACGGGAAGAACGCGACTCCCATAGCGTCACACTCGTCTATGACCTGCGATTTCAGAAGGGGGAGACGACTCATCTGATCAGTGATATCACGGACTCCTTCAGCAGCGTCACGTCGAATGCAAGTGGTGGCTGGCAGCGCCAGATCACCATCAAGTCGGAAGATAATTGGTGGCCATGGCTGCGAAATGCCAATCCAGCAACGATCGTCGAACATGCTCGCATCACGACTAGCGGCATGAAGAATGAGGGAATTGCGTCGCTACCCGAGACCGCTGTTCGGTTCACTGCAGGCACCAGCAAGGATCTCGCCGTGGCGACAGTTCAGTATCAGACAACATTGCGCTGGCACAATCCCCGCATGAATCCCACAACACCTTCGATGAGTCGGGATGAGACGATCACATCGGTACCCGGATTTCGTGGTCACAGGCTGCCGCTGCCACGTTCGATCATGCCAACCGCACTCACATGGGACAGCCACAATCGCCTGGTCTTTTCATCCTTCAAAGGTCACATCTACCGGTTAGATCCGTCGCAGAGTGGTGAAGTTCCGCTGACTGCCATTGATGAGGGATTAGCGGCGCCGTATGGGATCATCGAAGTTCCTGTGGATCCTGATAACCCTGCTGAAAAAGCCGCGCTGTTGATCGCACACAAACCGGAGCTGCTGCGACTGAGTCTGGATTCAACGGGGCGAGTGATCGGGCGCAAAGTCTTCGCGAGCGGTTGGGGGGTGACGGATGACTATCACGACTGGGCCTGCGGAATCGTCCGCGATTCTCGCGGAGATCTGTTTATCGGGCTTGGAAGCGATTACACCTTCAAGAATCGCCCGATCACGCGATCTCGCTGGCGAGGCGACATTCTCAAGATCGATCCTCAAGGCAAGATTGAATCGATTGCGCGTGGTCTGCGATACCCGACCGGGCTGACGATCGATGATCAGGACCGACTGTTTTGTACCGATCAGCAGGGGGTGCAGAATACATTTAACGAGTTGAACTTCATTCAGGCCGGGCATCGCTATGGAGTCCCCAGCCGACACGAACCTGAACCGAATGCGGCAGCAGATCGCCCTGCGATTCAGATCCCACATCCCTGGACTCGCAGTGTCAACGGCGTTGTCTGGGTTCCGAAATCCGGCAATGCGGGTCTGGCTCCGATCTCGGGCCACTTCCTTGCAGCAGAGATCAACAACCATGTGTTGATTCGAATGACCCTGCAAACGGTGGGAAAAGTTGTCCAGGGAGCTGTCTATCCGTTCAGTCGACCTGCAAAGGAAGGGGATCTGTCGAACTTCGTCGGGCCACTCTGCATCGGGATCAGTCCTCAAGGTGACGTCTATGTCGGCGGTCTGCAGGATGGAGGTTGGGCTGGCGGCCTGAATGTCGGTGAGATCGTGGCACTGACTCCATCGGGTTCGTTTCCAAACGGCATACGGGAAATCCGGGCGACCCGTCAGGGATTTGACATCGAATTCTTCCATCCCGTCGATCCGGTGCTGGCCGTGCAATCGAACCACTTCAAGATTTCGGGATATACCCGAGTCTGGAAAGGGGATTATGCGACTCCTGATTCCAGTCACCATACGGCCGAGGTTCAATCTGCTGTGATCAGCCCCGATGGGCAGACGGTCGCTTTGACAGTCGCGGGGCGTCGTCAGGGATTCGTCTACGATATTTCGGTTGGAGAAATCGGGACAGAATCCCAGCGCTTGTTATGGCCTGCCATCGGCCACTTCACACTTCACAAGATCCCCGAATGACCTCGCCAAACAGGACGTTGATCATATGCCAAAACCATCTCCTCGAATCATTCTGATTACTGGTGCTACACGCGGATGCGGTCGTTCGATGGTTGATCGATTTGTTGAGACGGGACAGACCGTGATCGGGTGTGGACGTTCGGAAGAACACCTGCAGGAATTAAGGCGTCAGTACGGTGCACCCCATCGTTTCGACCAGGTTGATGTTGCTGACGATGTTCAGGTTGCAGCATGGGCTCAATCTGTCCTGTCCGCCGGGATCGTGCCCGATCTTGTCTTGAACAATGCCGCGATCATGAATCCGACGGCTCCGCTTTGGAAAATCTCCGCTGCCGATTTTCAGCGTATTATGAATGTGAACGTGATCGGCACGGCAAACGTCATTCGACACTTTGTCCCGGCCATGATCCAGATGGGACGCGGTGTGATCGTCAACTTCAGTTCCGGGTGGGGCCGCAGCACATCGCCTGAGGTCGCGCCGTATTGTGCAACCAAGTACGCGATTGAAGGCCTGACACTGGCTCTGGCTCAGGAACTTCCCTTTGGAATGGCAGCAATCCCGCTGAACCCCGGAATTATCAACACGGAAATGCTGCAGCTCTGCTGGGCCGATGGCGCAAACAGTTATCCCACGCCCGACCGATGGAGCCGGGTCGCGGTTCCGTTCTTGTTGTCGTTGGGTCCAAAAGATAACGGCGAGTCGCTCAGCGTTCCGCTGTAGCTGGCTGCGAGCTAACCGAGATGACACAATTGTGAGAAATTTGCTGGAATTTCAGGGTGAAAATCGCATGTAAGACTATGGTGATGGCGTTGGCGGAATAGAAACGCGATGTGTTGAAGACATGGCCAATTGAATCGAACTCTGGTCGACTCGTATCACGGCCACCGGTTCCGTTCCCTCAAAGGGTCCAATCTGGCGATTACAGTCAAATCGCCAAAAGAATAAGCAGTGACCGAATCGATTCAGCAATTCGGCCGATGTACTCTTGAGATTCATTTTTCACATTGGAAATGGCAATTGGCGACTCGACTCATCGGCATGAACGGGAACAATGATTCCAGGCACCCGGGTGTCTCGTCTGGCGAAAAGAACGTGTAAGTAGTCAGGATGCTTACGAAACGTCAGCGACTTTGTCAGTCTGATCGCCGAAACTAAAACGGAGCCTGTGCATGGACTCGAGGCTTCTCTTGAGTAATGCGCCACTCATCTGCGTTTAGCCTCGTGCTTCTCCGCATAATGCCACGCGGCCGAATTGTGTTGGCGTTTCCGCTGTGTCCTGAGGGATCGCTACGGTGGCAATATGATCAAAAAAACTCAGGTAGTTGTGTTTTTGTTTGACTTGTGTATCTGTGGTGAATACCATCTTACTGGTAGTGTCTTGTTTCGGGTGTTTGAAAAAATACATTCTTTATTGCGAGTTTGCTGCAAATCAGCGATAGGCACGCAGTTCGTAACGCATCGGAAACACGACTCCACACACAAAGTCAGAAGCCGGAAAAAATGACGCGCCCTTGACTTGCTTTGAGTATAAGGATGCCTTCCATGGATCGTCGCGATTTCATCCGTCAATCACTGGCCGTGGCAGCCCTCCCTGTTGGCTTGGGGGCGCAAGTTCTGGCAGCAGCAGCCCCACCCGGACCCCAGGCAGCTGTCGCAGCTGCCAACGTGCCTCTAATTTCGGTGGATCGTCTTCATCGACTCCCAAGGCTTCCTGGCCAACTGCAGGCGGTGTGTTTTTCGCCAGACGGCAATCAGCTCGCTGTCGCTTGCGCTGTCCCTGAAAAGCTTGGGATTACGGTCGATCTGTTTGACCTCGAAGGCGGCAAGGATTATCGCCGTCTGGGCGTGTTCTCCAACGAGCGGTCAGCGTTTTCGGTTTCGTGGGACCCTGCCGGGCAGCGCCTGGCTCTGTCAACTTTCGGTAATGATAAGACTGCCGCGAAGCCATTCGAAACTCGCGTGCGAATTCTTGACGTCACGTCCGGTCAGATACTGACTGACGGAATTCTGCTCGCGGAACGCAATCCACTCGACAAAAAAGGAGTTAGGACGCCAGTTGCATGGCTGGACGACAATAGTCTTCTTGCGACTCAGGAAGGCAGCCACAGCCTCTACAAGATTGGCCTGAATGACGGGAATAACCTGAAATTGATTTCGGTTTACCAGCACCCCAGGCCAGCGCCGGAAACGACTGTCTACAGTCTGGCTCCCGTCTCTTTAGGGCGCGGTTTCGCAGGAGCAGTGTATATCCAGCATACCCCGCCGAAGTTAATTCAAGAGAAGTCGCCAGAGCGGATCCGCGCTGCGGTTACCGCGTTTGAAAAAGGTCCCCGTGAGTATAAGCCTCTACTGGTTACTTGCGATCCAGCAGGTAATACCAAGCTTGAGGAACTGCGGCCAATTACGACTGCAGGTGATGCGTTGTTCCATTCTGTCTTCGTTGCAGCGAGGGGATATCTCGTCAGCTACGTTGCCGCTCAAGGCACCAAATCCGAATCATGGATTGCTGAGTTCATTCGAAAGGATGACGGCACGACTCTTGCCCGAGTGCCGGCCAAGTCTGAATATGCGGCCGCTGGGTTTGATATTTGTCGGCGTTTCATGCGATGCATCAGTCCGAGTGCAAATCGTGTGGCGCTGTTTGAGATTGATGGAAAACAGCCTGATCAGGACGACGAACCCTTGCTCCGAAATTCCGCAGAGCCATTCGGGCGAATCGTCGTTGGCAACCTGCCATCGCTTTAGGCTTACGAATCGACAAATCGCGGTCACACGATCAAATCATTTCAAGATGATCCTCAGTGGTAAGCCACTGCGAAGCCCTTTTTCTTCATGCACTCAAATGCCATATGTGACTCATTAAGGAGTTGTTCTGATGGTGCCAAAGACTCTCGATGCTGACGATGGATTTCGCCGCTTGCTGAACACACTGATGGACGGTGAAAACCACAATATCCGCCCGACCTCTCGACGGCTCGCCATCCAGGCCATGCTCGCTGCTGCCAGCCTGAACGTCTTCGTCAGCCCCGTTGTGGCTGATTGCGCGTCAATTGATACATGCGGATTCACAAATACAAAGTGTGACACGGCAAACTCGTGCGATCCTAATACGTGTACGACGAATGAATGCGTCGACAAGAACACATGCGCAACGAGCAATGAATGCACAACGAAGAACACTTGTACGAAGAACACCTGCGCTGCAAATGACGTTTGCTTGACAGACAACACTTGCAAGACTCAGGATCTGTGTGACGGTAACTCATGCACAACCAAGGATACTTGCGATAAGGATATCTGCAAAACAACGGATTCCTGCACTCAAGCTAACACCTGCAAAACTGGAGATTTGTGCAGAAACGACAACAAGTGCTCGACATCCGACACTTGCAATCCTCTGGATCATTGTGGAACCGGGAATATTTGCAGCACTAATACGTGCGCCGCGAAAAACGTTTGCGATACGTTTGACTCATGTGGAACTAATGTCTGCGAGACGACGAACTATTGTACAACTGGGGAAGACTTCTGCAGGACACTAGGCAAGTGCAATACGGATACAGCATACAATAAGGGGTGTCGCGTTGGCGATGTGACGTAAACAGTGTTGTGAGGTTATTCGAAGATTACCCGACGGTGCTTCCGAGCTCTAGGTATGCAAAACGGGCGAGCATCAGTGTTGCTTACGCCCCGTCCCTGGCCGTAAATGGAAAACAACGTGAGTATCGCTCTGACATTGCCCGTTCTTGGCGGAAGTGGTTGTGAGACCGGTGGATGCAGCGCAGGAGGGGGGTGCGGGACCAATGGCACCCAACTCCGCCAGAGTCAAACTGTCGATTCGCTGGTCGAAGTCCCGTTTCAGGCAAGGCGACTCGACCTAAGTGCTGCTCCTACCGAGGGGTCGTTTGTGCGGTCTATTGACCTGGACTTGACCGTGGAGTGCAATCTGCGATGCACTTACTGTTTCAAGGAAAAGTGGAACGAGCACATGGAGGAAAGTGTCGCTTTCGACACAATGGTCTGGCTGTTGCATGCCTCTGGCCCCGTTCGAGATATACGCGTCAATTTCATGGGTGGTGAACCGCTCATTCGGTTTCGTTTGATTAAGAAATTGGTTCCATTCGCCAAGCGCCGCGCAGCCCAGATGGGAAAATCAATCCATTTTGGCATGACGACCAACGGAACCTTGGTGACCGAGGAGGTCGTTGAGTTCTGGAGAAGTTGGGGGATGGGCTTTCACACGTCCATCGACGGAACTCCCGATGTCCAAGACAAGAACAGACCGACGACCAGCGGTCGCGGATCGTCGCATTTGGTTGCCAAGGCCGTGCCCAAAATCCTGGCTTACCGCCCGGGAACCTGCGCTCGTAGCACGGTTACTCCCGAAAGTGCCTCAACGCTCGTCGACTCGTACCACTACTTTCGATCATTGGGTTACTTCGATATCGCTTTTGTTCCTGGAGGGCCGTCTCACTGGGATGCCGAAAAGATCGCCGTGTTTGAAGAGCAGTTTTCCAAGGTTGCTGATCTTGCTGCAGATGAGATGCGCAGTGGAACGTATATCCGCCTGAAGGGATTAACCGATTTTGTAGAGGGAGTTCGACGCGGGCGCTCGCCGGTCGCGTGCGGGGCCGGGCGAGCATTGCTGCTGATCGACATCCACGGAGATATCTGGCCATGTCACCGCTGGAACAAGGGGCTTCAGGATTCTTGGCGGATAGGAAGTATCTATCAACAATTTAACGAAGCACGTCGTGCGATCCTCGACGTTGCGGATCAGACGGCGCTTTTGGAACAGGACTGCCCCAAATGCGTTGCCAATCAGATGTGCTCTGGAGGTTGCCCTGCTGAGAATCTGGAAGAGACCGGTAGTGTCTACCGTCGACACTGGAACGCGTGCGAATTGACACGGGCCACGGCGCGTGTAGCCGGCCGCGTACATCAAGAACTGGTAGCCGAGAATAACGCGACGTACACTGAAGGCTATATGAATGCTGACACTTAACTCGGGCGCGGAAGAGACTGCGTGGAAGTCGGACCTGGAAAATCTGGGCCTGATTGTGCTGGATCTGTCGGAAGATCGACGCTTGGTTGTCGACGCGGTGCATCCGTGGAATGCGGCGGTTGTGGCAGAACGGCAACCAGATGTCGCTGCCGTAATACACGCGGGACGTCACCCGGACCGGATGCCCGTTCACCGTTGTCAGATCGATTACGTGGGGCCGTGGCCGCCCTCCGAGCAAGCAATGCGCTCTATTAATCTCGTCGCCGAAAGTTACGGGCCGCGGAGAACCAGTCTGAACGTTTACTTCACTAATCCCGAAGTGGATCTGGTGGGTGGGCTGACTCAATTCGCCGGGCAAACGAATCGATGTGCGGCGATCTTCGTCGGAAAGATCCCCGAACTGTCCGAGGGAGATATTTCATCCCTGATTCGGCGCGGCGCGAGCGTTCGATATGCATCGGGGTATCCGATCGGATCAAATACCGATATTCAAGCTATCCGATTAATGAGCGAGAGGGGCTTGCGAATTCCGATCGTGTTCTATCTGCATCGCGGCAACATGGGAACCGCGCTCGATGACGCCCAGCAAATGCTGGATATAACTTATCAGGGCGGCGTTTCATTCGTTCCGGCCACCTCGCATCCGCAGTTTAACCCGTCAAATGGATTGGAACTTCCCAGTGGCGTCGAGTTTTCCGAGTTCCTCGTGAAGGCGTATCGCCAGTTTCCACACTTCGACGATGTTTTCGAACCGATCACATCATTTACCGAACGCCTAAGTAAGGGAGTCTGGTCGCCGGAATTCAACCACTACCTGCCCGTGCGATACCGAATTGACGAGGACGGTTTGACCCACCAATACCGATGTCTTCCATGGAGGGGAGTGCAGTCACACATCCCGCCATCCAGCGAACAAGCACCTGTTGCTTCGCTAAGTTCCGCCTGTGCCAAGTGCCGTTGGTTCAAAACATGCGGAGGTTGTGATGCAACGGCGGAGACCATTTTTGACCTGCACTGCCATCATAATATGCTGTTTCTTGAGTTCTTTACGCGGCAGATGCACGAAAACCTCTGTTATTCCAAACAGGACGGTTAGCCGATGACTTCGTACCTGAGAAATGCGTTCCTGTTAATTCTTGTTTGTACAGACCATGCTCGGGCGACAGAGAACAATATCGGTGCGATCATTGACAATTGCCTGAGGAACAGTGATCTCGTCCATTCGTGCCGACTGAAAGGGAAAGTGACTCACGGGGTTGTTGCGGAAGCGAGCCTGTGGGAGTCGCCTGGTCGCCATCAGCCATTGGCGATCATTATGGAAGACCATTCGGAAAGTTACTTCTTCGAAGACCGGCTGGACATGGCCCATGGTCGTGCACTGTTAACGGGTACCAGTGGGAATTGTGATAAAGCTCCAGAAGAGGCATATGTTTGGCAATGTCCGTTGGGTGTCCATTTGGATAAGCTGTCGCAGGTATCCCTGCGAATCGACAGAATATGGGATGAAATCGTTTCTGCGGTCCGTCCTGCCTTCGCTGGTTTCGACATCTTAAAAATGCTGGCGACACACCCCGATACAAGAATGCGATCCGACGGTCGTTCGATTGTGCTGGAAATTCCCCTCGAATCACTCGCGGAGTTTTCTGAACTGGGAGCCCGTGTTTGGATAGACCCAGATCGCGATTATACGCTCTCGGGTATTGATCTCTACACAAATTGCCTAGGTAAGGAAGTCCTGTGTAGTCGAACGGACATCCAGCGAGAACACCGTGAAGGACTCTGGGTGGTCAATCGAATGGATACGTGGAATCGCATCGAGATCCCCGTTCCCGTAACTCAGCAAACACGGACGCGTACAAGCCGTCTCGACATTGACTGGGGGACATCAACGGTGAATAGACACCTGTCGCAGTAACTCATTGCATTGACAACGTGTGATTCCACGGAACTCAACCGCGCGGACGTTGGAAACGGCTGGGTGAAGATCTCTTATAAACCGCGGCAGATTCCAGTACAGATTGGTTATCGTGGTTGGCTGCTTATTG
>JBAWWJ010000168.1:0-18376 GCA_037146815.1 Planctomycetota bacterium
ACTCAGGTATCAGCTCCAAATCAAAAAGATTAAAAGATGCGCCTGAAACTCAGGCATCACCCCCCACTACCGTAACCCAACTCACGCAGCGCTCTCGGTGGTTTTGAGAACTCATTGCAGCACTTTCTCAGGATGCTCGTGTCGGATGGGAGGGGGCGCTAATCCCCTGAAATGAACATTGTCATTTTTCAGGATTCTGGGACTTGTTGTGCGATTTATCAATTGCTACTATCCGCCATATTGGACAAGTCGATCTACTAGTCTTGTTTTGAGGCTGATGGAACGGCTGACATCCAGACGCAGTGATTCTTGTCGCGAAGCTTCATTTTTCCAGGGAGTCTCAAGATGTTCTGTAACCAGTGTGAACAAACTCAGAATGGGACCGGTTGCACCGAGATCGGGGTGTGCGGAAAAGACCCCGACATCCAGTCCTTGCAGGAGATCCTGCTCTACGGAGTCAAGGGAATGGCGGCGTATGCCCACCACGCACGACGACTCGGCAAGACAGACGAAGGGGTCAACGCGTTCATTGAAGAAGCATTGTTCGCGACGGTCACGAACGTCAATTTTGACATGGAAAGCCTGTTCGAACTGGTTCTCGAATGTGGCAAACAGAATGTCCGGGTGATGCAGATGCTCGACGAAGGTCACACCGAGCGATTCGGTGCTCCGACGCCAACGGTTGTTTACGAAGGGACCAAAGCCGGACCGGGAATCCTCGTCACAGGACATGACATGGCAGACCTGTCGGATCTGCTCGATCAGGCTGCAGGCCAGGGGGTCAATGTCTACACCCATGGGGAAATGCTGCCCGCTCACAGCTACCCGAAGCTGCGGGCACATACCCATCTCGCCGGACATTACGGAGGGCCGTGGCAGAACCAGCAGTGGGAATTCCCCGCATTCACCGGTCCGATTCTCGCCACAACGAATTGCATTCTGATTCCTCCGGACTCGTACAAAGATCGGCTCTTCACGACCCGAGTCACCGCGGTCCCCGGTGGTAAGCGGATCATGACGAATGACTTTTCAGAATTGATCGCAATGGCGAAGGCTTCGCCTGCACTTCCTGAACGCAAGGTGAAGGAATCGACAATCGGTTTCCATCACAGCGTGATTCTCAGCCTGGCAGACAAGATCGTCGCCGCAGTGAAGTCCGGCGAAATCAAACGGTTCTATTTGATCGGAGGTTGCGATGGTGCAGAGTTGGGGCGCAACTACTACACCAAATTGGCTCAAGCCGCTCCGCACGAGTCGGTCATTCTGACGCTGGGTTGTGGCAAGTATCGCATCCGCAATCATGACTACGGAACAGTTGCAGGACTACCGCGGTTTCTTGACATGGGTCAATGCAACGACGCCTACGGAGCCGTCAAAGTGGCACTTGGCCTGGCAAGCGCCTTCAACTGCGGCATCAACGACCTGCCGCTGTCGATCGTATTGTCGTGGTTTGAACAGAAAGCGGTAGCCGTGTTGCTCAGTCTGTTCGCTCTGGGTGTCAAGGGAATCCGCCTGGGCCCGGTCCCGCCTGCTTTCGTTTCACCGAACGTCTTTAAGATCCTGCAGGAAAAGTTCGACCTGAAACTGATCGAAGCGGAACCACCGCAGGAACTGGTGCAGTTGGCCATCTAACACGTCATCCACGCACGATCTTGAGTTTGCTAGAACGTGGGTGGTCCAACCGATCCCCCACGTTCTGGCGAATGTGCCTACGCCCGGCTTTTAGCCCCACAGTCCTACCGAGTTCATCTCGGTGGAAGCGGGCTTTTGCACGACGCGTGCATTTGGGCCGACGACGTCGTACAAAGCGAATGGCTTCGCGAACCCACGAAAAGCGCTCACACCATCCCGGCCGCAGATTGATTCGGGGCGACGTTACAGAAAGAAAACGAGGGCCATGCAAAGTATTGACGAAACACGTCTGGAGACCGATACCCAGTATCGTTACGAGTATCTCGCGAGATTCATGGGATTCGGCCCGGAGGATGCCGCACTGATTCAGGCCAGTGCACCGATGCTGGGACCTTTGATTCCGCTACTGGTCGAAAAGACATACGAGAGACTGTTGAGCTACGACGCAACGGCTCGACATTTCGTCCCCCGGCAATCTGGTTATGATGGTCCGCTGCCGACGGGTGTTGCCCACTTGACTCTGACTGATCCCCAAATCCGTTTCCGCAAGGAACACCTCAGCCGCTACTTCATGCAACTGCTGGGGCGGTCGTACGATGGCAAGATGGTTCAGTATCTGGATATGGTCGGCAAAATCCATACGCTGAAAGCAGGCAACAAAGACATCGATGTCCCTCTCGTTCAAATGAACGCACTGATGGGATTGCTCGCCGACAGCCTGACGGACGTGATCTCACAGCAACCGCTCGATGCATCAACTTCACTGCGAACGATACGAGCCTTTCAGAAACTGCTGTGGATTCAGAACGATTTCATTACTCGTCACTATGTGAGCGTCGATCCGAGTTGACCCAGTTTCCCATGCCACAGAATTCCGGGACCTTAAAGCAGATTGAAAAACGGGTTGGGATTCCGAACGCCTTCGATCGGCAGGATCGCACCGCGTGAGCGACCGTCGTATCATGCGGGCGAGACGCGACATCCTCGCATCGGGTCGGTATTGGAAGGTCGTTCCATAAGGAATTCTGCTCATGAAGTATCTGCGACATTGGCACCTGGGCGTCCTGTTTCTACTGGCAACACTTGCAGGCGACGACTTGCGAGCCGCTGATGCACCGGCGCGTCCCAATGTTCTCTTCATCATTTCCGACGATCTGAACAACATGCTTGGCTGTTACGGCGACCCCCTCGTCAAAACCCCAAACATCGATCGACTGGGCGCACGCGGGTTGCGATTCGACCGTGCCTATTGTTCCTTTCCTCTGTGCGGTCCCAGCCGCAACGCCCTTTTAACAGGCCTCTATCCGAACAGTACCGGCATCCTGGCCAACGCCCAGATCTTTCGACAAACGATCCCCACCCAGCAAAGCATGCCTCAAGTCTTTCGTAACGCAGGGTACTTCTCCGCCCGGATTGGCAAGCTGTATCACTACAACGTCCCCAAGTCGATCGGGACAAACGGGCATGACGATCCGGCATCATGGGAACTGGAATTAAATCCCGCAGGGGTCGACCGACTGGAAGAAGAGTCCGAAATCTTCTCGCTGTTGCCGGGGCAATTCGGTGGAACGCTCAGTTGGTATGCATCGCCCAAAAGTGATTCGCATCATACCGATGCATTGATGGCCGAGGACGCAGAATGGGTCCTGGAACGCTGCGCCAAACGACGCGATCGCCCCTTCTTCCTTTCGGTCGGTTTCTTCCGTCCGCATACACCGTACGTTTCCCCAAAGAGTTATTTTGACCTCTACCAGGAAAACCAGATGCCTGTCGTCCAGGGTATCAAAGAAGATCAGGCGGATATCCCTCCGGCAGGGCTTGGCAGTCACAAGAAAGAGCAGGAGCAACTGACAGACGAACTACGTCGCAAGTGTCGCCAAGCGTATCTGGCGAGCATCAGTTTCATGGACGCTCAAGTTGGCCGCGTCGTCGATGCACTCGACCGACTGGGGTTGGCAGACAACACGATCATCGTTTTCACGAGCGACCACGGCTACCACATGGGCGAACACGGACTGTGGCAGAAAATGAGCCTGTTTGAAGAGAGTTCCCGAGTTCCATTTTTGATCATCGCTCCAGGAGTGACACCAAAGGGTTCCGTTGCAAAGTCACCGGTCTCTCATGTCGACCTGTTTCCAACGCTCGCCGAACTGTGTGGAATTAAGGCCCCCGGCAATGTTCAGGGGCAAAGCCTGGTGCCAATGTTAAAAGATCCGACAATCGCCGGACGTGGATGGGCGATCACTCAAGTCATGCGAGGTGGGGGTCCCCAGCGAGCCTCGGTCACAACGAATGTCGGATCCGAAGGAAATCGGTACTTTGGCTACAGCCTGCGAACCCCTCGCTGGCGCTATACCGAATGGGACGAAGGTCGCAAAGGTCGGGAACTCTATGACCACGATGTCGACCCAGGAGAACTGACAAACCTCGCCAGTCTTCCCGATCATTCCAAAACGGTGGAAGAGCTTTCGAAGCAACTTCGAACTGCGGCAAAATCGACGTTTCCACCATCCGGCGAGACCCCTGAAGTCAAGCAGGGACTCTGGGCCCCCAGTCTGACCGAACCGTGACAACGATCTGACGGAAACGCACAGAAATGTCATCGAATAACAATCAGCGACATCCAATCACGACCAGAAAACTGAGCGCCCTCGTAATTGCGCCCGATCCAAAAGATTTCCGCCGGGCTCGCCCCGGCGGGATCACAATTGAACTGCTACCCCGGTAGAGACACGTCGCGCCCGGCGCTCCACCTGGCTTGACCGGGTGGAAGAAACGATTCCCAAGCTACCGATCGCGCACCACCCGCTGAATCGCATTCCGGTCATAATGTCCAAACGTGCCTACATACTAGCTGAATCGAAACGCTGGCGTCATCCCCTGTGCATCTGCCAGATTGTTCAGAAGCGAAATCGCCACGGATTCAGGGGATTCGACCATCGAACATCCCAACAGAATATGAATGTGATTACTCAACAATCCAATGCGTGCCAGTCGCCAGCCTTTTGAAGCGGATGCACGCACAATCATGTCTCGAGATCCTTGCAAGACTTCGTCACGAATCTCGTTCCATCCGTGAGCGTTTTCCAGCACGATCTGCAAGCGATGCACGAACTTGCCGTGACTACCAATCTGTTCCTCATCCAGCTTCGTTGCAGGATCATGAAATTGCAGCAATTCCAGTTTTGCAGTGACGCGATCATCAGCCATCGGATGCCTGGCAGTCTGGCGAGCGACGTAGTTGTTCAGTGTCTCGGAATTTGCCTCGCCAACACTTCCAATGAAGTAGTTGCGGCGAAACGCCGATGGAGCCTGAATTCGTAGAATGTTCTGCCAGCGTCCTTTGATCGACCGCACGATTTCTGATGGCGAGGCACCAGGACGGGTGCTGACAAGGAACTGGACCACGTTCGGCGACGTCATCTCTGTTTCGAGGATACGGACGCCGTCGGACGCCGTTGCTTCCTTGAGTGGATCGATCCATGCGTCGATTGGCGGAAAGTCGACCTTCCCGAATACGGCGACTGACCCGTTAAGCTGAAACGCGACACTGCAGTTGCTGGAAAGGTAAATGGGCGTAATCGCCGGACTCGCTGTAGCTGACAAGTCGTTGCTACCACCCGGACAAGCCGGGCGGAGAGCTCTTTTGATTTTAAGAGGTCGTCGTTCGTAGCGTGCAGTTGCTGGTCCCGCTGGGTCAAGCCCAGCGGAAACCTTGTGCGGATTTCTCCACGTACGGCGGCTGCTCGCTTTACCACAAGCATGAGGCCCTGGGGCATTCCACCGATTCCCTTGTTTGTTGTCAGATGCAACGTTGGCCTCCATCTTGCCAGTTACCCACTTCCTGCGAAATGTAGAATAACCGGCACAACAGGATTGCTATTCTCACGGATTGGCGTACCATCCGAGTGGTTGAGTTCAAAACAGATCTCAATATCAGCGGAAGACTAAATAACGAGCAGCCCACAGCGGGAGGCTCATTGGAAAGTAAGCCGACGCGATGGAATACCCTCAAAGGTGTTCCGTCGCGTCGGCTTTTTTTATTGCCATCACCGAGCCGTTTCGTTTCCTCAATGAGATGGCGCCGTATTGGAGTACTCGGTCCCGATTGCAATTCAGGCAAATCGTGCGACCGATCTTCGCCGAAGCGTCAGGAGTTCCTTCGGTCGTATTCACCACACATGACAACACAGTTGATGTCAAAGGCTTTGTGACCGTCCTCCTTTTAATCGCAGGTGTTCGGTCCGCCGATCCACGAAGAGTTGCCATAAGCGGCCACTCCAGCAAGCCCATCAAACAAGTCCGATCCTGATTGCGTCTGCAGTCTCGGTCCAGTTTTGAATTCGGCGATCCGCCTTGTGGCAATCGCAACACCGCTGACGTACTGCGGGGCCATCACTGGACCGCCTCGCGTCAGTTCCCTCTCATTGTGAGACCCGAAAGGTACTTCCCGAATGTTCATGTCTTCCTGGCTTTCTTCTGTTTACGGACGTATTGCACCTCGATCCACTGTGCGACATCGTCGCAATGGTTCGACAGCCTCGACTTCAGTGATTTGCCACGTCGAACGTCTGGAATCGCGAGTGCTGCTCTCTGCGGTGCTGGTTGGTTCAGCCAATATCAATGTGACTGAGAACGATGCGGCCACAGCAATCGATACTTCGATTACGATCACCGACGCAACCAGCACCACACTCGTGAGTGCCCAGATTTCTATGACCAACTACGTTAGCAGCCAGGATGTCCTGGGATTCGCCAACGACGGCGCGACCATGGGAAACATTGCCACCACTGGCAATGTCGGCGGCGTACTGACGCTCGACTCGGCTGGTGGAACAGCCACCCTCGCCGAATGGGAATCGGCTCTGCACGCCGTCACGTACGCGAACACCAGCGATAATCCATTAACGTCAACGATCCGAAACGTCACCTTTACCGTGAATGACGGACTCGCCGACAGTAATACCATCGCGAGCAGCATCACGGTGACAGCGGTCAATGACCCTGCAGTGCTGGCGATCACGGCCAACATTTCCATCGCATCGAATGCTCCACCAACAGTGATCAACTCGACACTGACACTCACCGATGTGGACAGCAAAACAGAGCAATACGCCACGGTGAATCTGACCAATTTCGTCGTCGGCGAGGATGCACTCGGATTCATCAATGACGGCCTGACGATGGGGAATATTGCCATTTCCACCAACGCGACCGGGGTCCTGACCCTCGTCTCGGTCGGGGGAACCGCGAATCTGGCCCAATGGGAAGCGGCGCTGCACGCCGTGACCTATGTCAACATCAGCGCGACCCCGACGCTGACGGTCCGCAACGTCACTTTCGAAGTCCAGAACGGTCTGACTGTCAGCAATGATCTCGCCAGCACCATCACGCTGACCAGCGCCGCCACCGGTGTACCTGTCCTGTCAGGCCCCGGAACCACCAGCTTTGTCGAAAACAGTGTTGCCTCGGCCATCAACACGACATTGACAATCGCCGACACTGCCAGCACCACGCTGGCGAGTGCTCAGGTCGCGTTGTCCAACTACGTCGCTGGCCAGGACGTGCTCGGATTCACCAATGATGGAGTCACGATGGGAAACATCGCCATCTCCACGAACGTTGGTGGAGTCCTCACGCTGACCTCCGCAGGTGCCACTGCAACACTCGTTCAGTGGGAAGCGGCGCTGCATGCCGTCACCTATGCCAACACCAGCGACAATCCACTGACCGCAACCCGCAACGTCACGTTTGCAGTGAACGACGGAACCTCGGCCAGCAATACCCTGAGCAGTACCATCAGCCTGACTGCGGTCAACGACGCGGCAGTCCTCGCCGGTGTCACCAATCTCACCGTAGCAACGAACGCGGTCCCGACCGCAATCAATACCGTCTTGACCATTACCGATGTGGACAGCACCACGGAAGAATATGGCAAGGTCACGCTGACGAATTTCATGGTCGGTGAAGACGCACTCGGATTCACCAATGACGGCCTGACGATGGGGAATATTGCCATTTCCACCAACGCGACCGGGGTCCTGACCCTCGTCTCGGTCGGGGGAACCGCGAATCTGGCCCAATGGGAAGCGGCGCTGCACGCCGTGACCTATGTCAACATCAGCGCGACCCCGACGCTGACGGTCCGCAACGTCACTTTCGAAGTCCAGAACGGTCTGACTGTCAGCAATGATCTCGCCAGCACCATCACGCTGACCAGCGCCGCCACCGGTGTACCTGTCCTGTCAGGCCCCGGAACCACCAGCTTTGTCGAAAACAGTGTTGCCTCGGCCATCAACACGACATTGACAATCGCCGACACTGCCAGCACCACGCTGGCGAGTGCTCAGGTCGCGTTGTCCAACTACGTCGCTGGCCAGGACGTGCTCGGATTCACCAATGATGGAGTCACGATGGGAAACATCGCCATCTCCACGAACGTTGGTGGAGTCCTCACGCTGACCTCCGCAGGTGCCACTGCAACACTCGTTCAGTGGGAAGCGGCGCTGCATGCCGTCACCTATGCCAACACCAGCGACAATCCACTGACCGCAACCCGCAACGTCACGTTTGCAGTGAACGACGGAACCTCGGCCAGCAATACCCTGAGCAGTACCATCAGCCTGACTGCGGTCAACGACGCGGCAGTCCTCGCCGGTGTCACCAATCTCACCGTAGCAACGAACGCGGTCCCGACCGCAATCAATACCGTCTTGACCATTACCGATGTGGACAGCACCACGGAAGAATATGGCAAGGTCACGCTGACGAATTTCATGGTCGGTGAAGACGCACTCGGATTCACCAATGACGGCCTGACGATGGGGAATATTGCCGTTTCCACCAACGCGGCTGGAGTCCTGACGCTCGTCTCGATCGGTGGGACCGCCAACCTCGCCCAATGGGAAGCGGCGCTACATGCCGTGACATACGTCAACACCAGCGCCACACCAACGCTGACGGTCCGCAACGTCACATTCGGAGTTCAGAATGGACTCAGCGTCAGCAATGATCTGGCCAGCACCGTTACATTGACCAGTGCCGTCACCGGTGTACCGGTCCTGGCAGGTGCCGGAAACATCAACTTTGTCGAGAACAGTGCCGCCACAGCCATCAACACGGCTTTGACGATCACCGATACAGCCAGCACCACATTGGCGAGTGCCCAGGTCACCTTGTCAAACTACGCCGCGGGTCAGGACGTACTCGCATTCACCAATAACGGCTCGACGATGGGCAACATTGCCGTCTCCACCAACGTTGGTGGAGTCCTCACGCTGACATCCGCAGGTGGTACCGCAACACTCGTCCAGTGGGAAGCCGCTCTGCATGCTGTCACCTATGCCAATACCAGTGACAATCCGATGACGGCAACTCGCAACGTCACGTTTGCCGTGAATGATGGGACCTCGGCCAGCAATACCCTGGGAAGTACCATCAGCCTGACTGCGGTCAATGATGCGGCGGCTCTGGCAATCCCTGCCAATATCTCGATTGCGGTGAACGCTCCCCCGACAGCCATCAACACGGCGCTGACACTCACGGATGTGGACAGCGTGACAGAGGAATATGCCAAGGTGACTTTGACCAATTTCGTGGTCGGTGAGGATGCACTCGGATTCATCAACGACGGCCTGACAATGGGAAATATTGCCGTTTCCACCAACGCGACCGGGGTCCTGACCCTCGTTTCGGTCGGGGGGACCGCCAGTCTCGCCCAATGGGAAGCGGCGCTGCATGCCGTGACCTATGTCAACACCAGCGCCACTCCGACACTAACCGTCCGCAACGTCACCTTCGAGGTTCAGAATGGACTGACTGTCAGCAATGATCTGGCCAGCACCATTACGTTGACCAGTGCAGTCACCGGCGTACCGGTCCTCGCAGGCGTCGGAACCACCAGCTTTGTGGAAAACGGTGCCGCCGCAGCCATCAACACGGCCCTGACGATCACCGATACGGCCAGCACGACTTTGGCAACTGCCCAGGTGTCGTTGTCCAACTACGTCGCGGGCCAGGACTCACTGGGATTCACCAATAACGGTACGACAATGGGCAACATCGCCGTCTCCAACAACGTTGGCGGAGTCCTCACACTGACCTCGGCAGGTGCTACTGCGACACTGGTTCAGTGGGAAGCGGCCCTGCACGCCGTCACCTATGCCAATACCAGTGACGATCCACTGACCGCAACTCGCAACGTCACGTTCGCCGTCAACGATGGAACCTCGGCCAGCAATACCCTGGGCAGTACCATCAGCCTGACTGCAGTCAACGACGCGGCCGTTCTCGCCGGAGTCACCAATCTCAGCGTGGCAACGAACGCGGTGCCGACTGCAATCAATACGGTGCTGACACTGACCGATGTGGACAGTACCACGGCGGAATATGGCAAGGTCACGCTGACCAATTTCATGCTCGGTGAAGACGTGCTCGGATTCACCAATAACGGCCTGACGATGGGAAATATTTCCATCTCCACGAACGCGACCGGAGTCCTGACGCTCGTCTCGGTCGGGGGAACCGCCAGTCTTGCCGAGTGGGAAGCGGCTCTGCATGCCGTCACCTATGTCAACGTCAGCGTCACCCCGACACTGACGGTCCGCAACGTCACGTTCGAAATCCAGAATGGGCTGAGCATCAGTAACGACCTGGCCAGTACAGTGACTTTGACTCCCCCACCTGCGGCCGCGCTGGATACGGTCTTTGCGCAGAACGATCCCTGGGTCTGAGTCCTTCCTCGAAAGTAGTACTCCACCACGATTATCGTGAGCCTGATCATGACAATCGATGAATGGAACGAATTGCTGGATTGCTATTCCTCAGGATCGGCGTAAGATGGATGTATCGACGCAGTGATGATTTTATCGCTCATCACTCCCCGTCAACGGAAGACTAAATAAAGAGCAGCCCGGATTTCGCCGGGAGACTCGTTAATGAGTAAGCCGACGCAGTGGAAAATCCCTCAGGGACAATCCATCGCGTCGGCTTTTTTGTTTTTGGCATCCAAGGAATGCAATATGGTCAATCAGCAGACATTGTCCGGGAATTGGAATGAAGTAAAGGGCAAGCTTCGAAAGAAGTGGGGCCAACTGACAAACGATGATGTTCAGATCTTCGACGGTAATGTCGAACGACTCGTCGGAATGATCCAGACTAAGACCGGTGAAGCACGTAACAACGTTGAAAGGTATCTCGAAGAAATGACAAGCTCAGGGGCATCGACGATTAATCAAGCCGCAGAATCCGTCCGCGATTACGCAACCAGCGCCGCGTCACAGGCCCGCGATTACGCAGGACAGGCCGCTGAAGCGATCGAACAACGATCACAACAGGCCGCCGACTCGGTGCGGCAGGGCTATCAGGTCGCTGAGAACACCGTTCGCAGCCGCCCGGCGGAATCGGTCGCGATTTGCTTTGGTGCAGGCGTCCTGACGGGCCTGCTGTTAGCACTGACTTTTCGCAGGTAATCCGCCACCTGGCGTGCCATCACAATGATGGGAGCCCGGGTCGGTGCGACAATTGTCGCGCCGTCAGGGGCAGGGCAATCGGCTTTTTCAAAGTAGGGAGGGACCAGCTCGCTTCGAGCACCGGCCCACCATCAGGAAACGTCGAGAATTGATGGTGGGCCGGCGCGGCGAAGCGCCACCGGTCCCACCCTACATCCTGCCCAGCTGCAAAAAGGCATTTGCCCTGACGTCAGGGGCGAGCATCTAAGTGTGAAAGAATCACGTCGAATACCACACGCGCCGGTACAGCGAGCGAATTCAGGGTCGAGACAACTGCGAGAAATGTGACATGCCCACTTTAAGAACGGCGGCGGACATCCAACGTGATATGCGGCAGGTTCGCTGTGATCTGAACGACGAAATGGATGGCCTCGTTGATAACGCGAAGCAGATCACCGAGGACTTCACGGATTGGCGTACGTACGTGAAATCCAACCCTTTGGTTTTCGTCGGCGTCGCGGCCGTCGTGGGGTACTGGGTCATGCCGACGCGAGTCATCGTGGATCGTCGCGTGGCCCAGTCACTGGCTGACCTCGCGAACGCAGGAACCATCAAAATCGAGCGCCCGGCCGCTCGTTCGACATTTTGGAACGCTGCCGTCGAAATGGGAATCGGCATCGTGACGTCGACAGCGATGCAAGTTGGCATGACTCTGCTGAATCGACACGTAAATCAACTCATCGAACCCATGAATTCCACACGACGTTCACCAGTTCCCTTCCCGAACGCAGACGAACGGGTATCAAAGGCAGGTCACGATGGTCACTAAGGAAAATCGCATTTCCGGATATCTGCCACAACAACGTCGGCCCGCTTCGTCGCTCCCCGACATGGCCGATATTTCCAGATCAGGCGAACAGTGGCTGAAGTCCGCTCAATCGTTTGTTACAGAACGCCCCGTGATTTCGCTGTGCGGGGCCTTTGCCACAGGAATGGTGATTGCATGGTTTTTCAAACGAACGCGGTAGAACAGAGCAAGGTCGACGAGGCCCCCCTGCAATCGGCTGCACGCAATACGACTGACTTCACAGAAGACATCTTTGTCCTGGCGGAACTGCAGAGCCAACTGCTGCTGCTGGAAACACGAGACTGGTGCCGTTCGCAATCCAGTCCCGCCATGTTTTTCGTAGCGGCCTGGTTGATTGCCGCAGGATTGATTCCGATTGCGCTGCTGGCATTTTCAGCAGCGCTCGTCGAATTCGCAGCATTTTCGATGACGCTCGCGCTGGTGATCTCGCTCATCATCGGTCTCTGCCTCAGCGGTGCTTTGCTGGCCGCAGCCCGTCTCACTTTCAACAAGCAGCAGGCACCTTTCCTTCGCTCATCGAATGAATGGAAGGCCAATGTCCGCTGGCTCCGCAATATGGTGCGTCGTCAGGGACGACGCTGGTAACCGATCGATCGCCCATCCAACCTCTTCGCGAGGCCTTTACAGAAATGAGAAATCACTTGAACTCATTAGACCACTCGACCTCAAAATATAACCTGCGCCGCGATAGCGATCGCGACGCGACCCCGTTCCAACCCTGGGATGACCTGGTCACGCATTTGAAAGTCTACGCCCGCGAAGAACCCGCCGTCGCCGCCCTGGTCTGTTTGGGCGTCGGTTTCATCCTTGGCTGGAAACTGAAACCCTGGTGAGAACTGTCTTGTTCGGCTGTTCGCCTGTTCGGCGCGGGTCTCCTGACCCTGCCTCTGTTCGGCGCGGGTCTCCTGACCCCGCCTCTGTTCGGCGCGGGTCTCCCGACCCCGCCGTAACGCCCGACCGAAGGTCTCCTCTTAACTGCAGGCCCCTTGGGTTTCACCTATGGTCACATTCGACCGCCAGGTCGTCGTTACTCCATCGGAGTTACGTCGTATAGCCTTGGGTTGGTGGAAGCCCAACGGCAATCGGGGGTGCACCACCGTTTCTGGCATCCCTTCGGGATGCGTTTTAGAGAAGATCTGTTCCGGGGGGTTCCGCTTCGCTGCAACCCCCAGCTACTTTCTTTGATCGCTTCGCGATCATAAATCCCCTCGCTACAGTCCCTGACATCCTGCCGCAACCGACTTCGAAGAAAGCCACGCACGGGACGTCGAATTCGAGGCCCCCATCGAGCTTGCCTCGATGGAAACGGGCTTCTGCACTACGCGGCGATGGTGTACCGCAGCGTAGGGCACAAGCCCTTTTCCACCGAGATGAACTCGGTGGGGGGGGATGGTCCTGTTCGGCGCGGGTCTCCTGACGTCTCCTGACGTCTCCCGACCCCGCCGTAACGCCCGACCGAAGGTCTCCTCTTGAGTGCAGACCGTTGGTTTCCACCCTTGTTCACACTCGACCACACTGTCGTCGTTACTCCAACGGAGTTACGTCTTATAGCCCAGGGTTGCCGCGTTTCGCGGCTACCCTGGGTTGGCCGAGGTCTTGGGCCTTCTACCCCGAATGGGGTTGCGTCCCGTTTGAAAGAGGAGACCTCCGGTCTGGCGTCTCGGCGGGGTCGGGAGACCCGCGCCGAACAGGCGATTGATTGCGACCACTCGGCTTATTTCCCCGTGCGTAACAATAATGCAATTTCTCTTATCGAACTTGACGTTTGCAATTGTCCATTCATCCGCGAATGATCTGCGCACGGCTATCTTCACGTGGAACGTGAAGGCTACTTTGCGAAGACATTATTCGGCGCGGGTCTCCTGACCCCGCCGTAACCCTCGACCGAAGGTCTCCTCTTGAGTGCGGACCCTAGGTTTTCATCCCTGGTCACATTCGACCGCCATGTCGTCATAACTCCAACGGAGTTACGTCTTATAGCCTAGGGTTGCCGCGTATCGCAGCTACCCTGGGTTGGCCGAGGTCTTGGGCCTTCTACCCCGAATGGGGTTGCGTCCCGTTTAAAAGAGGAAACCTCCGGTCCGGCTTTTCGACGGGGTCGGGAGACCCGCGCCGAACAGGCGATTGATTGCAACCACTCGGCTTATTTCCCGCCGCGTACCAATAATACCGTTTCTCTTATCGAACTTGCCGTTTGCGATTGTCCATTCATCCGCGAACGATCTGCGCACGGCTATCTTCACATGGAACGTGAAGGCTACTCTGCGAAGACAACTTAATTTCAGGTATCCGTCTGCACTGGCGGTGATGCTTCTGCCAGGTATTCCGCAGGACTTTGCACCTTCCAGCTTTGGTCATTCGCCAGCACCAGCACGTTCGTGTGGTACTGGGCCACGTGAGGCCGGTGGCTGACACTGATCAGCGTGGCTGATGTGGCCCGCAGCAGTTCATACAACTCAGCCTCGTTCTTCTCGTCGAGTGCACTGGTCGCTTCGTCCAGAATGACGTTCGGTCGCCCGGCCAGTAACACGCGTGCAACGGCCAGGCGCTGCAGTTCCCCCTGGGAAAGCAGTTTCCCCCAGTCCGCTTCCACATCGAGACCTTCGCACCGTTCGATCAAATTCGGAAGATTGACCGATTCCAGCACTTCCTGAAACTTTTCGTCCGACACGTCCGACCTGTTTCCGGGGTACAGCAACTGCGCCCGCAGACTGCCGATGATCATGTAGGGCCGTTGCGGCAGGAAGAGCATCTTGTCCAGAGCAGGCCGCACAATCGTTCCCTCGCCCGCGTCCCAAAGTCCTGCAATCACACGCAGCAGCGAACTTTTTCCGCCACCACTTGGCCCGACGATCATCAAACTCTCTTTGGCAGCGACCTCAACGGAAAGATCCCTGACCAGCGTTCGTTTGTAATCCGGCGTCTGAATACTCAACGCTTCCGCTGCCACGCGAGAATCTTCGGTTGTCGTGATGTGCTGCTTACCATCTGGAGTACGGGATGAGGCATGTCCGAGTGACTTGGCGAACCGGTCCAACCGGCTGACACCCGCGATAAACAGGCTTAAGACATCGAACTTGCTGACCACGACATTCAAGGCACTGAAGATCGCGCTGAAGGCACCCGTCGCCTGCACGACACTGCCAATGTCGAGATCCCCGGACATCACCCGCGGAGCCAGGATGATTCCAGGAATAATCACAATCGCGGTGATAAAGGCATACTGAAAGAGATTCAGAAACAATTGCCAGTAGATCAGCTTGTTGTAATTCACGAACACGTCATGGAACCGCGCATGGACATAGTGCCCCTCCTGTTCCTCGCCCCGATAGAAGGCGATCGATTCCGCGTTTTCCCGGATCCGGACCATGCTGAAACGGAAGTCTGCTTCCCGTCGCAATTGCGCGAAGTTGAGTTTCACCAGCGGCTTGCCGAACACGAGGGCGGTGACCACCGTTCCCACCGCCGCATAAACCAGAATGAAATAGACCAGCCCATGTGAAATCGACCACAGCACGCCGCTGAAAGCGACCAGTTGAAGTCCGTTTTCTACAAAAATCAGCAGGAAGTAGATCGACTTCTGCGTGAAGGAATTGATGTCTTCCGAGATCCGCTGATCGGGATTATCGATTTCGGAGTCAAACGCGAGTTTGTAATAGGCGGTATTGCTCAGATATCGCTTCAGGAAGCGGACGGTCATCCACCGTCGCCAGTAGACCGACAGCTTATCCCGTACGAAGTAGTACAAGCCATAGATCGGAACGGCGATGGCGAGTAATCCGATGGTGAAGTAGATCGAATTCCAGTATCGATCTTCCTCGCGGGCCGCGAGTGCCGACGAGAATTCCCCCAGTTGCTGGTTCAGCAGCACGCTGGCGGCCGTATTGGCGAGCATCAGCAGTAGCAGCAGAACCAGCAGACTGCGGGCAATCCACTTGCCTTCGGAAAAGAAAAATGGCTTGGACAACGTCCAGAACCGGGGCGCGAACCGACCGAAACGTTTTGTCATGCACTCACCTTGGAACCCCTGACAAAACCGGCGATTGGCAGTTCGAATCTCCACGAAATCCATGAATCGCGAAGGTTTTGTCAGAGCATTTTCGTTACCGGCCCAGCATTTTCGCCACGATAAAAATCAGGATCGCACCACCAAACCCGCCACCCGCCAGCAGATAAACCAGTGAATATCCGGCTGCGGCCAGCGGAAGCATGTGACCAGCGAAAAGTTCCATGAGAAGCTCCTTCAATTTCGTAAACAGAGGACAGATGCTTGATTGACTCGCCGACAGAGATATCAGCGGGTGAGTGCGGTCAAAGGGGTCTTGGCATCGAATTCCGCGACAGTGGCTCGCCCGGTGTCACGGTCATAGACAACGTACGTGGCGGGAGTGTTGCCGGGGTGAAATTCGTAGCGTTCCGGCTTCATCAGTTCCGCGGACAGCACCATCGCAACGCTCAGCAGCAGCGACGCGACAAAAATGGCTGCCGCGATCTGATGATGGGCATGAGGATGGATCAATCGCTCGGCGGGTGTATTCTGCATTCGTAAACCTCGTTCTCGGTAAAGTGGACGACATCGGTAAATCAAACAACGGCCTGTACGAGTCAATCCGCGTGTCGATCCGGATTGACAGGGTTTCCAGTCCGGAAAAACAAAAAAGCCGACGCGACGGAGCACCCCAAGTGTTCCATCGCGTCGGCTTACATATTAACGAGCCACCCCGCATCGCGGGCCTGCTCTTCAACGAGTCTTCCGGTTTCGTCGAGACGCGAATCTTAAACTCGCAGACCACCGACGCAGTTGATCATACGCCGTTCCTTCGGAAAAGGAATCCACGATTCGTGATTTTCTGGGGTGCACGCGTGATTACAGCCTTTTCCCTTCTTCCTGCAATTTGCCGTGATGCGATGGCATAATCTTGGCTTCAGCGGCAGTTGATAGTTGCGTTTGTTATCGGTTAGAAACCTTGCCTGCGGACTTTCAGCTCGATATCCCTCATCTACCGAAGAAGTGAACAACAATGGCGCGCAATTGGACACGCGACGAACTCATTTTGGTGATGAACCTCTACTGTCGACTTCCGTTCGGAAAATTTCATCAACTCAATCCCGATGTCATTCAGATGGCGTCGCTTATCGATCGAACACCGTCCGCAGTTGCAATGAAGTTAAGTAACCTCGCATCCCTTGACTCATTCCATTCAGACAGAGGAGTGAAGGGATTGTCCGGAGCGTCGAGCAAGGATCGTGAGATCTGGCTTGAATTCCATGCCGATTGGGAACGATTGGCCGTTGAGAGCGAACTCCTGCTTTCGACAAAGTTGCAGGAGGCCACAGCCAACGACGAGAATTCCGCGGCCACATACCAAGGAGAAACGGAGACAGAACGGACAACCAAAGTCCGACTTGCTCAAGGCTTTTTCAGAAAGACCATTCTGGCCTCGTACGAAGGACAGTGCTGCGTCACTGGACTGACAATTCCATCGCTACTGGTTGCAAGCCACATACTCCCATGGAGCGACTATCCCGAACATCGCGTCAATCCTTGTAACGGACTATGTCTTAACAACCTGATGGACAAGGCATTTGATTGCGGGCTGGTCGCATTCGATGAAGATTGCAGGCTTATTCTTTCACAGAAATTACCAGCCGATCGACTGACGAGGCAGTTTCGCGCTATTTCTTGCCTTACTCTGGAGCAAAGCTTACTCGTCCATCGAAATTTCAACCTCTTGATGAGTTTCTTGCCAGGCATCGCGCAATGCTCTTTCTCGGCTAATCGGTCTAGAGCCAACTTCGATTAAACCGACAGTGACATCATCGCTGGGTGGCCCAGCTTTTTTAAAGCTGGGTGCGCAGCACAAGAAACGTTCCGCAAAAAACGTCGATTAAGTTCCGGCGTCAATCGCCCCAAACCGTCGGCTTCAGGATTCTTGGGCCTTTGGCCCCCGGCTTGAAGCAAGCCGGGCCACCCTATGGCGGAAACAGATCGCTGGATTGCCGAACGCCATTTGGAAGCGGCATCTTGGCGGGAAACTTCACCGTGACATTCAGATGCGGCGTTTGAATCACATCCGACGGTGTGGCCTGACGCTTCGGAAAATCGCGAGTGTTGTTTTTCCGGGATTCGCTTTCCTCAAGGCGTGGCGGGTGTCAGACTGTTGGTAGTGTCTGCGTGATTCGGAACTGGTTCGCGAGAACTGAAATAATGGCTTTTCGTTGGAATGATCGGCAGCAGATCTGCCGCAAGGGTTGGCCCCTCGGAAATCTCCTGTGGGCGATACCTTTGCTGCTGCTTCCCGGCATGGTCTTCGCCGAGAGTGATGCCGATTTCTTTGAGAAGCGGATTCGGCCCTTGCTGATCGAAAAATGCGAAGGTTGCCATTCTTCCGCCAAAGGAAAGACCAGCGGTGGATTGGCTCTTGAT
>JBAWWJ010000169.1:0-18369 GCA_037146815.1 Planctomycetota bacterium
TAAAATCGTTACCCGCGTTGGGTGCCACTGGCGATCGCCTTGGATCGCCAGTGCCCGATGTGCCTGCCGTACGCGATAGACTTCTGTGGCAATGTCCTGAATTGCTAATGTGATTGGCAAAAAGCGTCTGTTGGTTACACTTGTTCTTGTGTGAGCCGAGGAGATCACGTGATTCGTCGACGGAGATGAATTCATGGCCGGACATCGAAAGCTGATTCGACACTTTCATGAACCTGGTGACCTGCACGAATTGACGTTTTCGTGCTATCGAAGAATGCCGCTGCTCACCAATGATGCTTGGCGCAAATTGCTTTGCGAATCGGTTGACCAGGCTGCCGAACGGTGGAACTTTCGATAGGTGGCCTTCGTGATGATGCCAGAACATGTCCACTTACTGGTCCTTCCCACGACGAAGCTTGTGCAGGTTGACAAGTTTCTTTCGGCCGTCAAACAGCCTCATTCAGTCCGAATCAAGCGAATTCTGCAGCAGTGCGACAGTCGGTTGTTGGAACGGCTTACCGTTCAAGAGCGTCCCGGAAAAATGTCATTTCGATATTGGCAGGAAGGGCCGGGCTATGATCGCAACCTGTCCACTCAACGAGCAGTCATGTCAGCCATTGACTACATCCACAAGAACCCGGTCCGGCGTGGGCTGTGCCGAACCGCGGTAGATTGGAAATGGTCGAGTGCACTCTGGTACGCTTCCGCCACAAAGAGTGTTGACCCGGACTTGCCGACGATTCACGGTCTCTCCTGGGATTTTTTTGAATCCCGATAGTTGCCTGACCAAGCCCGATGTCGCCCCACCCGACGTCAGACTTTTTTGACAGCACATTGGCACTGGCGATCCAGGGCGATCGCCAGTGGAACCTAAAAGCCGTTCAATAAGGTCGAGGTTTCCTGTAGAACGTCAGTGGCGACTGTGCCACGCACCCGGTGGAACTCGACCTGAATACAATCGGGCAACAGATTACGGAATGGAACCGAGCATACTGGCGTCTGGAAATCATTGAAGTTCACAAACTTCTTGAAGGAGCGGGTGATCACCCGGCTGCCCTGTGTTTTGGCCGCTTAAACACGGGCGGCCCAAAGCCGCCGCCCGTGGCACCCGGCACCCGGCGCGGGGTGAATATTGAGCAACTGTTGGATAGACGACGCCTGACTGGCCCGGCTTGCTTCAAGCCGGGCCTGGAGGTCCAAGAATCCCCAGGCCGACGTTTAACAAATTTTAACCCGATTCGTGTTTCGGCGTTCGTCTTAGGTTTCTTGTGCTGCGCACGAGCTTGATGCAAGCTGGGCCACCCGGCGCAGGAGTTTGCAAAACTCACTGAAAGCTCTTTACCGTTGAATTGATTTCGTCGCCAAATCTGAAATGGAGTTACGATTTCATGGTGGCCCGAGTTACTTCCGTTCGGTCTGCCACCAGTCCTTCTTCGCACATTTAGAGGAACAGGCTCTGCTGAGGGGATGATGACACCGTAATCTACCGTATTCGACTGTATGAACTCCTTGACAACTGCGATCAGAGTGTGTCCCATCTATGGAGATTGTCTCGCGCCGTTGCAGGCGTCATCATCCGGCTGCCACAAACAGGAGCGTGCGATGTCGTGGTGGAGCAAACTGTTCGGCCGTAAAGTTTCTATTCCGCCATATGGACTTCATCCAGACAATCCCGTCCTGTGTGGCGGTGGAGTTGCAGCGGAGCTTGATTTTCTCGAGCGGCTTCGCTGCCCTTCTGGCACGCCCGTTCGGTTTCAGCGGCAAGGCTCCATAAAGAGAACTCAGGCTTCATATCTGAATCGGCCGGACGTCAGCTTATGGGTGTCCAGCGGCACCGAGCGCCGAATCAGCAATGCAAGCCCACATGAGTTGCCCCTGGATGCATACCTGATTTCGTGCGAATGCAGTCACCATCACGGGCAAATCTTTGTCGACATGTATTTTCGCGGGCCGGAATTGCCGATCGGTGCGATCGGTTGGACATTATCGCAGGGTGTATCACCTGCTGAAGCAATGCGTCAGACAACGCCCTGCCCATTTTGTGGCGAAGAGTTGCGTACATCGCAAGCGAAACAATGTCGACATTGTCATATGGACTGGCACGACGCCACAAATGTTCATCGACGTGAAACAAAGTCAACGTAAGACTCCCGAACGGTAGTACCCTACATTGAAAGAGGTTTGGGCCGGCCCACTTTCGACGATCATGGTGATAGGTGAGTGGCGAGTCGAGGAAGCTCGGACGAATGGCGGAGACCGCATGACGCTTCGTCGTCGATGGCATCTCTTGAATGCCTGCCAGATGCGTGAAGGGTTCGTGAGATACGACGCACGGCGGCTGGGTGGCGGGGTCAGGAGCGAAACGGATGGCCCCGTGAACGGTGTACGCGGTCACATCAAGAATTCCGGGCCTTCCGCAAAGCCTGCAGACCCGGGCACCCCGCCGGGCGGAGAAGGAACGCGAGCCCAAAAAGCATGAGGACGAGAATGACGAATGACCAAAACCGAATGTCTCGTGACGGCACCCGAGCAACGTCCCGTTTTTGAAGAGGAATTTAACGCAGCAACACCAAGGCGCAGAGACGCAGGGGAATTGCTCGCTTCCGTTCTTACCTTTGCGCCCCTGCGCCTTGGCGTCTCGGTGTTAAATTCTTGTCCGGATCAAAGGCACTATGCCGGCGCTGAACCGGAACTCGCAGCCATCTTGCCGAAGCTTACGCTTTTCGCTACTGTCCCCGCTTGGCATTGTCTGTAATTTTCAGTGGACTGGCGGCGGTCCGTTCAATGCGCGGCTGCCGATGATTACGTCGAAGGGAGTCGACGATGGGATGGACCCGTCACACGGGGACCGTGGTTTCGCTGGCCGCACTCGCATCGGTCGTTGCGAATTATGCCGTCCATCAGCACTTTGAACGGCGCAACCACAGGCCGGCAATCGCCTTGGAACGCCCGGCAACAATTCCCGGGGCCATGATCTTTGATGCCGAAATGCGGCCAGACCCTGATGATTTCCCCTCCCAGGTGCCTCGTTTTCTCGACGATACCGCGATCGCCGATGGAGCGGTTACACCGGCTGTCCAGGCGAGTGATACCTCCACAGACGGGGAATCACGCGGGCCGCGACCTGTTCCGGCTCCGGCTGATCCATGCCCGCTGGCTGACAATGGTGAGCCGACCGACGCACAGCCGATTGAGTCACAAAGTTCCGCAGCCGTGCGAAAAGTCATCGAAGAAGAACTGGCTGGTTCATCCCAGGAAGAACGAGATATCTGGTTTGAAGAATTGAAGTCGATTCCAGCCGGTGTCGTGCGAGATTTGTTACAGGTCCGCAAACAATTGCGGGCGCTTCCTCGGGCACTTCACAAGATGGATCCAATCACGACGGCGGCTCCGGTCTCGGCCCCGCGCGTGACCGAACTGACGGCCGAACCCGCCTCGCAGGTGCGACGACAGCCGTTGCCCGACTGGATTCAAACGATCGCCGCGATGGAACAGGCCTGTGCCATTTCCCGCCATAACCTGGCGAATTCCGCAACCCCCGGATTCAAGCGGTTGCGGGTGACTGTCATTGACAGTTACGGATCACAATGGCGCGGTGACGCGCCGAACGCTGACGGGTCAGGTGTCGAAGCTTCTCCGTCCCGACTGACGCCACTGCAGGTCGAAGGATGCCGGGTATCGGAACCTGTCCTGGATCTGAAGGCAGGGGTTCTGGAGAACACCGGACGGGAACTCGACCTGGCGATTGATGGGGATGGTTTCTTCCCCGTGATGGTCGGGGAACGACTCGCCTATACACGATGCGGTGCGATGATTCTGAACGCTCGGCGCCATGTTTGTTTGTCGGTCCATGAAGAACTGGCAGAACTTCACCCGGTCATCGAAATCCCCGCTGATGCGACCAGTCTCGTGGTTACTGCTGACGGGAACTTTGAAGTCCTCGTGAAGTCGAAGGAAGGACCGGTAATGGTCGGCCAGTTACAACTCGCTCGCTTTCCGGGACCATCATTGCTGCGTCCGATCGGAGGCACCCTGCTCGTTCCGACCGAGGGATCTGGTGACGCTGAACTCGGCTCACCCAATGAAGCGGGGCGCGGAGGTATCAATCAGGCGTTCCTCGAACAATCCAACGTCGATTTTGAAGTGGAAACAGCCGCGATTGAACGCTGGCAGGGCCTGATGAAAACATTCCCGACCGGAAGTCGACCGGTCACGGCCAGTGGTCAGGAACAACGTTCCCGGTAGGGAAAGGATTGTACGACATGAAGATGGTGCAGGAATTCCGGCAGTTCATCCAGCGCGGAAATGTCATCGACCTGGCGGTCGGTGTGATCATGGGGGGCGCATTCGGCAAGATCGTGAACTCGATCGTCGCAGATATCCTGATGCCCCCGATTGGATACGTTGTGGGAGGTGTGAAATTCACAGAGCTGAAATTCACTTTGCCACCGATCACGATCAAAGTCCCCGATCCGGAAAAACTGGGGTCATTCATCGACAAGACGCTGGAACCGGCAACCATTAACTATGGTCAATTCCTGCAGACCTCTTTCGACTTTCTGACAATTGCGTTCTGCGTCTTTATGATGATCAAGGGTGTGAATGCACTCTCTCGCAAGGCTGAGCCTGCGCCAGCCCCGGCGGCACCTCCTGCGCCGACGCCGACCGAAGTTCTGCTGACCGAGATTCGCGATCTTCTCAAGCAGAAGTCGGCGTAAACGAAGTCGTGAAGGAGTGTCGCCGCGAAGTGCGGCGACACTGAACCCGGGCCGCACTCTTGAGAGGCGGTTTTGGGGTAAACGACACGCTACTTTCGAACGGCTTTCATCACGCGGAGCGTGATGGCTACTTTGTCGAACTCGGCATTCCAATGCCAGCCCGCCTGCGCGGGAATGACTGGCATAGTCCGCGGGCACCTCAATTCGATCTTCCGACAACTCGACACACAATTCCTGTTGGACGTTTCAGCAAGAAATTCAGTGCTTCATCCAGATGTGATCCCTGGAAGATCGCCTGACCCAGCGCTGTCATCACAACATAGACAGCTCTTCGAAACGGGTCGCATTGCTCATCTGACAGTCGTCGCACTTCACTCATCGAGTCGAAGTAGAACGATCGAATGGCATCGCGCTCCAGGTCATGGCCTGTCACCAGCCACCGTCCTCGTCTGAGCAACGGGTTGATGGCGATCGTCTGTGAATCCAACGGTTGGCTGGATGTGTCACGAATTTCTTCGACGACAATCCGCCGGGTTTCAACTGTGGTCGGTAGTCCGAGGTAATTGTGGCGGGGGTAATGAAACGAATAGGCGCACCCCAGTCGCAGTGGAAAGGAACGAGACATAGATGGTCTCCGTCGTGGAAACTTTGACGCGATCTCGGGCAGGGCGGTTCCTTGCACACCCCGGCGCGTCACCCGTGAATGAGTCACGGTTCCGATGCAGATGGGCATGATGATACACCTGTTCGACGCCGCGACCAGACACAAAATATAGATGTCTATTTTGGCTGTTCGCCACAATTTGCAGTTAACGAAGTCCTGCCAGCATCCCGTCGTTGAAATTGACCTGCGACTCCCTTCGTGCAGAATTGAGCGCAAGCCTGTTCGTCAAACAGGGGTTACGGATCGTCGAAGGATCGACGCCCAGAATTCTTGTGATCCATTTCCATCGGTATGCGTTGTGATTGTCCAGCGTCCCGACGAGTGGCTCGTCTTTCACGTGCCCGTCCGGAAAGAAAGAAACGCATGTTGCCAACCTGGAAGAAGACTTCGCCCGTGGCATGACCTCGCGGCGAGCGTCGCTGTAACGACTGCTCCAAGCTGTGGTGCGGCAGATGGCTGTGCTGTGGCGATTGAGCCGCGCGCTCTCAAGAAAGGATCGCGGAAGCGATGTGGGAAACTCTTTGGAAGAATGTGCACGAAGAATCCGTGGGGATTGTCATCGGTGCGGTGTTTGCCTTGTCAACAACCTGGGCCGCACGCTGGTGGCGACGACGTCGAGAAATGCGCGAGATTCATCATGGACAGCAGTTTCAGCAACTGGAATTTTCCTATGCCTTCGTCACCACGGCGCAGGATGGACGACTGCATCTTGTCGTGCGATCCATCGGCTGCCTGCCACTGAAGGTTTTCGTTGCCAAGGATTCCATTCGGTCCCACTTGCTCGGACTGACTCGCGAGTCGGCAGATGATGAATTGAACTCCGTCATCGCCATGGAAGGGAAACTCGGTTCGTTTGTACTTCGAGAACTGCATGGCCACCTGAGGACACTTCTGGAAGAAAAGGGATCTCAGCGTGAATGGTGGATCATGGCGCCGATCCTCGAAACGTATCGTCCGCTGCAATACGTTGCTCCGACAGTCCTGCTCGTGCGTAAGCAGGACCTGGATCTGTTTGCTTCGTTCGAGACTTGCCGGGATCTGCTGGTGCACCATGGGTCAGATGCCGCCAAGATCCTGACATTGATGGAGGTGCATCGTAAATTCAAAGTGCAGCAACAACGACTGGCAACAGCGCGTGCGACAGGTCAATCGACTCAGTACCTCGAAGAAATGTGGCTGCTGGACTTGTGCCTCGCCACAGAAATACTGGAGCCGACCGATGACGATGTCGCCAGCGGAACTCTGAAGCCGTTCCGTCAGCCGCCGTGGGATCGATTCACATCGACATTGAAGCTGCTTGGTTTGAATCGTTCCGGCTATACTCCATCGGTCGCTCCAGAACCAAAGTGTCATGTCTGACCGGGAAGTATCATGAAAGTTCAGTTTGGCACCAGTTCCATCGAACTGGTTCAAGGAGATATCACTCGGCAATCGGTCGACGCGATTGTCAACGCGGCGAATTCCGAGCTGATGGTCGGCGGGGGAGTGGATGGCGCGATCCATCGTGCAGCGGGACCCGCAGTGCATCAGGAAACGCTGGCACGGTATCCCTTGGGCTGTCCCACGGGTGATGCCGTTCCGAGCGGCGCGGGCAACCTTGCTGCCCGCTTCATTTTTCATGCGGTGGGCCCAGTCTGGCGCGGCGGCCGTGCCGGAGAGCCGGGATTGCTGCGATCGGCCTACCGTCGCTGCCTGGACCTGGCGGTGCAGAACCAGTGTACCAGCATTGCCTTTCCTGCAATCAGTACTGGAGTCTACAGTTTTCCGGTGGATCTGGCGGCCGAGAATTCACTGGATGAAACTCGTCAATTCCTGCTGCGTACGTCCGTGGTAATTGCCGTCCGCTATGTCTTATTCGATGCAGGGACGTATGCCGCCTACGCTCGCGTGTTGGACTCATTCGCCGAATGAGATGATTCAACACTTGTCGAAACGTGTCATTTCTTGTGGGCTGAAGGCCCAAAAGAACGAAGCACAGGGCTTCAGCCCTGTGGACGGGAAACATTGTCACCTGCGACCTGAAAGGTCTCGAGCGGTCATCGACCGGAGGTGATCGCTATGACTGAACTTCTTGCGACCTTTCAGGTCGCACTCGCTGTTCTGTCCTCAGTCACAGGGCTGAAAGCCCTGTGCTTTGTACTCGTGGGCCTTCAGCCCACAAGAGGTCGACGATTTCGACATCGCCGAGGCGGATGACATAATCGTCGCTGTTCGACTTCTGAGTAAGTTCAAGTGTTCAAGCCTTGGTCACCCAGTCTGACTCACCAGTCGCCGAATGAGGTTTCACACGCGGCGTTTGATCGTCTGGAAGGCAGCCAGAGCTAGATCTCGGGCCTCGCCGTGATCGACCATCGGCCGCGGGTAGGTTTTTCCTAATGACACGCCGGCGAATTTCAAGACCTCTGTCGGTGCTGACCAGGGAGCATGGATCCACTTCGGGGGAAGCGCTGCCAGTTCGGGAAGCCATTGCGCGAGGTATTCCCCCTGGGGATCAAACTTCTGCGACTGCAGGACGGGATTGAAGACTCGGAAATAGGGCGCCGCGTCGGCACCACAACCCGCACTCCACTGCCAGCCCAAGGTATTGTTGGCCAGATCTGCGTCGACGAGCGTGTTCCAGAACCAGCGTGCTCCATGTCCCCAGTGCAACCGCAGATCTTTGACGAGAAACGAGGCAACGATCATTCGGACTCGATTGTGCATCCATCCGGTCTTCCAGAGTTCCCGCATCCCGGCATCAACGATCGGGTAGCCGGTCATACCACGTTGCCAGGCTCGCAACGCAGGCTCGTTGTCCTCCCAGGGGAAATCCGCGAAATCGGTTCGTAAGGGGTGATCCGTTGTCTGGGGAAAATGATAGAGCAGATGGTGCGCGAACTCGCGCCAGCCAATCTCCTTCAAATATGTTTCAGCCCCCGTGGGATCTCCGGGAGATTGTGTCAGCGATTGATGAACGGCGTGCCAGATCGTCCTCGGACTGATTTCTCCAAAATGGAGATGAGGTGAAAGTCGCGAGGTTCCGATGACGGCGGGCTGATCGCGGTCGACCGCATACTGATTCACAGGAAGCCGAAGGAATTCTTTCAGACGCTCTGCCGCTCCCTGGCAACCGGGGTTCCAGTGTTCCTTCAAACCAGCCCCCCAGTCGCGTGTCGGCTCCAATTGAAAAGAGGCCAGCGGAACGGAATCGGGCCAGACTTCCGGCCATGGAATTGTTTTGGGGGCCGGGATCGGCTTCGACGTAACCCCCTTCTGCAAGCAGGCTCGCCAATAGGGGGTGAAAACCTGGTAGGGACGCCCCTCTTTCGTTGCAATCTCCCATGGCTCAAATATCAATTGGGAATTGAAATCGGCTGTCGTGATGCCCGCCTGTTGCAGCGAGGATCGGACCTTCAAATCAGAGTCCCTGACGGCCGGTTCATATCGTCGATTCCAGAAGACGGCACCAGCACCCGTTTCATGAATAAGATCGTGCAAAACGGCTGCCGATGGCCCTTGCCTTAGAACCATTTGTCCACCGACATTTTGCAGGGAAGACTCGAGAGAACTCAGTGACTGATGCAGCCACCAATCACTGGCCTCGCCGGATTGCCAGCCTCCTTCATCTTTGTTTGACCTGATGAAGACTGGAATCACCGGCCCCCCTCGATCGATGGCGGCCTGAAGTGCAGGATTGTCATCCAGACGGAGATCAGTACGAAACCAGACCAGGGACGGAATCAATTGACTGGAACCTTACAAGGCGGAACTCAAACTCGCAGACGATGCCAGTGGAATTATTCCTGCACCGTCCACTTCATCGCCCGGCTTTATCAACACCGGGTGGTCGAAGATCATGTTGCTTTCTTGGCTGGTCGCCCGCGTGGCCGCTTTTCGGGCTGTTGACCCGTGGCAGAGGCATCTCGTTCTTTGCGGCGGGCATAGTCGCGAAGCGACCGTTCCTGCTCCAATGCGGCTGTCGATTTACGCCCAGATTTGAAGGCGTTGATTTCGCTGAGGGTCGCTCCCAGCAGCGGGAGCCCCGCTTCGACCAGTTTATCGACGGATCGCCAATGGGCATTGGTCCATGGGAGCAATGCTTCGTTCATGTTGGCCTGCTTGAGTTTGAGAGCAACTTCGGTCAGTTGAGCTCCCAGTTCCAGCAGCTTTTCGGCGGTGTCTTCGATGGCAGCGACAGTGACGACGGTTCGTGGTCGAGGCACAGGAAAATCTCCGCACAGGAAAAATGCTGAAAATTATTTGTCTGCATCTAAGTCTAGCACTGGCAATCGGATGACGCCTGCCGATACTGACTCGTCTGCTGTTTTTCTGTTGCGGACAATTATTTTTATGTTGCGAATGCATGTGCGATTGATATAATCCTCGCATGCAACAAGAACTTTGAACCGCTGATGAACGCTGATCAAAAGAGGTTGGTCCACGAATTAAGAATTGATCGGGGCGGAGTGAAATTCATGGGAAATTTTACGCCCTGTCGTGTTAACGGTCGTCCTGCTGCCTGAACCGGACACCAGCGAGTTCCGGCTGATGGGCAGATTGAACAGAAGAAGCCGGAAGCTTCTGCCGAGCGGATGAGGCGCTGGAGCCTCATTGCAATTCGCAGCGAATGGAATCGAGGGACGATGGATCGATCCCCGCGGATTGCGGCTCGGTGGAAGCCTCGGGCTTCACGGATGGTAATGCGACGCGGCATTTGTCGTTTGACGACATTCAACGTTTGAACCGGACGCTAACGCGTTCCGGCTGACGGGTTGCTTGTGAATCAGGTCCCAGTGCGTCGGTGCGACGGGTGTCTGCCTTCGTGCTTTCTTCAAAATGAGGATGACATGTCGGTCATGCCAGAATTCTTGAATGCGGTCACGTACGAGCGAACGCTGAATCGAAGCGTCCTGGATCGTTGCCATCCGTGTGAATGGTGGTACGACGCCGATGACTCTGAGTTCCCCAGCAAGTTTGTTTTCGACCTGCTGTACCAGGTCGATGCGGGCGAAGTCGTGCTGCGTGGAATTGTTCCCAAAGCAGTCGTCACCGCAGACGTGCACGGGAATCCCCTGTTTCAGCATGAATTTGCCGACCGCGAGCGAGCGGGTGTCTGGCAGTGGTTTCACGCCCGGCTGATTCGTCAGTCCGAAAGACTGCGGTCGTTAATGGCGATCGAAATCGAGCGAGATCGCCAGACTCGCAGCACAGCCACGGAAACGATCTTTCTCGACCTGAAATCCGAACTGGCCTGTGCAGGGTGACTGCATGTACGGGGCTGACCGACAGCACTGCAGGAGAATCACATGGAACGCGAAACCTCGGACGACAGGACGACGCGACGTATCGCCGCAGCACAGCGGTGGCTGGCAACCAAAGTGACTGAAGTTCGACGCTCGGGCTTCTTCGGTGAACTGGCCATCACACTGAAGTTTGAAGACGGCCAATGTGTCGTCGGCGAGCAATTGATTCGTGAGAAATCGAAGTGATTCAGGGGCTCTTCTGGAGCCAGAGTGCCCTGTCAAGTCTTGTCTCTTGGGATTGATGTTGGGTGACCGGGATTGGTGTGTCTTCGCTCCCTCCGGGGCTTCGCAAAGCCTCAGTCCAGCCCCGGCCACCCAACATCAACCCCAGATTTAACACATGACAACGTAAGAGAGTGATTTTTGAGATCCATTCACCGGCGGAAAGGAGAATAAACGCCCATGGAAAATCGAGCGAATGAAATTCTGCGGATCGTGGATGAGATGCTCCGGCGGATTCAGCGATGGCTGAATGATCCCCACGGAGGACCGATCATGCCCGAGAACGTCGGACTTGGCATTCAGGCGGCACTGCAGACATGCGACACGGGCAACATTCCAGCCTGTTGTCGTGACCTGGCCACGGTGGCTGTTCCACGCCTGGCGGAAGAATGTCGAGCCTACGCACAACGCGAACATGGCAAGGTGCGTCCTGAGAGCGGAGCGCCGGGCCCTAGTTTCTGGGCATCCGTCAAAGCGGTTGCAAGAGCCCGGGCAGGGGCCGACACCCCAGTGATTGAAAAGCTGGAGCCGGTCGCAATTCTGCTGCAGCAAGGGGTGACTCACGATCAGATTGCCCGACACATCTACGGCCGCCGCGGAGTTGGGCCGTTTCTCCAGACAAACGGAGCCACTAATGTCGCTCTGATCGAACAGGAGTCTCGTGAACCTGGCTCTGTCATTGCAGCCGACTGGGTCCCTCCCTGGCATCGCGAACTGCTGGAACGTCGTCAGCACGAATTGAATTCGCAATTGAAGGGGTACGATCAGCAGGAACTGGCTCGCCATTATGATGACCCAGCCACGGTCGAAGAGATGTTGCGTGACGGTGCATTCGTCCAGCAGATTGAACGAGCCAAGGGTACCTTGCGCGAGGATATTCTGGAGGTGGCACGTACCATCGGCGTGACGCCCGTTGACGGACCAGGCTACCGTCCCGGAGTACGCGATCCTGTCTCAGAAATAGACGAAGACGAAAGTGGAGCCGCTTCGGCCGCCGATCGACAGGCCTTGAAAAGTCTCGTGATTGAATTGTACGCGCAGTCAGACTGTACGCGCGGTGCCGCGGACATTGCGACGGAACTGCGAAAGCTCGGCCACGACATCAACACAAACGCGGTCTCGGCAACAATCGGGCATTGGAAACGAAAGAACGGTAAAGCCGCTGCGACGGCGTAGTGGTGCATATCTGGAGTCCTCGACATGCCAAAGCGAGCACCGGTTCGAAAGTTCGAATCGTCGGGTCAGCCCATTGAGGCACTCAAGGGGCCCCTCGAAGAGAAACCGATCGAGCCTTACCAGCCGAGTGCTCGCGATCTGGCGTGGTATCAGGAATGGGCAGTCCGGCATCGTTCAGTCTCGGACATTGCTGCCAGCCTTGATGTCTCTTACCACGTTGTTCACCGGGTGGTGCGGCGTGTCGAGGAATGGCTGCGACTGGAGCTGTTTGACGATGTGGTCGCGTTTCGCGTTCGACAGACCGAAGCGTTGGAACGAGCGGCGGCTCAAGCTCTACAACGCTGGACCGAGACATCTGACATCCGCTACCTGGCCGAGTCTCGTAAACTGCTTGTCGACATACGAAAAATGTGGGGCGTCGATAAGCCGCAGCAGGTCGAGATCAAGGATTCGCGAACGGAAGGGTTAGACCGGGTGGCCGGTTTGAACCGTGCCGATGCACTCAGGCTTCAGGCAGCTCGATTGCTCGAAGTGGCCGACGAGTTATCGTCCGGCACGACAACCGTCAACCACCCTTAGACTTGGAAAGATGTCCCGGCGGCATTTCTTCACCGCACTTGAATTTGCCGTCGGCAAACGGATCGCGACCTTTACTTTTGGCGTTGGGGGCAACACATCCCACCAGCCAGACGAAGGCCAATGACAACAGCAGCCATTTGAACCCAAGCTTTGTCGGTGAAGACCGTCGTTTTGTAGTTTGAGGCATGATCTTCCTTTCGTAATTCGTGGCGAAGCCATTCATGAACGATTGTTTCGCAACCAGCTCCACTGACCTCAGTTCAGCGAGGGAGCGAAGTCATCTGTTCGATCCGGGGCTCCTGACACTACGTCCATGAAATTTTCGGTTAAACAGATCGGGATCAAATGGATCATCGGGACGATCTTCAGTCTTCGTCCGATCGAGTTTCGAAGAATCGCTTCTGGCTGATTCCGGTTTTTGAGGGGGTTTTGTCGTCTCAAGTGGCTGTCCATGGCGTTGAGCAGTGGTCAACTCCACCGGGGCACCAGAGAACGACGGAGGAGCAGTGGAGCCAAGCGCACGACTTCCCGGAATGGCAGGCTTCTGTACCGGATCTGCGGGAGGAAGTCCGACACCGGCAGTACGAAGAAGTGGTGCGGCGGAGTACTCGTCGTCTGACGGATCCGCAGCCAGAGGCCGCGGCGGGGCCGACTGGGGCTTGCCGACCAGCAGTGGTCGTCCGTTCCATTCTGCTTCTTCAGCTCGCTTCTCTTCCGTGACGGTCTTAATCCAGGTGCGGAGCATTTTGATCTGAGCGTTTCCGGTCGTTCCACTGAACACCCCCGCAGTACCGCCGTGTGCCCCTTGTGGCAAAGTCATCAGTGGACTGAGCGAAGGTTGTTGCAGGTCGACATACCGCATCACTTCAGCGAGGTTGCGTTCTGTATAGCGGCGATTCGCATTGGCCCCCGAACGAACCGGAAGCAGATGAAAGCCATCCGGCTTTTCAGGTGGAGTCGTCGTTCCGTGACAAGACGCGTTCCCACACTTGTTCATCAGCAACGGTTGAATCCGCTGAGTGAAGTTGATGGCAGATTCGTTTGACAGGCCACCCAGCGATTCCGCATCCGGGGTCAGGAACCCGTCGGAGGTGCGATGGGGAGGGCGTTCGACAGTCGTCGGCTTGGCCTTCGCGACATCCAGGATGTCATCCAGGCGTTGCAACAGCTTTCGAGCGGTGGAATGTTCGGGATCGAGTTTCAGGCACTTTCGAAGTTCGTCGCGTGCTTCATCGTGCAGGCGGTACGAGATACACCACTGAGCCAGCGCGACGTGCGATGCAGGGGTCGCTTCAACGACAGCGTCGCGCTGCTGGCGATAGGTATCGATCAGACTGGTGCCAACAACCCGCACCTGATCCTCGGGCACCTGGACCCGCCCATTCGGCTGTTCGACCAGCCAGCCACCGGCATTTCGGGATGCGAATCCAGACATGACTCGCCCGGAATTCAGGACAATCACTCGTTCACGAGCTTCGGCTTCATCTGAGCTTGCTGGAGCTCGTCCCGTGTCAGACGGCCCACCGCTCGACAGCGAATCCTGCCCCGCCACAATCGATACGTTGATCGACATTGCGAATGTGATCGCAATCGCGGCTGCAGATATGAAGATGGATAAGCGCACGGCGCTACTCCGCGCGGAGAGGTGAACGAACGAAATGAAACGGGGAAGTGAGACCCGGAACTTAGTCCCGGCCACTTTTCCGGTCAATCTGAGGTTCAGTCACAAGTCCGAAAGAGCCGCGGAATTAGCGAGATGACTCGACCACTCTGTCGCCCATCGGCAGATTCTGCTGCCAGGCTTTTCTGCTGTTAAAATTCAGAACTTACCCAGGTCCCCAAAGCGAGTATTCGCCCGGCTTGATTGGTCATTACGCTGGGTAGTTAATGTTACCGCCGTCACCACATCCCTGTGTGCCTTCGGCACAACAGGGATATCTTACGGCCAAATGCCAGCGAACAACGTGAGCGGCCGACGCAGGTCCGAGCGGCAGCTCGAACCGGGGTCAAGGAGCCTCCCCTTGTCAGGCGACTCCGGCTTCCATCATCTTGATGGCGGCGGGGCCGACGAGGACGACGAAGATGCCTGGGAAAATGAAGAGCACCATCGGGAACAGCATCTGGACGGCGGTCTTCTGAGCCTTTTCTTCGGCCATTTGGCGGCGTTTCACACGCATGGCGTCAGATTGGACGCGGAGAGCCTGGGCGATTGACGAACCGAATCGCTCAGCCTGGATCAGGATTGCTGACAAGGCTCGTACGTCGTCAACGCCGGTTCGAATCCCCAGGTCGTGCAGAACATCCCGGCGAACGCGGCCCATTTGCAGTTGCATATTGCAAAGATTGATTTCTTCGCAGAGTTCTTTGTGCGTGTCACCGAGTTCTTCGGCAATGCGTCGCATCCCGGCATCCAGGCCCAAGCCTGCTTCGACGCAAACAACCAGCAGATCGAGTGCATCGGGAAGCGACAGAAAGACTTTTTGCTTGCGTGACGCGGCCATGATTCTCAGGACGAGTTCTGGCAGATAGAAACAGACCCCGGCTGAGATCGCGATCGAGAAATATCCCTTCTGAGTTGCTCCATAGGCGAGCATTCCAAATCCACCGCCGAACAGAGTACCAATCCCCAGCATTGCGACCTTGATTGCAAGGTACATTTGAGCAGCGTTGCTCTGGTTGTATCCCGCATTGGCCAGACGGACCCGCAACTCATTTTCTTCGAGTTCGGACTTCGTGCCCAAAGCTTTGGAAAGGGCCGGGGCTGCCTTTTCGAACAGCTTCCCCATCATCGGGGTTGCTTTCTTTTTCTTATCACGACTGCCGGGATCACGGAGTTCCGCCAGCCGTTCGGTGGCGCGATTCTCTTCTTTCGAAAATGCGGAGAACACGGCCCAGACGCCAATCGTGCAGACGCCGAAGATAGCCCAGGGAAGAATCGTGGTCAGTTCCATTTCCATGACAGACTCGCAGTATTCAAAGTTGAAGTTCTGAACAATGTTTGTGGGACGATTTACGTCAAACCTTGATGTCGATGATCTTCTTGATGCAGATTGCACCGACGATTTGCATGAAGATCCCGAAGCCCAGCATCTTCTTGCCGAGTTCCGTGTTGAACAACAGCATCACATAGTCCTGATTCAGGAAGTAGACCGCGATGAAGATGGCGATCGGCAGGGCCATCAGCACCGCACCGCTCAGTCGACCTTCCCCAGTCAGGGCCTGGACCATCCCGAGGATCTTGAAGCGTTCGCGGATCACTTCGCAGATCTTGTCAATGATTTCCGCGAGGTCACCCCCAGTCTGACGTTGGATCGAGACGGCGGTGACAAAGAACTTCAAGTCCAGATTGGGAATGCGGGACATCATGTTCTTAAGAGCCTGTTCGATCGGAATCCCCAGGTTCTGTTCTTCGTAGGCAATTCGAAATTCTGTACTGATCGGGTCGGCCATTTCCTCAACAACCATGTTCAGGCCTGCATTCAGGCTGTTGCCCGAGCGCAGGGCACGCCCCAGCAGCGACAACGCATCAGGAAGCTGTGCGCCAAACCTCGCAAATCGTCGCTTGCGACGCATCGACAACCACATCAGAGGCATCACACCGGCCATCAGACCGAAGACGGGAAGCAGTGGTGCTGGAGAATTGGCCAGCGCCCCGATTCCGGCACCGGCGACGGTCAGGCCGATCGAGATCATCAAAAACGTCTGAAAGTCGATCGGGGAATTCGCCTGTTCCAGGAACGTGCCGAAGCCACCGAGGCGTTTGGAGAATCCCCCGAACGCTTTCGCGGCCCCTTTGCTCATGGTCATGAAGTCCTGCTTCATGAGCCCTCGCGTCACTTCGGTATCTGCCGACTTGTTACCGGCCAGCAGGTCCAGGCGATCTTCAGCTCGCGTGGAATTCATGCTCTTGACGGTCGAAAACACCGCGGCAGCGAGTGCCGCGGCACCGAAAAATGCCGCAATCGAGACAATCCAAAGAGGGTCCATGATGATCGCTTCCTGTTTCCCTGATCATTCAAATCAACCGGCACGCGCGAACGTGCGGTTTGGCGTGCCGACGGAATTACGAGATACGAAAATGGTTGCAGTTACTTTCCCAACGCCCGTTGAGTGAACAAATTCGAAGGGAGCTTCACGCCAGCGGCTTCGAGTCGCGGCATGAATGATGGCCGGATCCCCGTGGCTTCAAAGTGACCGAAAGCCCGGCCGCCCTCGTCGATCCCATCCTGCTTAAACAAGAAGATGTCCTGCATCACGATCTGGTCCTGTTCCATGTTCTGGACTTCAGTGATGTAGGTGAGTCGGCGTGGTCCCCCTTGCAGACGCTGGACCTGGATGATCAAGTCCACGGCTGCGGCGAACTGTTGCCGCAAGGCTCGAATCGGGAGTTCAACCCCCCCCATCGAAATCATCGTTTCCAGACGTGACACAGCGTCACGCGGGGTATTGGCGTGGATCGTGGTCATCGAACCTTCGTGGCCAGTGTTCATCGCCTGTAGCATGTCGAGTGACTCGGCACCACGGCATTCGCCGATCACGATTCGGTCAGGACGCATACGCAGGGCGTTCTTGACCAGGTCGGTCGCAGTGACGCGCCCCTTGCCTTCGATGTTTGCAGGGCGAGTTTCCAGTCGCAGCACGTGCGGTTGCTGCATCTGCAATTCAGCCGCGTCTTCGATCGTGATGATTCGATGATCGTTCTGAATAAAACTCGAAAGCGTATTCAGCAGAGTGGTCTTACCGGAGCCGGTACCACCGCTGATGATAATATTCAGTCGCGCCTTGATCGCCCCTTCGAGCAGCAACGCAATTTCCGGGGTGAAAGCCCCAAATTTCAGCAGGTCTTCCAGGCCGAGTGGTTTCGAACCGAAACGACGAATCGTCAGGGATGGTCCATCCAGAGCCAGGGGAGGAATGATCGCGTTCACACGGGAACCGTCTGCCAGTCGAGCATCGACCATCGGCGACGTTTCGTCGATCCGGCGACCGACGCGTGACACGATGCGGTCCAGGATCTGCATCAAGTGAGCGTTATCGCGGAAGGTGACTTCCGACCTCTGGATTCGGCCGTTCTTTTCGATGAAGACGTTCTTCGGCCCGTTGATCATGATATCCGCCACCCCCTGTTCCTTGAGGAGGATTTCCAGCGGTCCATATCCGAACGTTTCGTCCAGGACTTCTTCCACCAGGCGTTCACGTTCCGAACGATTCAGCAACGGATTTTCAGTATCGCAGAGATGTTCGACAACCAATCGGATCTCGCGCCGTAGCGTGTCTCCCTGGAGATCGCCGAGGCGTGAAAGGTCCAGTTTTTCGACGAGCTTGCCGTGAATTAATCGCTTCAGGCTTTCGAAATCGAGTTCCGACGAAGCTCCGCGTCCGCGTGTCGGGGCAAAGGGTGGGGCTGCCATCTTGAAAGAAACTCCTTTGGTAATGCGCTGGCTATTGAGCCTGTCGGGAAATACCGACAACCCAACAGCACTCCGCCTTAAACCTAGGTCACGTTTTGCCATGTTGCAAAACGGAATCACGCCAGAAAGATCGGAATCGCATTTCCAGCGGTACGGGTTGTGACGAATAAGAGGGAATCGTTCTGGCCTTTCGCCCCGTTGGGCAACGCTGTGAAGCATTTTTGCAGGCTAAAATTGGGATTTCCATGAGTGGAGCGGCGACGGCATTGATCGCTGTTATCAATGTATTCAACTCCAACGGAGTTGCGTCTTAAAGC
>JBAWWJ010000170.1:0-18333 GCA_037146815.1 Planctomycetota bacterium
GACAAGCTCCCCGAAATCAGTCCCATTGGCCTGACACCAACGGGCCGATCGTTCGGCAACTTCCGCTCAGCCCTCGGATACTCCGCGTGCGTACTCCGCCACCCCGCGTGCTGGACACACGGCCAGAGCGAACACGTCACAAAAGTAGGGTTAAGACCAGCGGTTGGGTGGCGGGGGCGCTCTGGCTTTGCAGAAGCCCCCGAAACGGAATACGATTAAACGGGGGCTTCCCCGAAGCGGGTGCGCCCCCGCCACCCCTGTCACCTGCTGAGCGTAGACTGCTGCCAGTTACCGATTCTATCAGCGGGATTGTGCAGCCAAGCTTCTTTCGCGGGCGAGCGTCGAACCGTGGCGGGCCGCCATCTGCCAATGGAGTTTTGCAACGCCTGTTCGTCCCTCAGCCTCAGCCTGTTGAGCCATCCGCTCAAACCGGGCCGCCTTATCAATAGCTACCACTTCCGGACGCACCGTCGGCGTGTGAACCTCCATTCGAGGTGAACGGAACCCGGCGGTCGGGGAATCGGGGACCGAATTCAGGATCGCTTCATCCATCGCCTGCAGATCGATGATCCGGACGCTTGCTGAAACGGAACTGGCGGACAACGAATATCCCCGGCTGGTCCCGGTCCGCAACGGGCCGTACGACTGCCGTGACGCTTCTGCCGAAGTGACCCCGCCGAGAAAAACACTCCCTCGATCTGGGACGGAAACGGTGGTACCGACGCTGGTGCTTCGCACGACGGGCTGCTGGACGGTAATCTGAGCGTTCAGGATCGACGATGATCCCAGAGTGGTCGCAGCAACGAGGATGACGAAACGCATGGCGAGACCTTCGTACAATTCAGGGTGCAGAGAGCGATTGTTGGTCGCCCGCACCCGCCATTGATTGAACCGGTCAAATGCTATCGCGAAGTAACTCGCGTTGCCAGAACAATTTGGAAGAGAGTATGTCAAACGAATTCACGATTCAGATTCGCGTCAGATACTGTGAAACGGATGCTATGGGGTGCCTGCACCATTCACAGTTTTTTAACTATTTCGAACAGGGCCGGACCGAGATGTTGCGGGCTCAGGGGGGGAACTACCGCGAAATTGAAGAAGCGGGCCTGTTCCTGGTCGTTGTGCGCCTGCAGTGCAGTTATCACGCCCCGGCCAGATATGATGACATGCTGACCCTGGTGACTCGGGTTGAAAACGTTTCCGCGGTGAAGATCGAGCACAGTTACCGACTGCTGCGTGGAGACCAGCTTCTGGCTTCGGCCACCAGCACGCTCGCATGCGTCGATCGTGATGGGAAGGTGGCTCGCCTGCCAGATTCGATCACGAACGCCCCCTGAGAATTCGGGCATCCGCATTCGTTCATAAAATTTTGATCCTCGTTCCCTTCGCGTTTGCGTTCAGCGCGCCTATCATGCCGCCGTTCGCTCGTGTGGTCATGGAGTTCCAGAAACGATGAGGATGTTGGTCATGAACAGAACAATGGGGTGGCGGATGACGTCTGCGATGCTGGTCGCAGCGTTGATGGTATCAATGGTGCAGGCCCAGCAGCCAACGGTCGTCCTGTCAATTCGCGGGATTGCACCGCTGATTGACGACGCAGAATTCGTGGCCGGGGAAGCTGGCCAGGACGGTGCGAAAGAGGGAATCGAAGATGCGATCAATGGTGCCACAGGTGGTAAAGGCCTGGCCGGGATCGATCAGACAAAACCATTAGGTCTGTACTGGAATGCGACTGGCGCAGGGATGCCTGTGGTGTTTCTGCCAATCACCGATGCCGATGACCTGAAGGGACTGTTGACCGACCTGACCCCGGATTTCAAAGATTCCAAGGGGCAGTGGACGATGACCGTCAACGGTACCAAGCTGTTTGCCAAGGTCTCGGGGAAATACTGCTTTGTCAGCAACGATGCCAGCACACTGACGAAACTCGCTGACCCCGCAAAAATCGTCAACACGAAATACGATGTTGCTCTGGAAGCCAGCATCAGCAGTCTTCCTGAAGAACTGAAAAATGTCTTCCTGACACAGTTCGAGGCGAGTGCTCGGCAGTCACTGGAAAACGGACCTGAACCTGGCGAAGGTGAAAAGGAAATCCGTGACTCGATTTTTGAAGGGATGCTCGCCAGCACCAAGTCATTCGTCAACGATGGTGATCGCGTCACGTTCGGTTTCGACATCGACGAAAAGACTCGTCTGGGCGCACTCGATTTTTCCGTGACCGGTAAGACCGGTACGACAATGGCCAAGTCGCTGACCGCATTCGGCAAGACTCAGCCTCTCTTCGCAGGAATCGGTTCTGACACTGCTCCACTTCGCATGGTCGTTTCGTACCCGACAACGGGGATTGGCGAAGAATTCGATGCCATCCTGAAGGCCGCTCAGGAAAAGGCCAATGCGGAAATTGATGAGAGCGAAAAGCTGAAAGAAGACGATGATCGCGAAACGGCTAAAAAGCTGCTGGATCGCGTCTTTAGTGTCGTGAAGGCGACCGTGAAAGCTGGCTCGATGCATTCCGGTTTCGTTCTTGATAAGGGATCGGATGATACGGTTCAGATCGTTGGTGGCATGACGGTTGCAAAGGGCGATGAAGTTTCCAAGCTGATCGACGATGCCATCAAGCTGTCGAAAGACAACCCGGACCTGGGAACGGTGAAACTCGACGCCGACAAGTACGCCGGAGCACGGATTCATGCCGTAACCCCCGACGAAAACGAAGAGAATGAAAAGCTGTTTGGCAAGAGCGATGCTCACTTTGCCGTGCGTACGGACAGCATTTGGATGGCTATGGGGGGAGGCAACCTTAAGGGACTGAAGAAGGCCCTGGATCAAACCGCGAAGCCAGCAACGCCCAAGACTCCGCTGGCTCCGATTTCGTTCCAGATCAAACCCGCAGCACTCACGCTGCTCATGGAAAAGGACGACGAAGGCTTGATTGAGCGAGCCAAGGCTGTCGCTGGCAAGCCCGGTGACAAGCTGAACATCGAAGTCGTCCCCGTCACCAGCGGTGCAAAGTTGCGAATTGAATTCGGCGTCGATTTGCTGAAGCTCGCCGAAACTCCGAACTGACCGTTTCGATCACTTGATCGACTCTACAGCACAGCCCCGTGTGACCATGTCGCTTGGGGCTGTGTCATTTACCGCCGTGAAGGTTCAACCGACCTGAATCGCGATCTTGCCGAAGTGCTGTCCGCTTTGCAGATACTCATAAGCCTTTCGGGCCTGATCAAACGGGAAGACCAGATCGATCACAGGTTTCAGTCCATGCTGGCTGATCGCCTTGTTCATCGCCTCAAACATGTCGCGATGACCGACGTAGATCCCCTGGACTCGCAATCCCTTCATCAGGATGTCGGTCAATTTCAGTTCGGACGCGACTCCTGACAGGACGCCAATCAGAGCGACGTTTCCACCTGATCGAGTGGCTCGAAGCGATTTGGCGAACGTTCCGGCTCCGCCCACTTCGATCACATGGTCGGCACCGCGTCCCCCCGTCAGTTCGTGGACTTTCTCTTCCCAATTGGGAAACATCTTGTAGTTGATGGTTTCGTCGGCACCCAGTTGCCTGGCTTTGGCAAGTTTGTCGTCGCTACTGGAAGTGATGATCGTGCGCGCCCCATGCAGCTTGGCGAATTGCAACCCGAACAGCGAAACGCCGCCAGTCCCCAGCAAAACAACAGTCTGACCCGCTTTCACTGGTCCCTGTTCAACCAGAGCATTCCAGGCAGTCAGGGCCGCACAGGGCAACGTCGCAGCCTCTTCAAACGAGAGATGTGATGGAATCCGAACGACGCTCTGTTCTGACAAGACGACAAATTCACTAAGCATGCCGGGCGTTGCTCCCGCGCCACGTGCGGTACGAGTCCTCTCCGGGGACATTTCGCCAGCAATCCAATCTGGAAAGAATGTCGCGGCAACACGGTCGCCGGTTTTCCAGCGAGTCACGCCATCACCAATCACCGTCACTTCGCCTGCCCCATCGGACGTTGGCACGATTGGCAATGAGATCTTGCCATACGTTCCATTCACGACCAGCAGGTCACGATAGTTGAGAGAAACGGCTCGTACTCGGACGACGATCTGACCAGGGCCTGGGTCGGGATGTGGTCGATCCACCATCACCAAACCATTGAGATTTCCGACGGACTGGAGTTCGTAGGTTTTCACAGGAGCGGTTCCTTGGCGAGGCCTGAACGATGTGTGTCCTGAACGATGCGAGTCCTCAGGTGTCCGAATTGCGGGACCGGGAACTTCTGGACTGTCTCCTGAGAACCGCCTGCTCCAGGATCGCTTTGATTTTGGCGACATTCGGGCGAGGATGGAGATCGTTTGGCGCGATCTGCGAGGACTCCTTTCCTCAGTGGAATGTATGCCGTACGGGGGCGGATGCATCATCCGCCCCCTTGCGTTTGCCTTGATCACACGTCGCAAAGCTTGACGGCTTCGCGCAGTCCTGTGAGTGCATCGCGGGTCGGAATGAATTCCTGTCCGACGAATCCCTTGTAGCCGATTTCGAGCAACTTACGCATGATCGGCGGGTAGTTGATTTCCTGGTTGTTGTCCAACTCTGCTCGTCCAGGATTCCCTGCCGTGTGAACGTGGCCGATCACATCCTTGCACTGTTCAATCCGGCGAATGACATCGCCGTTCATGATCTGAACGTGGTAGATGTCAAACAGCACCTTGATCCGAGGTGACCCCACACGGCGCACGATATTCGCGACATAGTCAATGTCGTCTCCCTGGTAACCGGGATGCCCCTTCATGGGGTGTGAATCGTCGCGGGTGTTGAGGTGTTCCAGACACAGAGTCACCCCCTTCTTTTCCGCTAATGCGGCGATCTTCTTCAAACCGGCGACGCAGTTATCAGCACCTTCCTCCAGCGAAATCTCACCGCTCTTGGGATCTTCCGCGTCACGCCACTTGTAGCCAGTGAATCCAATGACTGCCGGATAACCTGCGACAGCACAGTCTTCGATCATCTTGCTGGTCGTGGTAATGACTTCATCATGATATTTCTTGTTGTTGAACCCCTTTATGAATGGGGCACCAGGCATTCCGTTCGGGGCAATGGCACAGGTCAGGCCATGTTTCTTGAGGGTCGGCCAGGTTTCTGGACCGCAGATTTCGATCGACTTGCAGCCCAGCGATGTTGCGACCTGGCAGGTCTTTTCGATGTCCCACTTGTCGCCACCAACATTGAAACACCAGAACACGATCGATTGCTGGATCCGTCCATTCACGACGGCTTTTTCTTGTGCGGCAAGCATGGATTGACTTCCCAATGAGGTAAGTGATGCGACGGCACCAGCCGCCACGGTGGCCTGGAGCAGATCGCGACGCGAAATCAAGTCATTGGACATGGTGAGTTTCCTGGCTTCCAAGGAATTTCTGAACCGCGTGGCAGAATCAACGATCCGCCAATTTCGCGCAATCGCTCCGAAAAAGCAAATCGTCCGACCGTAGAATTCGCGAATCTTTTCCCTGGCCAACAACCGCTGTTGCATTTGACCTGCAGAAGTGGCTTCGGCATTCTCTTGGGAATGCGTGTTTCCGGTTCTTGCCTTCAGGAATTCTATCCATGACCAACGTGCGCGACTTCGGAGCGATGGGTGACGGGTTGACGGATGATACGGCGGCGATTGAACACGCTCTGAAAGAGGGTGGTGATGGTGTGATCGAGTTTCCTCGCGGGGAATATCGTGTCACTCGGACAATTTCGTTCGATATGAGCCGTACAGGTCGACTGTCGATCCAAGGAAATGGCGGGACAGCCAAGCTCATCATGCACGGTGCAGGGCCACTCTTTGAATTCGTGGGGCATCACGGTGGCTCGGCCGATCCAACCAGCTTCAAACCCGATGTCTGGCAAGTCGAACGGATGCCGACGATCAGCCAGATCGAGATTGAAGGAAAACATCCCGAAGCTGACGGCGTCCGTTTTATCGGGATCATGCAACCGACGTTGACGGGGGTGCTCATTCGCCGCGTACGTAACGCCGTTCATATTACTCAACGCTGTCGCAACGTCTTGATCAGTCACTGCCACATCTATCACAACACGGGAATCGGGATCTGGCTGGACAAGGTCAACCTGCACCAGACGAACATCATCGGCAGCCACATCAGTTACAACCGGCTGGGAGGGATCCGGATCGAAGAGAGCGAGATCCGCAATCTGCAGATCACCGGAAACGACATCGAATACAACAACTTTCGTGCGTTCAACATGCCTGAAGCGGCGGATGTCGCGACGGCCGAAATCTATATTGATTGTTCAAAAGGAGGGACCGTTCGCGAAGGGACGATTTCCAGCAACACGATCCAGGCGACTTACAGTCCCAACGGGGCCAACATTCGATTCATCGGCGGTGCATCGGAGCACAGCCATTTGACAGGAATGTGGTGCATCAGCGGAAACCTGATCGGCAGCCAGGCGACAAACGTCCATCTGACACTGGCGCGTGGTATCACGTTTGAAGGGAATTACGTTTACAGCGGCCACAATCGCAACCTGCTGGCTGAAAACTGTCAGAACCTGGTGATCGGGGCGAACTGTTTCGGTCACAACCCTGATTACAAAGACAAGGAATTGTGTACCGGCATCCGGCTGGAGGATTGCCAGAACTGTACCGTGACAGGACTTCAGATCCAGGATGCTCAAGCGGGCGAGCACACTGTCGCAGGTGTGGTCCCCATCGTTCGAAAGGGCCTGATCGAACTGATCCGTTGTCGACAGATGATGCTGACAGGAGTCCAGGTGCTGGAGGGCAACCCATTCGGCCTGTATGCCGAAGATTGCTCAGAAACGATGCTGACAGGGTGTTCGTTCTTGGACACTCGGGAAGTCAAACGGACCGAGGCAAGCGTGAAATGGGTCGGTGCTGGAAAATCGAATTCGATCGCCAATTGCCGCGCGAATCGCGGGTTGCAAGTTCCGGGACACGTGCAACAGAGTGGCAATCTGGTTGATTGACTCCCATCCGGTCAAAGTTCCCGGACTGGTTGCGACGCCGAACCAATTGTGCATCCGGATGACAAAGATGCCTTACCGGTAGCGTACTCGTAACGCTGGCAAATTGACCGAGCAGTCTGGTACACAGACTTGGGACTGCGCAGTGTTAATCGGGCCCGCCGCGTCAAATTTGCGGATTCCGCTACAAGCCTTACACGATCTCGACTAGACTTGGGTGATGATTACGGAACTGGTACTGAGCGGGTCGGCTATGCTGGCGGGGATCGTGAATTCGATTGCCGGTGGTGGGACATTACTGACGTTTCCGGCGCTCGTCTGGACGCTCGGGACGTCGGTTGGTGCCAATGCCACCAGTACCACCGTTCTGTTTCCGGGGTCGCTCGCCGCCGTCTGGGGTTATCGCCGCGAACTCAAGGATCAGAAAAAGTGGATCGTTCCGCTTCTGATTCCGTCGTTGATCGGCGGATTTCTGGGGTCGTGGCTGGTTGTCAGCCAGCCCGAAAAGGTGTTTGAGCAACTGGTTCCCTGGCTGATCCTGTTGGCGACCGTCCTGTTTCTGTCACAGCCCCTGCTGACTCGCTGGACAGGAATTGGCAAACCGCACCAGCAACCTTCGCCGGTTGTGTTCGCCGGAATCGTCTTTTTTCAATTTCTGGTGGCGCTTTACGGCGGTTACTTCGGCGCTGGAATCGGGATTCTGATGCTCAGCAGCCTGTCGCTCATGGGGGTCGAAGACATCCACCGCATGAACGCGCTGAAGAGTCTGCTCGCATCCGCCATCAACGGAATGTCGGTGGTCCTGTTCGTTATCTATGACAAGGTCAGTTGGAAGTTCACCGTCCCCATGATCGTGGCGGCGATTGCAGGAGGGTTCCTGGGTGCCAGCGTGGCCCGGCGGTTGAATAAGAGTTTTGTCCGCTATGCGGTGATTACAATCGGCTTTGTCCTTTCAGCGTATTACTTTGCGCGTCTGTAATGGTCGGCATCAGGGTGGCGGATTAACTCGCGCGTTCCCGCTCGTTCGGAGCTGGAAATTTGTTTGTGACGGGGAGTTTCTGCTCCTGATGATGTCAAGGACGATGCATGTCGAGTGAGAAGGGTGAAGGCCTGATATTACGGGTCACCGACTTCAGTGAAACCAGCCGGATTGTCGTGATCTTTACACGTGAATTTGGCAAGATTTCTGCATTGGCCAAGGGGGGCAGACGGCTGAAAGGCCCCTTTGAATCCTCTCTTGACCTGCTCGCAACATGTCAGATAGTGTTCCTTCGCAAAAGCTCGTCTGGTCTCGATCTCCTGACTGAAGCCAAACTGGTTCAGCGATTTCATCCTCAGGAACGGGAACTGACCTGCCTTTACGCGGGCTATTACGTGGCCGAGTTACTGCTGGGACTGACAGAAGATTACGATCCGGACCTTGAACTTTACCAGGCGGCACAAGACGCCCTGCAATCATTTACCAACATCCAGACCACGCCAACTGCTGTACTGCGGTTCGAACTGGTGCTGCTGAGAGAAATAGGACAACTTCCAGATTTTGGAACCTGTGCCGGTTGCGGTGCAGAACTGACTGAGGGAAAAACGTTTGGATTCTGGGTGTCTCAGGGAGGACTGATCTGTCCTGAGTGCCAGCATGAAGAATACAGCCGATTGACCATTCACGCTGGTACAGCCGCCGCCTTGCGGATGCTCTCCAGCGAAAATGATCAGGCCTGGAGACGATTGAACCTGTCACCACAGCAATTCAAGGAAGCTCGCCAGATCACTTCGACCGCCTTATCACATATCCTCGGGCATCGTCCCAAAATGTTGAAATACTTATCGTAAGACCGACTGATTCACGCTCGTGCAGCCCGCCATGACGGCGCAAGCTACCGACGCATCGACACTAACCTTCGGTCATGGATGACCATGCAACACGGCAAAACGATCAAAAAAGTGAATCTGCCTCGGAGACTGGTGCTCCGCGGGTGGATCGCCGCGTTGATGCTCAGCATCCTGCCGGGATGTGTCACGCCCTGGGAAAAATCCGCACTCATGAAGGACAACACTCCTGATATTAAGGGAGTGAAGGGGCCCGAAGAGCGACGCCTGAGCGGTCTGTTCCGCTTGCGGAAGCAAGAGGAAGCAGCCGCCGACGAAAACGATTCGCTCAAGCCGTTACCTGGAACGGATGCCTTCGTTGCTGCCAAGGAACTGTATAGGGACGATCAGTTCAAGGAAGCAGAAAACGCGTTCAAAAAGGTCGCCAAGAAGTACAAGAAAAGCGATATCCGGGAAGATGCGATCTTCATGCAGGGTGAAGCGGCCTTCCGGCAGGAACACTACGCAGACGCCAACGATCTGTATGCTCAATTGCTGAAAGAATATCCTTCTACACGATATCTGGATGTTGTGTCCGATCGATTGTTCAAGATTGGTCGGATCTGGTTGGACTTCCCCGAAGTTGCCAAGCTGGGAGAAATCGAACAGATCAATTTCGAAGATCCCAAGCGGAAGCTTCCGGCCGAAGAACCGCCGAAGCTGAACAAGACTCCGATTTTTGTTCCAAACTTCTTCGATGAACACAAACCGACGTTTGATACCCCCGGGAACGGTGTGGCGGCGTTGCAGTTGATCTGGATGAACGACCCAACGGGTCCGTTGGCCGATGATGCAATGATGCTGGTCGCCAGCCACTACGCCCGCAAGGGAAATTACATCGAGGCTGACCGCTACTTCCGAATGTTGCGTGAAACATTCCCGAACAGCCCGCATCTGCGTGACGCCTTCCTGATTGGATCACACGTCAAACTGATGGCGTACCAGGGGGCGAACTACGACGACAAGACTCTGAGTGATGCTCAGATGCTGAAAGAAAGTACGATCCGGCTGTATCCCGAGATGGCAGAAGTGGGCCGGCTGAAAGATGAGCTGACACGCATTGAACAAGCCAAGGCCGAGCGTGACTGGCAACTGGTCGAACTGTATGCCCGAAAAGGGAACAAGCGAGCGGTCGCGGTCATGTGCCATCAACTGATTTCACACTATCCGAAATCTGATCAGGCCGACAAAGCACGCGAACGTTTGCAGACCATGGGGCCAGAATACGAAAGCGGTGCCGTGGTACTGAATCCGACTGATCCGCCAAAAGTTCTTCTGTGGCAGCGAGTCATTCCCGGACAACAGCAACCATCAATGGCAACCCCCGCAGCACGGCCTGAACCGGCAACTGCGAATCCCTATGCGGATGATCCAAAGTCTGAGCAGTCACCGTCGCGGTGGATGTCGAATCCGTTCCGTCGCCGCAGTGCACCAACGACTGACCCTGTCGAAGAGAGTTCCTCAGAGTCTGACGAAGGTGCTGAGATTGACCTGAACGATACACCCAAGAAGAAAAGCTGGCTCTGGCCAGCTCCTCGCAGACTCCCCTCAGAAGCTGATACCGACGCCAGAAAACTGGATGTCGGTGAGATTTCTGGCAAAACAAAGCTGTAGTTCCTGCTAAGTTCCGAAAACCTGAGTCCCAATCGATGGGACCGCTCCTGCCGCCAGGCCTGTATGAATTCCAAGTCATCCTTCGCGAAGTTATGTCTGGGACCGTTTTGCGGTCTGACGGCGATGGTGTTGATCCAGCGGTTGCAACTTGTCTTGGCGTGTTTGGCTGTTCTTCAAGTGACCGGTTGCGGCTATACGCTCGGCAATGGCTTCAGTCCCGACATCAAGACCGTCTCGGTTCCGACGTTTGAAAACGACACCTTTCGACGCGGGTTGGAATTCCAACTGACGGAGTCAGTTCAGAAAGAGATTCAGAACAGAACTCCGTACCGTCTGGCGCGTGGAATGGACGCGGATACGCGATTGACCGGTCGGATCGTTCAGGTCCGGAAAGATGTGCTGGGGGAAAACAACAACGACGATCCACGTCAGTTGCAGTTTTCGATCCTGGTCCGCGTCACCTGGGAAAATCTTCGGACGGGCGAGATTCTCGCGAAGCAGGAAGTCCCTGTGGCGCCCGAGGCGATACCGCTGCTGACTCAGGCGGGCTTTGCCCCGGAACTTGGACAGTCCCAAGCCACCGCCACTCAAATCGCGATCGACCAGATGGCTCGCAAGATCATCAACATGATGGAAACACCCTGGTGATTACAGGAAGTGAGAAGTCAGAAGTGAGAACGGGAACCACGGCGAATATTCTCACTTCAGAATTCTCACTTCACATCCTGCAGGTCAATGGCGACGTCCGCTCATTGACTGATTGCGGGCGAGTGCATCTTCCGCTTCGGCAATGCGGCCACAGCGCTGACAGATCACGGATAACTGGGCATAAGAGAAAGGGTCGTTCGGTTCCAGTTCCACGACCTTCTTCGCATGGGCAATGGCTTCGTCCGCTCTTCCAAGTTTCTGCATGACGACAGCCAATGCCGAATGTGACAGTGCGTGTTGCGGGACTTCGGCGATGATTGCGAGCAGTTTCGTCGCGGCCCCCTCGAGGTCACCTTGATCTTTGAGGCGGATTGCATCGTCGTATTGTTCATGGTGCGTGGACATCGCAGGCCTTCTTAATCCGGTTCGATTCGATAAAACAAGTCATGAGAATGATAAGGAGTCTGTCCCTTCGATCCAATCCCAGCGGAAAAAAGGGGAGGCCATCCCTTTCAGAACGCTGGCCCACGAGCGATGGCTGGGCATTCTGAAAAACGCCGAGTTCGGCTGCGAAAGAACGTGAACAGTTGAGTGGGTCACCGCAGCAAGGGAATTTCATCACAGGCAATGCCATTCACAAGGCAGAAAAATTGCCAGACCCAGTGATCACTCACCCGACAAAACAGGACAAATTCCGACCGCGAAATTGACGTTGAACGACGAATGTGTTAACCCGATGGTACTGCTCTGAAAGATTTAACGTCGATTTCATCAGAAATTGGCTGTGGGATTGTCTTGCGGAAGTCTCGCGACCGGGGTTTCAGAACAGTTCAGACAACTTTCGACACGGTCGCGATTTTATTGTGACATGTTTCCTGCGAAGGGCGGAGGCCTGGCTCGCCAGGTACTGAATCGCAAAATGGATTACCCGACATATCAACTGCTGGTCGCCGACGATGACGAAGATTTTCGCCAGACAGTCTGCGAGATTTTTGCCCCGTTTTTTCGACTGATCGAGGCCCGATCCGCAGAAGAAGCGATTGAACTGGTCTCGCGCGAAGTCGTTCATCTGGCCTTGTTTGACATGCACATGCAGCAACTGACGGGACTCGACGCGTTGCGGCATCTGCGGTCATTGCACATTGTCGCTCCCTGCATCATTGTCACAGCAGACTATACGGATTCACTGCGTAACGATGCGGAACAGGCCGCGGCGTTTTCTGTTTTGAAAAAGCCGGTCACGCGGCGGGATCTGGTCGCCACAGTCGCGCGAGCCGTCGAAACCGCGTACGATGATCGCGAGTTCACACATCAGTTGCTGTGCGGCTGAATTGCACCTTGACGGTTCCGCGCAGCGCGCGTTAGAAGGTCAGGTCGCCTCGCCTCACATTGCTGCCGTATCATTTGGAATTCTACGATGACGTTTGTGACGTTGAAGATCCTTGAAGGAATCGAAAAGGGGAAAGAATTCAGTCGGCTGACCCTTCCCATTACGATCGGCCGCGAATCGGACAGCGATGTACAACTCAACGATGACAGGATCAGTCGTGCACACGTCAAACTGCAGGATCATTCCGGTCGGGTGATTCTGACCGATCTCGGCAGTACCAATGGAACTCGCGTGAACGGGCATCCAGTTCAGATGCGAGTCATGCAACCGGGCGATGTTCTGCTGGTGGGACGTTGTTCTTTGTTATTTACACAGCCAGTCAGTGATGAGCCGCTGACGAGTTTGAATCTGCCATCGAAGACGGTCGAGGTACCTCCGGATTTCGACGAGAATAATTTGGACGTCGAGTACGGCGAACCGACGATCGGCGTGGAACCGGGCGAGTTGAATCCAAATGGTCGTCCTCCCATTCCGGAAAATCTGACGGCGCTGCAGCGCGTGCAACTCTGTGACATGTTGACGCACCTGCAATATCGCCTCGGAATGGTCATCAAGGGTTCGGTTGAGGATCTGCACGCCACCTCGCGGTCAATACGATGTGACTGGGACATCTGGGAAATGCTGACGTCGTTGCAGTTCGAATTGTCGCAGGACATTCGCACGATCTGTAATCCCGACGAATGACGCGATGCTGCTCCAAGCGTCTTCGCGAAACCCAGGGCTTCCTTCGCGCAGCCCAGGTAACTCCGTCACCGTGCGCGGCACGACCCGCCTGCATTTTCCGTACTATCGCTACAATCGCTGAACTCAGCGGAACTCTCGTCAGACTCTCATCTTCACTAGTCAGATTCTGCTTGCACTTCAACGACGTGAACTAGTTTTCCGTTGGAACCCAAGTGGTGTTCACGTGGGTATTTCCGCAGGTGTCGAAACGAGGATGCCAAATGAGCGGAGGGCCGCGAGGATTTTATTCAGCCTCGTGATTGGTGAGTGTTCGCGATGATTGACCCCACGAAAATCTGGTCTCTGACGCAATTGCCGTCGCTACCCACAGTAGCGCAGGGATTGTTGAAACTGGCCGCCAATCCTGAAACCGAATTGCGCCAGGTTGTCCAACTGGTCAAAGCGGACCCGGCAATCTCGGCCAAAATCGTCAAAGCCGCGAACTCAACTTTCTTTGGTGTGCGATCTGAAGTCAAAGGGACCGAGCGCGCTGTTTCGCTGCTTGGCCCCAGTGTTTCGAATTCACTGGCACTCAGCTTTGGTTTGACGGCCAGTGCCGCGCCCTCGTCGCCCATGTCTGTTCATTACGTAAACTGCTGGCGGCATTCGATCATTCAGGCGACAGCCGCAACCGTCATTGCTGAACGAATTGCGCCCAATAGCGTCGACGATTTTTCGCTTTGTGGCCTGCTGCTGGATGTCGGTCGCCTGGCTCTGATGTCGGTCTTCGAGGATGACTATCGGCCTGTCCTGGAAGCGATGCAGCGGGGACACCTGTCCCTGCCGCAGGTCGAACAGGAATGGCTGGGCATTCATCATGCCGAAGTCGGAGCACGGTTGATGGAGCAGTGGAAACTGCCGACAGCCGTGATCGACGCGATTCAGTGGCACCATGCGCCGCTTGGTCGCCTGGAAGAAATGCGTCAGCATATCGATTTTCCAATGCTGTCGGCGATGGCCGTCGCGGCCTGTGCTGGAGATGTGCTGACTGGCACTGGAACCGATGCTGCCCGTGAACGGCTGGATCGGCTGGCTCGATCATTGCTCTACTGGAAAACCGAAGAAACTGCGGAGTTCCTGCACCAGACCGAACTCAGTTGGCAACAGCACGCACCCTTATTGCAGATCGACGACTCTGAAACGCCCGCGAACCTGATGATGCAGGCGAATGAACAGTTGGTTCGATTAACGCTGCGCGCTCATGTCGCCTGCACTCAAGCCACGTTGCGACAGCAACTGGCTGAGCAGGAACGCCGTGACCTTGAGTTTCAAAACAAACAACTTCAAAAACAGGCACTGCATGACCCGCTGACCAAGGTCTACAACCGCCAGTTCTTTGACGAAATACTCGACACCGAAGCCAAACGATGCACACGCTGTGCCTCGCCGATTGGCCTGATCTTCGCTGACGTCGATCACTTCAAGCAGATCAATGATACATACGGCCACCAGTTTGGTGACGTTGTGCTGCAGCAGATGGTGAAGGTGTTTGCGATCTCCATTCGGAACTCAGACGTCCTGGCCCGGTATGGTGGCGAGGAATTTGTGATCCTTGTGAACCAGCCGACAGAACGCGGCCTGGAACGACTTGCAGAGAAGATCCGCAAGCGAGTTGAAGACGAATCGTTCTTGTTTGGTGACATGCGAGTCCCTGTAACAGTCAGTCTCGGTGCCGCGATTGCGGTGCCCGGACGTTCGGATCGAGATCTGCCACACCGCCTGATCGCCGCAGCAGACGCCAGTCTGTACGATGCAAAACGGGGTGGTCGCAACCGGTGCTGTAACCGATCGCTGGTCGATGAGTCCGAACGAGAATTGTCGCAGCAGGTCCTGCAACATCGATTCAGTCGCTGGCTCGTCTCAAAGCGACTGTTGGATATTCCCTCAGTCTCGCGAGCTTTGCTCGAATGCTCGAACGAGATTGCGAGGATTGGCGATCTGGCCATTCAGTGTCATTACCTGGACGAGGATCAGGTCAGTCACATCCTGAGTCTGCAAGAAAAGACAGGAGAACGCTTCGGCGTTGCCGCCGTTCGACTCGGATGGCTCACAGAACCTCAGCTGGTTCATCTGCTGTCATTGCAGCAGGAGAACCCCAAGCAACTGGCTGCTGCCGTGATTCGACTCGGATTACTGGCACCGGCACGTGCGGCGGGGGCTCTTGAGGAATACTTGCTCACGAAGCTGCCCGACGGTCATCGGTATCTGGAAACCGAAATGGTGCTGTCGTAGGAAGCTTTCAGCTGTCAGCGATCAGCCAGAACTCGATCAAAAAACGAAAACCTCTCAGCATTCTCGCATTTCTGACCTACGCTTGTGGTGTGTCCGATTGGATCAGGAGGATTCCATTTGGTTGGTCGACGACCGTCTCTTCACCCCACGAGACTTCTGATCATGAACAAGTTCTACGTCCTGCATTCTGCTGAAGAACTGCGTCAACGCGTTCATCTGACGCTTTCGCTTGATCCCCATGTCGGCAATCGCCAGGTCAACTTTGAGTTGATCAATCGCGATGTACTGCTGACGGGAACGGTGCGAAGCTATTACCAGAAGCAGATGGCCCAGGAATCCCTGCGACGAGTCGAAGGGATTGGCCGGGTCGTCAATCAACTGGAAGTTGTACGCAACTGACCACATTGGTCATGAGAATCCCTTGGGCTTTCAATTTCAAGAAATCCTGAAGTGGCAATTGACGTTCACAGTATGGAAAAGAAATTCGTAGTGCGACGGTTCGTTGCCAGCGACAAATGTTGACGCCAGCGGCAAACTGCCACTCGTCGCCAGTGAGAATTCTCACGTCAGTTGCACGTTCGTCAGCGACAACCCCAGCGTTTACCCGCAATTGACGGACTTAAGCGAAATGCATTTCAATCACGATTGACATTGCATCACCGCGACTCGCTCCGCCGGCAGTAATCCAGAGCATAATGGTGCGGTAGATTTCTGTTGGTTTCTTTCAATGTGCAGTCGGTTGACAATCGGTTGCGCCGTGGTGTATCGTGATCTGACAATCGTATTGTAGTGCACCGTTCTGTGCTTTCTTGTGAACCCTTTTGGCTCAGTTGATTGGTCTGGGAAACCTTCAGAAGGGGAAATCAGTTGCGTCTCGCACTTATTGCTACATCGGTGTTATCCATCAGCGCAGCAGCTTGGGTGGCACTTGTTGGCGAGGATCAACGAGGTGAGGCGATTTTAGCGTGTGATGAACCCGTACAGCATATTGGTACAACACGCCAAGGCGAACGAGTCACAGCGAAGTTTCTCATTAAAAATCGCGGCTCCAATGACGCAGTCATTCTGGAAACACCTGCTGCGTGTGGGTGTACGGTTGCAAAGATAAGTGGTGGTCGTATTCCCGCAGGAGCATCTACCGAACTTACGGCAGAATGGAATGTCGGGGCTTCACGCGGTGAACGGACATCAAAGCTATCGATTGTCTATTCTTCCGCACCAGAATCGGGAAGCCGAGAACTGCAGCTTGCCGTGAAAGCGGACGTGATTCCCGATTACGACATTTCGCAGGAGTCACTGAACTTTTCGAGAGATAAGGATTCGCCAAATCGCCTTTCAGTCACATTAACTCCTCGGCTTCTCCAAGAAATTCAAATCTTGGATGCATCCTGCACGAATGCTTCATTTAAGGCGGTTATTACAGAGCATTCTCCGATCGCCGCCAAGGTTGAGGTTTTGTTTACCCCTGATTTGCTGCGCCGAGGTGAACGAGATTCGCTGCTACAAATCAAAACAAACAGTACTCGGCAACCATTGGTGATGGTTCGATTGCTCGTGGACGGATGACGATAAGTTTCTTCCCCCAAACTGGAGTCGTAGCTATGAAAAACAGTCGTGTTTCCCGAATTGTCGTCGCAATTGCATTGATTGTCGCTACTGAAGTGGCATTGCTGGCAGACTCAAGTGGTCCACCCTGTAACGGATTGTTACCAGAAAGTCCGGCGCCTCTCTGTGGGGAGGTCTACTCTGAATTCGAGCAGATTAATGCAACGGCTTGTCCTGTGAATGCGATTTGTACTGGTACGTACGGTGTCTACCGGCAAAACGTGCCTAAAGAATGTCCCGCTTCTGGATTGGCGTACACCAATTGCACTTGGGCTGCTGATACGACTCTCTGTTCAGAGGCATATGCCTGCAAGAAGGTCAATGGCAATGCCATGTGTGTGAAATCAAATCTTAAGTGCGCCACTACAACTGATTCGTATCGCACTACGACTGCTTCTTGCAATTCGGGCTTTGAGCCTTGATTGCGGCAGAATTCGAAATGGCCGTTTTACTTGTGCTACGCAAGTCGGTCGGTACTCTTTTGGAGCGGCCATTGTGATACTCCCTGCTGGAATCTTGTTTCTTGCTGCAGCAATTCTTGGCGATCCGCAAGCTGCCACCATTGAAAGCGACGCTTTAGAGGAACGTCTTCGAATACAATCTGGCCAATTCGAGATCTCCTCGACGCACGCAATGAAGGCGTTGCGAATCCCAATCGAAAGTAACTATCGCATCTATTTCTCAGGTTCCAAGGTACGCATCGATCGTACGGTACAACCCCATAATGGGTTGCCATTGGAAGCTCGTAAACAAGTTTTGACGGACGAGCACTTTCTCGACCACATTGGTGGAGAGGCCTCGAACGGAAAGAAGTACGCCGTCGTCGTAGCACATAACGAAGGCAAGCCTAATGATGTCTATTCGAAGCGAAAGCGCGAGGTCTTTGACCCGCGCATGATTGGTATCGTCCCCATCGATCTGGGGGCAATTTACGCATTCACGGCATCTTCGTATTTGACGCGACCGGATCGGGAATCGATGACAGAATCGGATGTGGACCACAAGGGCGTCCCTGCGCGGCAAGTCGATTTCAAGCTGAAGCAAGGCGATAGCGTTCGAGTGATTATCGTTCCTGCGTATGGCAACGGTGTCGTTGAGATTACAATGTTTGCGGAATCGGATGAGGGGCCGTATATCGACAAATGTCAAATGGAATTGAAGGAGTGGCAAAAGAGCATCTGGTTTCCGGAGAAGGTCGAGTATACACGTGAATTCGGCGGGGAAATTGTCGAGAGGGAATCACTCGTCATCAAGAATGCAGTGCTGAATGAAAGCGTTGATGATT
>JBAWWJ010000171.1:0-17993 GCA_037146815.1 Planctomycetota bacterium
CCCGCCACATCGTGGTGGAGATCACGGTCGTAGTTTTGGCCCACAGGCTCGTGGCTCAGAACATCGCCCCGGTGGATTCGGCCCGCAGCATATGAGTCCACGCCATGACTCAGGTCGAGGGTTTGGCCCGCCACATCGTGGTGGAGATCACGGTCGTAGTTTTGGTCCTCAGGCTCGCGGTTCAGAACATCGTCCTGGTGGATTCGGCCCGCAGCATATGAGTCCACACCATGATTCAGGTCGAGGATTTGGCCCGCCGCATCATGGTGAAGATCACGGTCGGAATTTCGGTCCTCAAGCTCACGGCCCAGAACGTCGTCCCGGCGGTTCAGAACCCCAACACATGAGCCCACGACACGAACCAAGTCACGGATTCGTCCCACCCAATCGTGGTGGTGACCATGGCCCGCAGGCTGGTGCTCCAGAACACCGTCCGGGTGGTTCGGGTCCTCAGCACATGAGCCCACATCACGAACCAGGTCGTGGATTTGTCCCGCCGAACCGTGGTGGGTCACCGCGACAGCCTCGCCAGGATTTTCGACCTAAGGGGGGTGATGCCGAACCAGGGCAACGTCCAGAGCACCGCGACGGTGGCGCGCGTGATACGAAGCCGGATGATGTGAAAAAGGAAGTAAAGCCCGTCGATAAGCTGCAGGAACCGGTCAAGCCCAATGCGTAACAACAGGATTCTCCAGCCTATTTTTTAAATCGGGCCGAATCCTGCCCTGACATTTTGATTGACAAGAGACAAAAAATGGGGGTCGTGCCTGGCACGACCCCCATTTTCGATTGCGCGACTCAACATCTCCGCCAGCATGGCACATCGGACATCGTGAGTAATTCGTTACTTGATCAATTCGGCAAGCGATTGAATCAGTGAGCCTGCCGGTCCTTCGGAATCGGCACCGGTCCACATGGTCATGACGCCCGCCCACAGAATCAGTGAATTTGCCACCAGAACTAATGAGCAGGCGACCAGACCGGCTGCCATTCCCATCCCCCATGCGGGTTCTTTGGGGGCCGCGGGTTTCTTCGTCGCAACAGGTTCCAGATAGTCATCGTCTTCCGTCGCTTCGACTTCGTCGCTGAACGTTTCTTCTGAAGCATCAAAGACTTCGTCTTCGTCCCCGAGCTCTGCCACTTCTTCATCAATATCAGCGTCGAGATCTTGTGAGATCTCAAGGTCTTCGACCTCACCGGCGTCGTCGAGTTCGAATGCGGCACTCAGGCTTCCGGGAGCAGGACGCCCCTTGCGAACTACCGTGGCGGAGGAAACGTCTGCGTCATCGTCGCCAAGCAGCAATTCTGCCGTGGCATCGCCCTCATCAAGATTGATGTCAAACGCTGAGTCGTCTTCGAACTCACTCGACAAATCCAGCGTTTGAGTTCGATCGCCATCGAGATTGAATGACAGATCGTCGTCAGCCAACGTTTTCGCATTTCCATCAATGGCAATGCCCGAATCACCGCTGAGCATCAGTCCACTGTCAGCCCCCTGGAGGCTGAGTCCGCTGTCGAGTGACCCGAGAGCGATCCCGCTGTCGAGGTCTGCTGTCAGGGCCAGGCCACTGTCCCCCGCAGAAAGGGTAATCCCGCTGTCGGGGTCTGAATGAATCCGTGATCCCTCCAAGGTAATACCACTGTCCGCGTCAGCGGGGCCCAGGGCGATTCCACTGTCGGGATCTGCCGCACCGATGCCGAGAACGCTGCCGGCACCCTTGGTGACGACCGAACTTCCGGCCGACATCCCCAGCCGCGAGCCTTCGTCCAGCAGAATCCCGCTTTCTTCCGTCGGAAGTTTCACATCGCTTCCCGAAGGATCAACAAGGTTGACGGCGCTGTCACCACCCAGCCCGACTGAACTGCCACTAGTGTCCAAATTGACGCCACTCGCCTCGCCCCCGATTCCAACGACGCTGGAATCACCTGAGGAATCCAGAATTTCGTCCCAGGCCGACACGGATTCCTGATCGACGTTTGAAGGTTCGATGAAATCGTCGACAGTTCCTGCCGTCTGTGGCAGTCGGAGCGACGAACCGGACGAAGAGACCGTCGCGCCGGCATCCAGATTGAAATCGAGCAGAATCCCGGAATCTTCGGGACGCGGCGAGTTGTACTCAGGTGCAATCTGGACATCACTGTCGCTTCCGTCGGTGATCGACGGGACGTCGTCGTCGGACGGATTCGGACCCGTATAAATCGCGACATCGCTCGACGATTGATTGCCGCTGGCGATCATTTCTGCCTCGTCGGTCGGCAGGAACCAATCTTCTTCAACCGGATCTTCAGCAACTGGCGGAACAGCAGGAGTGGATTTCGTAATCATCGTGGCTTGTTCAGCCAGGGCTTCTTCGTCGAGTTCGATATACGAAACATCATCGTCAGGATCGGAAAAACTCAGGGTCCGGCCACCGTCTGACAGCGCATCGAGGCCGAAGTCCGACGTTGGGGGTTGAATTTTCCCCGTGCTGACAAGCCCTTCGAGCTCATCGCGGCGATACTTCCATGTTCCACGATCGGCCAGTGCGCGAACTTCTCCCGAGTCGACAAATTGCTTCAACGAATCGGCATTCAGCCCGAATTCGGCGGCAACTTCTTCGGCATTTAGAAACTTCTTGCTTTCCATTTCGGGCACTCTTCGTAGACTCGGGTGGCAACGAATTCGGGGACTCATTCGACGATGACGGCTCTCAGAAGATTCTACGCCGTCTGCGCGACTGGTCCAATTTCTATCTTCGGCAATTCCATTTACGGACTGGCGTCGGTTGTTGTGACAATCAGTTCACGATGGAAAGATCTGGCAAACCCGAAGGAATCTTCGGGGTGTATGGATTGTAGCCTAATTCCCGAGAAGGGCGATTGCCAACGATTTCTGGCGATTTGGATCGGTTTTTCTGGTTCAAGCGACCAACAGGAATGACGTCAGATCGAATACGACATTTTCCGGGACAAAGAGCAGTCAGCCATATTTCCCTTCTGTCCGCTGATCGCTGAATGCTGACCGCTAACTGCTAACAACCCTCAAACTCCCCCTGACTCGTAACTCCGTTGAATCAGCCCGACTTTGCCCGAATCGATCGGTGTTCACGATCATGGACTCCTATTACAGAACACTTCTATTGGACTGGAGATTCAGTGAAAATCAGGTCGACACTCTGAATAACTCCTCAGGAAATCCTCTTTTTGTGGATTTTCATTGAAATTTGGGGTGGCAGGGGTGAGAATCCCTTCGACTCAGCTCATTTCTGATAGCGCATCACGAAGGATTTCACCATGGCTCTTGGCCAGTTTGCCTCTCCCACAGCAGGATCGCGTCGGTTCCTCCGTTGGGTTTGTGCGGCTTCTGTCGCTTCTATCGCCTGCTTTATGGGAAGCCCCTGCCGGTCGCCATCGGGTACGACGGACGGAATGTGTGCGAACTCGGGATGTCAGAGTCTGACGATAAATGGTCGTCACGCCTGTGCTGCAGCGCCCCTCGATTTCAACAAATTCAGCCAGGTTCAACCACAGTTCGCACCGCGAATCGTTGCTGTTCCCGCAGGGGCCAGCACATTTCAGCTGCACAGCCGCCCCAATGCGGCAAAGCGAATCTATCTCGACTTTGACGGTCACGTGACGCAAAACACTTGGTGGAACGATGCTACGACACCAATTATCACTACGACGGCCTATGACAGCGACGGTGATCCAACGACATTTTCGGCATCGGAACAAGCGGAGATCGTCCAGATCTGGCAACGTGTGTCTGAGTGCTATTCGCCATACGATGTGGACGTAACGACCGAAACCCCGCTTGTCAGCGATTTGATCAACACAGGTGGAGCTGACCTCAAATGGGGGATGCGAGTCCTGTTCGGCAATTCAAGTCCAAGTCCTGCACCGGGGGCAGGTGGCGTCGCGTTCCTCAATTCCTTCGGACTGGACGTTGGCGCGGGAGTTGATACGCCGTGCTTCGTCCTGCAAGTTGGAGTCGGAACTCAGGCTAAACCCAACGCCGACGCGTGTATCCACGAAGTGGGGCATACCGTAGGACTGCGCCACGATGGCCTTTATCCAGCATCCGACCCCGCACATCAGGGTTACTACACGGGGCAGGGAACTGGAAAAGTTGGCTGGGCTCCTCATATGGGCGTCGGCTATTACAAGCCGCTCGTTCAGTGGAGCAAGGGAGAGTACGCGAATGCCGACAATCAGGAAGACGATCTTGCGAAGATCGCCGTGTCTCTGACATACCGCCAGGATGACTACAGCAGTACCACGAGTGGTGCCAAGTCGATTGCTGGAACTGCAGGTGCGTCATCCTTTACGGTTAACACGAGCGGAGTCATCGAAACGACGAATGATTCAGACATTTTCAAAATCAACTGTGGTTCAGGAAACATCAAACTGGATGCTGTGGGCGGTCCTGCCAATACGATGCTGGATATTCAGTTAAGCCTGCTTGATTCCAAGGGAGTTCTGGTGACCGCAGCGGGGAACCCGGCAAACCCACCAACCGACGTGATTGCCTCGATCAACCAGGCGGTCGTTGCGGGGACCTACTACGTGAAGATTGAAGGGGTCGGAAACGGCAATCCGTTGACGACCGGGTATACAAAATACAGCAGCCTTGGACAGTACACGATCACCGGTTCGTTCAGCACGAAAGGTCTGAAAGGGGCTCCTTTGCTGACGATCAGTGCCGATCTGTTTTATGGAATCAGAGAACTTCCGAAACCGATCAACCCGAACATCAAAGTTGGAGACCCGGACAACACGACACTCCCGGGCGGAACAGTGAAAATCACCAATGTTGTCCCAACCGAAGACGTATTGACCTTCGTAGCCAACCCAGCGTCGATGGGGAATATCACGGGAGTTTACGATGCCCCCTCTGGCACGATGACACTTTCGTCTTCTGACAACAGTGCCACGTTGGCTCAGATGCAGGCTGCCCTGCGAGCGGTCAGTTACTCCAACACCCAGACGAATCCAACAAAAACGCCCCGTAAAATCGATTTCCAGGTCAACGATGGTACAATCACGAGCAACATCTTGACCAGTACCGTCACCATCGGCAACTACTACATCACCGTGAACTATGTCCCCGGAACCAAGACGTTAACGATCACCGACGACGGCGCAGACAACTCGTTTGCGATCACACTGCGAGCTGGTCAAATTGCGGTCGAAGGGGCCGGTGCCACGCGAATCGGCAATGCTGCCAGCAGTACTCAATCTGTGACATTCCCCTACGCTGGCGACGTGATTCTCAATATTACGTGCACTGGCGGTAATGATACGGTGAGCGTTGTCGGACTCAAATCAACCGCGACCACTGCCAATCTGGGAGATGGAAACGACACATTGAACCTGACCTACTGCAATGTCACGACACTGAACATGGATGGCGGAAATGGTACCGATGTGCTCAAGCCCGTTGGTACGACCATCGTCACGAAAAACCTGGTCAGCGTCCCATAAGGATCGAGGACTCAGGGCCTGCAATCGCCACAGCGTCAACGTCAGGTGATTCAGACAAGCGAGGAAATCAAACTCGACGACATCGAAGACCCCGGTTCTTTTTGGACCGGGGTTTTGTCATAGGTAAACGGAGACGCCATGAAATTGACATCTCGAAACGTCAGGCTTCAGAGAACCACCGCACCAGTTTCGATGCGGCTGGCCGCCGCTTGCCTCACGCTTGTTTTGCTATTCTTCACAGGTTTGATGGCAAACGGACAGGAAGCAAAAAACGCTTCTGCCGTACCTCGTAAGATTCCAGAACGCCCCTGGGCCGCGGCGTGGATGTCGAGTCTGGCGAAATTCATGGCGGCATGTGATGTTGTTTATGACTCGATCGAACGCCCTGATCTCGCAGACTCCCTCGAAGATCGCATGAAGGGCTTCAGCGAGTTTCGTGGAATCAATCGAACCGCTCCGTTGGGAATTATGTGGTCATGGGACGATGTCCAGGATCCGCCTGCCACGATTTTTCTTCCGGTTCATCAGATCGATGATCTGATGAAGACTGCCACCTTCGGAGTCGTTGGCTACCACAAAGTCAAAGAGAATCAATTCGAAATTGAACGCCCGGGGGCACCGTATCATGTACTCGTTCGATCAGGGTATGCCTTGCTCGGGGAAGAGGTCCCCGCGATTCACGCTCTGCGCGAAGCGCCCGATCGCCTGACTCGAGAACTTCGTGACAAGTACGACGCGGTGCTGATGATCGATCAGCGTCAGGTCCCTCAGGATGCCAAACAGGCGTGGATCCAGGAGGCTCGCCGGCAGTTTGAGCCATGGCTTCAAAAGCAGGACGAGGAACCGATTGAGTCTGCAACCGTACGCCGGGCTCTGGGAAAAGCGTTGCTGGATGGCTTCGAACGGCTGATTGAAGATGTCCAGACCGTGATGATCGGGGTCCGGATCGATCGCAGAACGTACCAGCTTCAACTGGATCTGACGCTGACTGCCGAACCGGGTACGACAATGGCGGCCGAGTTGAATCGACTCGTGGTCCGCAGCAGCGAGTTCACGGCACTCGTCAATCGAGAAGCCTCCGCGGGCCTGGCGATCAATTGGCCGCTCATGCTGCTGGGCAAAGAACTCACTGCCCTTGGAGGCGCTGCTGTTAGCGGAGGAAGACTGGATCTGGGCATTCAGATGATCGGTAGTGACTGGGCAGACATGACCCTGATTGCCGGAATTCGTGGTCCCGAGGCGACTGCTCTGAATCTCGCGATGCCGCATCTCCTGACCCGGATGGAGAAATCGGCAGATTTCACATCTGTTCAGCGGAACATTGGGACGTACCGCAATGTTGAACTGCATCAAATGGTCCCGACACGCATTCCGGACGTGCTGCAATCAATTGTCCCTCCCAACATCAATGTTCTGATCGGACAGGGGAAGCAGACCGTCTGGCTGGCGGCTGGTCCAGTCGAAACATTGTCGGAGCGACTGCAGGCGGCTGTCGATGCCGTCGAAGATGCCCCGGCGACCGAAAAGTCTGGAACAGTCATGCAGGCGAGGATGAGTGTTGGAAAATGGCCGACCGTCATTCCTGTGGTAGATCCGCAGGATGCCCGTGACGGGTTCAACGACTCCAAGGATGGTTTCAGCGTGAAGGTCCAGCCGATTCCGAACGGTCTGAAGATCCAGTTCGCTGCAGAAGAAGGACTGCTGCGAGTCATCGGCAGACACTGGTCCCGCCAGGTCGATCACGAAGCATCAATCCGCTGAATCGCACAAACAACGCAACTTCGACGCGGGTCTCCTGATCCCGTCCAGGTCTCCTCTTTTGCGCAATACTTTTTGGCAGAACGATGGGGGGCAGAACGATGAAGAATCAAGATTGTGATTCTGCCGCCGTTTTGACCCCACAAAAACAAACAACGCAAGTGTCGTTCAACGCAGGTAACAGTTCCAGATGAAGACGAGACCTTCGGTCGACGGTTTCGGCGGGGTCAGGAGACGTCAGGAGACCCGCGCCGAACAGCCCCCTCAATTGACAAACGACTCCATTCGCGGCTTGATATCGCTCGCCATGATTTGTTCCCCATGAGATCCCCGTCGTGATTGTCCCTGCCGCGTTGATTGTTGTTGCCAGCTACCTGGCAGGTTCCATCCCTTTCGGTTTGATGATTGGTCGATTCGTGAAGGGAATTGACATTCGGGAACACGGCAGCGGGAATATCGGTGCCACCAACGCGGGACGTGTCCTGGGCAAAAAATGGGGACTGATTTGTCTGTTGCTGGATGCACTGAAGGGACTTTTGCCCGTTTTGCTCCTTCCGCGACTGATCGGTGGTGAGTCAAGCTCAGCGGAGCAATTGACGGACCTGGCGGTGATTTCCGGTGTCGCCACGATCGTGGGCCACATGTTTCCCTGCTGGTTGGGTTTTCGAGGAGGAAAAGGGGTCGCCACGTCACTGGGGGTGGTGGCCATGCTGAGTCCGTGGGGATTGCTCGTCGGTGCGGTGGCCTTTTTTGGAAGCTTTCTGGTGTTTCGGATCGTGTCGCTCAGCTCGATCCTCGCTGCCCTCGGATTTGGTGCCTTTTACTTGACCCCTTGGTCGCAGCACCCCATAAGCCTCGGAATTTTCAGTGCTGCGGTTCCACTTTTGATCATCGTTCAGCATCGAGCAAACATCCGACGCCTGTTGCGTGGCGAAGAGCCGAAACTCAAGACACCGGCGTAATAAAAGCGTCACAACCATCTACACATAAGCTTGTTACGAAAAGCCAAAACCGCATGGACACTGGTTCTTGCGCCGATGGAACCAGGCTTCTTCACAACGTCTTGACGCGGTCTCATTGCCAGCCTTACCCGTTACCGATACGGCATGACTGCCTCTGGACTAGCCAGCTTGGTCCAACCTCTGATAGGGCGGAAAAAACCATTCGTTTCGACCGATGAAAATCGGCGGCAGATGAATGAGGTTTCTGGTGAATTTGGACGGAGTTTTGAAGTCTCCGCACGCGTGATTTCCTGCCCCTGTTCGCTGCCCTTTTGCAGGCCGAGAAGGTACAATTCCGGCCTTGGAATATCGAGAACGTCAACATTGTCAGATTGGGTCCAGACGAGGCTCCAATCCTTTTCAATGGTTCAATTTGGAAAGCCTTCATCAACTATGCAGCTCACCTGCCAGCGCGCTTCGCTCACCAATGCTTTTCAGACTGTGGCCGGCGTTGTCCCTTCACGAACGACCAAGGACATCCTGAAGAACGTCAAATTGATGGCGACGGGCGGCAAAGTGACGCTCATCGGGACCGACAGCGAAATCGGCTTGCGCTGTGATGTTCCGGATGTCGTCGCGGATTCCTCGGGTGAAGCATTGCTGCCGACCGCTCGAGTTCTCTCGGTTCTGAGGGAACTCAGTGAAGACGTTGTGAAACTCGAAATCACCAGCGATGCAATCTGGATTCGTTGCGGATACAGCGAATTTCGTCTCTCGGCCGAAGATCCGGCCGACTTCCCTCCCGTCGCGACGTTTGGTGACGAAGAATACTTTGTGGCAACCGCTGCGACGCTGCGACAATTGATTCGCCGGACGATTTTCGCCACCGATACCGAAAGCACGCGTTACGCACTGGGTGGGGTGCAGATAGAATTCACGGCCGATAAGGCGACATTTGCCGCGACCGACAGTCGCCGACTGGCCGTTGTTTCCGGGGCATGCCGCGTTGTTGGCGGGGCGACTCCTCCCGCCGCACCTCCCGTAGTCCCTTCGAAGGCAATGACGTTGATTGAACGCAGCCTGGGCGAAGGGGAAGCGGAAGTTCATATTGCGATCCATCCAAATGACATTGCCGTTCGCTGTGGCGGGACGACCATCACCAGCCAATTGGTTCAGGGACGGTTCCCGGACTGGCGAAAAGTGGTCCCCGGAAACTTTTCTGCGAAGATCGACATGGTCGTTGCCCCGTTCTACGGTGCAATTCGCCAAGCGATGATTGTGACCAACGAAGAAAGCCGCGGCGTCGATTTCACGTTCACGAAGGGACTGTTGAAGCTCAGCAGTCAGGCGGCTGACATCGGGCAGTCCAAAGTCGAAGTGCCGATCGCTTACGATGGCGAAGATGTGAAGATCACATTTGATCCTCGCTACGTCGCCGACTTCCTGAAGGCGCTCGATAACAGTTCGCAGTTTCATTTCCAGTTGATTTCACACGAAGACCCCGCCGTCCTGGCAACCGATGATGGATATACCTACGTGATCATGCCGCTGTCGCGCGACCGCTGAGCGGCGAGCATCGTGTCTGGCTGAGCCACGAAACCCAGTTATTTGTTCGGTCTTTTGGAATTCCACAGTCCATGTCTCAGGAGCCTCAACCGCTGTCCGTCGCACTTGCAGAGTTGATTGCTCTGCGGGGGTTTGCGCGGGTTCGCAGTGATGATGAGTTGCGGACTGCCTGGCAACGTGTCGCGGGGGAAGAACTCGCCGCACAGGCTCGTCCCCTGCAGATTGCACGTGGAATTCTGACGATCGCTGTTTCCAGTGCCCCTTTGTTGAATGAACTGGCTACGTTTCAATCGCCCGACTTGTTGAAGCGATTGCGACAACTGGCTCCTCACTTGAACATTAAGAGTTTGAAGTTTCGACTCAATGGAATGTAGGTGACGCCAAATCCTGGCATCGACCCAACCATTCTGACGACCTATGGAGATTGTTCCCTTGACCGAACCGACTGCCGCTACGGGACCTCAGTATGGTGCCGACCAGATCAAAGCACTCAGTAACATTGACGGGATTCGTACTCGCCCTGCGATGTACATCGGTGACACCGGGCCACGAGGATTGCACCATCTGGTCTACGAAGTTGTCGACAACAGCATCGACGAAGCACTCAGTGGCTACGGCAAACTGATCACCGTTCAGGTCAATCTGGACGGCAGCGTGACGTGCTTCGACGAAGGACGCGGAATTCCTGTTGGTCCGATGCCTGATCAGGGAAACAAGCCCGCTCTCGAAGTGGTACTGACCAGCACGCACGCCGGTGGAAAGTTCGACCGCCAGGGGGGCTATTCCAAGGGAACTGGGGGACTGCACGGCGTCGGTATCAAGGCTGTGAATGCGCTCAGCGAGTGGCTGGAAGTCGAAGTCCGCCGCGAAGGGCATGTCTGGCAGATGGAGTTCTCGCGCGGGCTGGTGACCAGTCAACTGCGACGACTTGGGACAACGACGGAAACCGGGACCCGGATGACCTTCAAGCCCGATACCGAAATTTTCCCAGACACCAAGTATGTTTTCGACACCCTGCAAAAGCGGTTGCAGGAACTGGCCTTCCTGAACCCGGGCGTTCGCCTGCGTCTGACAGATGAACGGACGGCGCAGACCGAGGATTTCTGTTACGAAGGGGGTCTGCGTGAGTTTGTGACGTGGCTGAACCGGACAGAAACCCCGCTGATCCCCGAAGTCATCATGATCGACGGGCAAGTTGATATCACGCACGTCGACCTGGCGCTGCAATACAACGACGGGTACAACGAAAACGTCCGTTGTTACACCAACAACAACATCCCGAACCCGGACGGCGGCACGCATCTGTCGGGCTTCCGCAGCGCCATGACACGCGCGCTGAACAATTACGGCAAAAAAGAAAACCTGTTTAAGGATGTCGAGCCGACAGGCGACGACTTCCGCGAAGGATTGACGGCGGTTATCAACGTCAATATTCCGGATCCTCAGTTCCAGTCGCAAAACAAGACCAAGCTGTTGAACGTGGAAGTCGAAGGTGCCGTCTCCAGCATTACCTACGATGTGCTGACCAAGTATCTGGAAGAGCACCCTGCGAATGCGAAGCGGATCTGTCAGAAAGCATCGCTAGCGGCGGAGGCTCGTGAAGCTGCCCGCAAGCAGCGGGAAATGGTGCGACGCAAGGGGGCACTGACATCGGGTGGCCTGCCCGAAAAGCTGCGAGACTGCCGCAGCCGCGAACTCGATGCCACCGAACTGTACCTCGTGGAAGGGGATTCGGCCGGTGGTTCGGCCGATACCGGCCGCGATTCGAACCTGCAGGCGATTCTTCCGTTACGCGGGAAGATCCTGAACGTCGAAAAGGCGCAACTCGTCAAGATCCTGGATAACGCGGAAATCGCAAACCTGTTTAAGGCGGTCGGAATCCCACCGATGGCCGAGTTCGAAGACGTGACGAAACGCCGTTATGGAAAAATCATCCTGATGACGGATGCTGACATCGACGGCAGCCACATCCGGACCCTGCTGCTGACGTTTATCTTCCGTCACATGCGCCCATTGATCGAGCATGGCTGCGTCTATATCGCTCAACCGCCACTTTACAAGGTGACGCAGCGGAGCAAGACGCGATACGTTCAAACGCATGAGCGGATGGTGACCGAGTTGATCACACTCGGGTTGAACGGTAGTCGGGTGATTTTCCCGAACGGCGATGCACTCGAAGGCGAACATCTTGAGAAGATCGTCAAGCAGATGCAGCGGTTGGACGAACCGTTCGAACTGCTGGAACGTCGCGGGGTGACTTTAAAATTCCTGCACTCGAAGGCAGGAGCAGCGGACCGTCTGCCGGAATACCGCGTCTTCCTTGGCAAAGCCGAACACTGGTTCTTTGACAAGGAGCAGGTGCGAGAATTCGTCCAGCAGGAAGAACAGCGATTGGGCCGTGAACTGACCATGGCGGGTTCGATCCCGACCCCGCAAGTCGCACCGGAACCTGTCGCCGCCGGAACAGCCCCAGCGGTTCGCGAGGAATTGCTGCAGATTATCGACTTGCACGAAATCCGGACGATCAACGCCGCACTCGTGGAATTGAAGGGTTATGGAATCCTGCTGCCAGACCTATATCCACCCGGAGCAAAGGATGGTGAGACGTTCTATCCGTTCAAGATTGTCCAGGAAGATCACACAGTCAAGATGACCTGCCTGCGGGAATTGCTGCCGCAGTTACGTGATCTGGGCGAACGAGGAATGAAGGTCACCCGCTTTAAGGGACTGGGTGAAATGGACGCCGAAGAATTGTGGGACACCACGATGAATCCTGCCGAACGGACGTTGCTCAAGGTAACGATGGAGGATTCTGTGGCGGCCGACGAAATGTTCCGCGTGTTGATGGGTGATGCGGTGGAACCGCGACGAGAATTCATCGAGAAGCATGCGCTCGATGTGAAGGATCTCGACGTTTGATGCAGGAGGATTGTGGATGTCCGAATTCAAAAAGTATCGGCGCAAGCAGATTGCCGAATTACGTCATTTTGTACCCGGCGAGATCCTTGACGTAGGGGTATCGATTTCCAAAGCTGATCGTGACAATGGATCTCCGAAAGAGGGAGACATGATCGCACGCAACCCGGCGAATCACGATGATCAATGGCTGGTCGCCAAGGAATACTTCGAGGCGAATTTTGAAGAAGCAGAAGTCTAGTGCTGTGTCCGGCTAAGATTTTGGGTCAGGTCCATCAGGTTATAACCGGACGCCAGCGCGTTCCGGCTGATTGATCGAACCCCAAGAGCAAGGATTGACCCGGTGTCAGGTCGTCCCGGTATCAGGTCGTCACCAGGAAACGGGCCACGTGGTCCCCAGTTCGAGCGAGGATGTGCATGAGCGAGTCTCCCAAGCGTGAACAATGGGCTTCGCGGATCGGCCTGGTCCTGGCGATGGCCGGAAATGCAGTCGGTCTGGGAAATTTCCTGCGGTTTCCAGCTCAGGCGGCCAAGAATGGCGGCGGCGCCTTTCTGATTCCCTATATTGTTGCGTTCATTGTCCTCGGTCTGCCATTGATGTGGATCGAATGGACCATGGGTCGGTTTGGCGGACAGTACGGCCATCACTCGACCCCCGGCATCTTCGACTCAATGGGACGTCGCAAGTTCTGGAAATACTTCGGTGTTTTTGGGCTGTGGGCAAATCTAATCATCGCCGCCTACTACCTTTACATCGAATCTTGGTGCATGGCCTATGCTGGCTTTTCTTTGATGAATGGGTTTGCTGAAACAGCGCCTAAAGACTTCTTCGCGAAACTGACCGGGGACACGCCGAATGAAATCTGGGCAATCAGTTCCTGGGGAATGGCCATCTTCGCAGTCTGTATCGCGATCAACGTCGGCATTCTTTCGCGAGGATTAGCGAAGGGGATCGAAATTGTTTCCAAGATCGGCATGCCATTGCTGATCGTGTTCGCCGCCATCCTGGCAATCCGCGGACTGATGATTTCGCCCGCGACAGATTCGCATGCCGTCGAAAGCCCAATGGTTGGGCTCAATTTCGTCTGGGAGCCGAAGTTTGATTCCCTGACAAATCCGGCTGTCTGGCTGGCAGCAGCGGGGCAGATTTTCTTCACGTTGTCAATCGGTATGGGATCGATGCATTGCTATTCCTCTTACCTTCGCAAAGATGACGATGTCACGTTGAACGGAGCGTCCGGCGCCTGGACGAATGAGCTTTGTGAAGTCGTCCTGGGAGGAACGATTCTGTTGCCGATCGCGGTGGCGTATCTGGGCCTTGTCGCGGTTCAGGAAATGGTCGCTGGTGGCTCGGGATTTGGACTGGGCTTCATGGTCTTTCCCAAGCTGTTCAATTACTGGGGAAGTTTTGCTCCAGTGGCCGGTTTCTTATGGTTCGGCCTGCTCTTCTTCGCCGCCATTACGAGTTCGCTGGCGATGGGCCAACCGATCATGGCATTCTTGCAGGATGAGTTTAAGTTCAGTCGCGAGAAAAGCGCGTTGGCGTTCGGTGCCATGTTACTGCCACTGGCGTTGCCCGTCGCAATGCTTCATTCGCAAAGCTTCTTTGACGAATTTGACTATTGGGCAGGGACATTTTCGCTGGTTGTGATGGCTGTTGGTGAAGCCGTTTTGTTCGCCTGGATCTATGGGGTTGATCGCGGATGGAATGAAATGATGCGCGGTGCCGATCTGAAAGTTCCGCGAGTTTTCTATTGGATCATGAAGTATGTGACACCCACCTTTTTGATCGTGATTCTGGTCACGTCCATCTTCAAACCGCAGGCGGGCTGGGAAAAGTATGTTGCGTCAGTCACTTCGGGGACAGCCGCACCGAAATGGGAGTGGGCCGACGACGGGATGATCGGCAAACTTCTGCACAAAGACCTGCCTCTGAAGGAAGGGGCAACCCCCAAAGAAATCGCCTTCAATCAAAATTTGAAGCTGGTGCGGACGGTCGATCGCGGAGCGATGCTAGCGGCGTTTGCCGGATTTGCAATACTCGTTTCGATTGCCTGGCGTAAACGCGAAGCCGAAGGAAGGAATATCTCACCATGACACCACTCGCCTGGGTCTTTATGCTCAGTGTCTGGACGCTGATCATTGGTTGCACGATTTACTGTTTCTGGAAACTGATGTCCTCAAAAAGCCTGGAGTCTGATGACTGAGTTGCGTCACTGCAGGTGAGACCACAGCGGGCTAGACCAGTGCTGTGAACGCTCTCACCGTGACTGAACAACTCCTGCCACCAAATGTTCTGGCAAACATTGCCACGCAAAAGAATTACCTGCAAACCCGCTGCTACACCACGTTCCCGCCCGCCTCCGCTCTTTCCCAGTGAGGTACTTCATGTCCGATTCCAACGAACTTCCGCTGCTGAAGTCGGCGCGGCGCGAAGCTGTCGGCGCGCTGTTGATCTGGCTGCTCGTCACGACCTATTCCGTCAGTTACTGCTGCGCATACGGTTACAACCGTGATCCGCAGACGTTGACCTTTATCCTGGGATTCCCCGACTGGATCTTCTGGGGGATCGTCGTTCCCTGGGGGGCTTCAACGGTGATCTCAACGGTCTTCGCCTTCTGTTTCATGAAGGATGAAGACCTGGACAGTTGATCCATCTGCCGTGATGCGGCGGCACAGTCGTGTTGAAATGTGAAGTGTTTCCTGGACAAGTCCCTGAATTCGTTCGAGGTTTCTTCATGCTAATTGCCGTGGCGGAAATTCCATCTCCGGGTTACAGCGTTCTGGCGGCCCTGCTGATCTTTATCGCCGCCTCGGTCTGGCTGGGTGCCATGGCTCAGAAGGCGATGGAGAAACAGGACTTCATGCAGGGCTTCTTCCTGGGGAATCGTGGATTGGGGGCATGGACCCTGGCTCTGACAGCGACCGTTCAGAGTGGTGGGACGTTCATGGGCTTCCCCTCGCTGGTTTACAGCTTTGGATGGATTGTCGCCGTCTGGATTGGCAGCTATATGGTCGTTCCCTTAACGGGATTTGCCATCGTCGGAAAACGTCTGGCACAACTCAGTCGCCAGACAAATGCAGTCACGGTGCCCGACCTGCTACGCGAACGATTTGGTGATTCTCGCGTGGGCCTGCTGGCGTCGCTGATGATCATGTTTTTCCTGTCGTTTACGATGTTTGCTCAGTTCAAAGCGGGGGCAACAATCATGAAGCATGCCTGGCCGGGCAGTGGCATCATGGCTCTTTCTGAAGATTACGATGCGGCACCTGCTAAAGACGGGGCATCGAAGGCCGAAGGAACTGCCACGAAGTCGTTTCTGAAGACATGGTTCCCGCTCGATCCGAAGTATTACATAGGCCTGGCGATCTTCTCGATCACCGTCGTCGGATACACCTTGATCGGCGGTTTCATGGCGTCCGTCTGGACTGACCTGTTCCAGAGCGTGATGATGGTCATTGGAGTGATGTTGCTCGTTTGTCTGGCAGTGCCGATGGCAGGCGGGATGGAACAGGCCTCCAAGGCGGCGATCACCGCAACGTCAACTGACATCGCATTCGGGCCCGGATACAGCACGGCCGGGCGAGAATTCCTGACACCGGGACTGGCTCTTTCAATGTTCTTCGTCTGGGTCTTCGCCGGTTTCGCATCACCTGCCAGCATGGTCCGCGTGATGGCAGCACAGAATACGGAAGTGATGCGAAAATCGATCGTGTTGCTCAGTTGCTACAACTGCCTGATTTATATCCCATTGATCATGACCTGTATTGCGGCCCGTTCGTTGCTGGAACCGCTGGGCAAGCAATCCGACGAAGTCATTCCTCGAATGGCACTGCTGGTAACGAAAGACTTCCCGATGCAGACGGGACCGTTCGTCAGCGGCTTGATCATGGCTGCTCCCTTTGGTGCGATCATGGCGTCTGTCAGTTGCTTTGTGCTGGTGATCGCATCGGGACTGGTGGAAGACATCTATGCGAAATTCATCAATCGGAACGCGACCGAAGCTCAATTGCGTCGAGCAACAACGATCTCGATGGTCGCCGTCGGGGTCATCGGTGTTCTTGCCAATCTGAATCCTCCTGAGTATCTGCAGGCACTAGTCGTGCTGAGTGGGTCGGCGGGGGCCGCAACGTTTATTGCTCCGGTAATGATGGCCTGCTACTGGAGACGAGCCACGGCAACGGGCGCGCTGGCGGGGATGCTGGGAGGATTCCTGGTCTACTTCGGAATCTATTCGTGCGGTTGGGCTCAGAACTGGGCCACGGCCAATTCCGGCCTGGACCTGGCAAAACAAATTCTGGCGATCCTGGGCCCTGACCCCAAGATTGGTGCTTCGGGACTGTTTCGCCCGTATTACATCCTGGGCGTTGATCCGATCATCTGGGGATTACTCGCATCCGTCGTAGGTGGCGTGGGAGTGAGCCTGTTGTCCCGTCCACCATCACCGGAACTGGTAAAGAGGTTTTTCGAAATTCGGCCGTGCCCTCAGTGACTTTCGTGTTCGAATGGCGAGGGTCATGGATCAAAAGAGAGTTGAATACGGTAGACATTGAAGGCACGCAACATTGAAGAAACAATTGTGACTTCTTTGATCGTACTGCAAGCAACGAACTTCGCCTGTGCGGTCACGCCCTTGCGTGCTTTCTTCTTTGGTTCTTTCGACAAAAACGTGGGTACCCGATCACTCCAGTCCCGGCCATCCAGACTGACTCACCGCAGTTTGAACGCCGACGACTCCCAATGAATCGCGGCACAGTCTTGACACCCCCCTATGGCGGGCTAGAATTCGGCCGATGAGTTAGCTGAGACCTAGATGCCGCAAATACTTCCAGCGACAGAACGGTTAGGGTCTCTTCCCCGAAATTGAACCGGTCTCGCTGAACCGGATGGCATAGTCGTCATGAAAAAGTGCGGTCGCTGTTCCAAACCCGCCGTCTTGCACATTACCGAACTTCGCCACGGTGAAGTTCAGGCATTGCATCTGTGCGAATCCTGTGCAAAGCAGTATCTCAGCCAGGCCCCCACAGAAGCGATCGAAGAGATGCCGCCGGGTGCCGAAAGCGAAGCTGGCGATGATCTGGACGAACTGGATCAGCGCGCCTGTCCCAGTTGCGGAATCACATTCAAGGAATTTCGAGCTCAGGGGCGACTCGGGTGTCCTCACGATTACATCGCTTTCGAGGACGAATTATTGCCGCTTCTGGAAAATATCCATGGCGAGACAGAACACTGCGGCAAAATCCCCAAGCGTGCCCCTGATTCCAGTCAGCAGCAGTTCCGCCTGATCAAACTCCGCAGTGAGTTGCGGACGGCTGTCGAGGAAGAACGGTACGAGGACGCTGCCAGGA
>JBAWWJ010000172.1:0-17991 GCA_037146815.1 Planctomycetota bacterium
ATTTGGCAAATGCAATGGGTGAAGAGATGTGGCTCAAGGAATGGAAAGCAATGAAGGCTACATCTCAGCATTAAACCTCATCGGGCATCGGCCCTTCGCCAAGCTCTTGTTCACCGCCGAATTCTTCGGTAGTGGGTTCAGCCGCGATAGGCGGCGTTCTTGCCGTTGACGGAACGCCCCAGGCGACGATGGCTGATCTGTTCACGTTTCAGGCCAATAACAACGGCGGAAGACGATCTGCTCGAACATGTGGAATCGCACGACACAACAAAAGTGACGATGACAATGGCTGGGACTGACGCCAGTGGAAATGATGTCACCATCCAGGACACGACAACCACGACCTCCAATCGCATTGACGACGTGGAAGATGACACGACACAGTCACCGAACGGCACAACTGCAGACGACGCGGGAGACGAAGCCGACTTTGATTCTGTTGCTACGAATGTAGTCCACGAGGAATGGAGTTCAAAGGTACCGGTCAACGGACTGATGACATCCATCATCTACGACAAAAAGACTGTTCGTAGCGTCACTGGACACGAATCCCAATTGGCAAGAAAAGGGGACAGGTCCATTATTGACGAGTACACTGGGAAGGAGTCAAAGGGGTCAGGACTCTTTGATGCTGGAAACGGCGCGACTTATCGAGAACAAGGAGTCCTGATCCCTTTGCTTCGATCCTCGAAGAAAATCAGAGACTGGCTCAGTATAATCGAAAACAAAGAGTCCTGCCCCCTCGACTGCCCCCCTTTGATTCGACCGCGACTGTCGTTCAGTTGGGATCGGTCAGCGGCAGTTGCTGATGGGTGACGCCTGTTTGAAGTCGAAAGGAGCAAACGCTCGATGAGTTGTCTCTGCTGCGGGTGCTACCTGATCTGTGTGGTACTGTTCTGCATCGGACAGTCCAATGCCGATGAACTCGGAATCGCACCGTTGATCGGTTACACCGAGCTTCAGACAAATCTTCCAGGCGGTCGGCATGGGAATGTACGGACCATGCGGGCCATGGTCATTCGCCGGGATGGAACAGATCGACGGAGCATCGGGCAGGAACTCGCCAACGAAGCAGACGCCTGGACGCAGTTTGCGGGTTGGTCCCCAGATGGGACGCTGGCCATTATTGTTCGCGGCTGCCAGGATCCTGAGAACGCTCAGTGGGAAGAAGAGCACAAGACATTCCGATTCACGCCGGGGAAATGGCTCGTTGACTCCTGTCTGGTCAATCTCTCAACGGGAACTGCCACGAATCTGACTGCGGTTGACCGGATCAGTCATTACAACAGTGGTCTATTCTTCATGCCGGATCAAAAGCGACTCGGTTTCACCGCGCTGATTAGCGGCATCTCGAAACCGTTTGTGATGGATCTGGATGGTCGGAACAAGCAGGATCTTTCCGGGAAGGATGCGGGGTTTGCTTATGGATACAGTGCCTCGCCCGACGGGAAGCTGATCAGTTACCACGAGAACTATCAGATCTACATCGCTAACGCCGACGGAACCGGCAAGCGGCACATCAAGACGGGGCATCCGTTCGACTTCGCGCCACGATGGTCACCCGACGGTCAGTGGTTGCTGTTTGTGAGTGGTGAGCATTACAACTGCCACCCGCACATTGTTCGTGCCGACGGGACGGGCCTGAGAAAGCTGGCAGATCGAAACGGGTACCGCGGTGTCATGGAATTCCTCGATGTCTTCGATTTTCATGGAGGAAGCAGCGACATTCCCGTCTGGTCATCCGATGGAAAGTCCGTCTACTACACGGCTCAGGTCGCGTCAGCCGTGGAACTGTTCCGCGTTCCGATCGATGGACCGCCGGAACAACTGACCAGATCGACGGCGGGAACGACTCATTACCATCCCCAACCCTCTTCAGACGGTACTTGGCTGTTGTATGGCTCAAAGCGAAACGGTGTCCGGCAGGTCTTTGCCAGACGCATGTCTGACGGATTCGAACAGCAGATCACCAATGTTCCTGCGGGGCGAGGTGCAATCTGGCCCCTCTGGCAGCCTGTGGTTGAAGCGACGGTTGACTCAAAATGAAACCGGCGGGATTTGGCGAAATTGGTGTAGTGGCTTCCGAAAGTTGCCTTCACGCTCCTGCGTGAAGATTGCCGTTCGCAATTGGACGCCTGATATTGATCGTATGTACGACTGCCAAGTCGTTGGGTAACGAAAAGAAAAGAGGAGACCTTCGGTCGTCGGTTTCGGCGGGGTCAGGAGACCCGCGCCGAACAAAGACGTCGGGAGACCCGCGTCGATCGTGCGATAACTTATTCGAGCGAAAGAGAAGACGACTTCACGCCCGCTACGCTCAAGACGCCAAGACGCAAAGTTTTCAAGAATTCCACAATCGCCATTCCCCTTCATTTTCTACTTTGCGTCTCTGCGTGAGCCCCTCTTCAGGATGAGACCGCTACGCGATCAATCCATTTTCTTCCGTCTTGCTGATCGCTCATAGCTGACCGCTGAAATCTCACCGTGATTCTTCATCGTTCTGTCCCACATCGCTCTGCCAATGTCTTGCGTGATTCGAAGAGGAGACCTTCGGTCGTCGGTTTCGGCGGGGTCGGGAGACCCGCGCCGAACAGGGGGCAGGAGATCCGCGCCGAACAATGCCCTTGGTTGAAGTGACGGTTGACTCCCAATGAGATTGGGCTCAATCGCCGTTTGTCAGGTACTGTTCCTGAACCTGAGAAACGGCTCGATTGCGTGTTCGTGAGGCCGGCCGGGCGGCGAACAGCTGGCTCGTTCGCTATGATGATCAGCGTCGCACAGAACTGGTGACGGACATGCTTAGCTGGAATAACGAGCCATGATGGATACCGCGATGCTGCGCGTGATGTTGATCGTTGTCGGACTGAGTTCGCAAGGCCTGCTTGCGGATGAGGGGGGCGATTTTTTTGAGCGTCATGTGCGACCCGTCCTCGTGGCGAAATGCCTGGAATGCCACGGTGACGAGTCTCCCGAAGGTGGACTGCGTCTGACAACGCGGACATCACTCTTCAAGGGGGGCCAGTCTGGACCGGCTGCGCTGGAAAAGAAACCCGCTGAAAGCCTGCTGATTCAGGCGATTGAGCAACGCGGAAAACTGAAGATGCCCCCTGAAGTGAAGTTAAATGATTCTGAAATTGCGTCGCTGACAAAATGGGTCGAACTTGGAGCACCGTGGCCGGAGACAACTGGAAAACTTGGCAAGCCACGTCCAGAGTTTGCAATTACCGACGCTGATCGCCAGCACTGGTCGTTTCAACCAATTGCGAATCCACCGATTCCTTCGACAACACTCGGTCATTGGAGACGAAATTCCATCGACGGTTTTGTGCTGGCAAAGTTTGAGAAGGAAGGTCTGAAGCCCGCCCCGGCTGCAGATCGCCGGACGCTGATTCGCCGTGCCTACATCGACATGATTGGGATTCCTCCCACATGGGACGAAACTCAGGCATTTGTGCAGGATCCGCTGCCAACCGACGAAGCCTTCATCAAGGTGGTCGATTTTTTGTTGCAATCACCACGATACGGCGAACGATGGGGCCGACATTGGCTCGATGTCGCTCGTTACGCAGACACCAAGGATGGTGTGCTGATGTACGGAGACGATCGCATTCGGCCATATGCTTATACGTATCGTGACTATGTCATCCGGGCACTGAACGAGGACACTCCGTTTGACAAGTTCATTCACGAACAACTGGCCGCTGACCTGATTGAACCGAAAGTTGAGCCGTGACGACTGGCTGCCATGGGATACCTGACGCTCGGCCGAATGTTCGACAACAACATTCATGACATCATTGATGATCAGATCGATACCGTGTCACGTGGCTTTTTGGGGCTGACGGTGTCGTGTGCCCGCTGCCACGATCATAAATACGATCCCGTTTCGACCGCCGACTACTATTCGCTGTACGGAGTGTTTGCCAGCAGTGAAGTTCCGCTTGACCTTCCAGCGGCGGGGACCGCAGTGACCAACGATGCCATCGAATTTGAAAAACAATATGTAGCCAAACGGGATGACGTCCGTAACTTTCGCGATCAGCAGTTCACAGAATTGACGGAAACGGCTCGCACACGCATCGGTGATTATCTGATACATGTTGCCACTACTAAGCCCGATCCGCTGGAAACAGCGATCTTCTTTCTGTCACTTGCCCCCGAAGACCTGCGACCGCCCGTTGTTGCCCGCTGGCGACGGTTGCTGGAACAAACAAGTCTCGACAAGGATCCGGTGTTCCTTCCGTGGCATCTCTTGCTCGCGGGTGACGTCAAGGTTTCAGCACTGGTACCTGAACACGTTGCTCGTGCCAAACAGCAATGGGAAGAATTGCCTCCTGGTACCCAAGCGGGGCACATCAATCCGCTTGTCCGAGAAGCATTGAACAAATCGACGCTCACAACACGAGCTGATGTCGGGCGAGTCTACGGCGAATTGCTGAAACGAGTTTACGAGGAATCCAAATCGAGCAGTTCGGGAGCCGAACCTTCCGCAGATGAGGCAATGACCGCCGCAGCACGAAAACAGCTGCTAGAACTCGTCGTAGGACGGGACAGTCCCCTCTATTTCCCGAAGAGCCAGACACGGCGGTACATGTCGCGTCAGCAGACCGATCAATACGGCGGCAAGCTGCAAGAGTTGGATCGGATGGCCGTGAAATCGGTGCATGCCACGCCGCGAGCCATGGTCTTGAACGACGCGGAATCGCCATTCGATCCACGGATTTTCGTCCGGGGGAACCCGACACAACTCGGGAATCATGTCGATCGGCAGTTCCTGCAAATTTTGTCCGGTCCCGATCGAAAGCCTTTTGGACCCGGCAGTGGGCGACTGGAACTGGCCCGGGCCATCGGCAATTCGCAAAACCCGCTGACAGCACGGGTGATGGTCAATCGCGTCTGGATGCACCACTTTGGCGAGCCGCTCGTTTCGACGCCGAGTGATTTTGGAAAGCGAAGTACACCCCCGGTTCACGCCGAGCTTCTTGATCACCTGGCAACCGAGTTCATCAAACGAGGATGGTCGCTGAAGAGCCTGCATCGCATGATTCTGCTCTCGGCAACCTGGCAGCAATCGACAACGGATCGCGAAAGTCGCAATCTGGATGTGGCTCTGGCGCCTCGATCAAGGCGCCTCAGCTTTGAAGCAATGCGAGATTCCTTGCTGGCAATCTCCGGGCGATTGGAGCATCGCGATGGAGGGCGACCGATCGATATTACCGATCCACTCAGTCGGTGCCGTACTGTGTACGGACTTGTGGACCGACAAAGCCTGCCAGGGATGTTTCGCGCCTTCGATTTCGCATCGCCCGATCAGTCTGTGGAGCGACGACCACGAACAATGGTTCCGCAACAAGCCTTGTTCGCCCTGAATTCTCCATTTGTGATCGAACAGGCCAAGGGATTGATTCTCCGTAGCGATGTCTCAGCCATGGCGGGGATTCCCGAGAGAATTATCCAGTTGTACAGGATTGTCTTCACGCGTGAACCGACACTTGAAGAGATCGCATCGTGCACAGAGTTCCTGGCGGCACTGCAGGATGCAACCTCGACGCTGTCGCGATGGGAGCAGTTGGCTCAGGTTCTGCTTTGTTCCAATGAATTGATGTATGTCGACTAAAGAGAATACGCATGTCCAGAAGTAACCAGAATCATGATTCGTGCGACTTCTCGCTCGGCCCGGCTTCCCGGCGTCAGATGCTGACGCAGATGGGAACCGGGATGGGGATGCTGGGATTGTACGGCCTGCTTGGCGATGAAAATCGCTTAGTGGCCGCCCCGGCGGAAGAATCGCCACTCAGCGCGCGGTCACCGCAATTTCCCGCGCGTGTGAAGCACATCATCCACATCTACTTGAATGGCGGCCCGTCTCAGGTCGACACGTTTGATCCGAAACCGTTGCTGGCAAAGTATAATGGGCAGCCCTTGCCATCGGACAATAAACTGACGACGGAACGAGCCACCGGTGCTGCATTGGCATCCCCGTTTTCGTTTCGTCAATACGGTGAAAGCGGCCTGCCGGTCAGCGAGATCTTTTCCAAGACCGCTCAGCACGTTGACGACATTTGTTTTATCCGCTCCATGCATGCCAACACGCCCAATCATGAACAGTCGATGCGGCTGATGAATTGCGGCGATGAGCGCCTGTCGCGCCCAAGTCTGGGTTCGTGGGTAACGTATGGTCTCGGTACCGAAAATGCCAATCTTCCCGGCTACATCGCGATGTGTCCCGGCCTGCCAGTGGCAGATGTTTCAAACTGGCGATCCTCATTTCTGCCAGGCATTTTCCAGGGGACGCATCTGGATACTCGAAAGACGAAGGTCGAAGAACTGATCGAAAACATTCGCAACGGCGTTGTCTCGCGCGGTGACCAGCGACGACAACTCGATCTGCTTCAGCGACAGAATCGCCTGCATCAACGAACGCGAACTGAAGAGCCAGAACTTGAGGCTCGTATTCAGGCGTTTGAACTTGCGTACCGGATGCAGATCGAGGCGACCGATGCATTTGATATCAGTCAGGAACCAAAGCACATTCATGATGCGTATGGAAGCGGGCTGCATGGTCGACAACTTCTGCTGGCCCGACGTTTGATTGAACGAGGTGTCCGGGTTGTTCAATTGTTTCATGGAGACGTCCAACCGTGGGACAGCCACAACAACATTGCCGAAGAACATAAGAGACTGGCAGGTGAATGTGATGGCCCGATTGCGGCACTGCTGACAGACCTCAAGCAGCGGGGACTGTTTGAAGAAACACTCGTAATCTGCGGGGGGGAATTCGGACGAACGCCAGCGGTTGAACTGGTGAACGGCAAACCAGGGGGAGGCCGCGACCACAATCACTGGGGATTTACCGTCTGGTTGGCAGGAGGTGGCGTCAAAGGGGGAATGGCCTACGGAGCAACCGACGAGTTTGGATACCGAGCCGTTGAGAACCTGGTCCATGTGCATGACCTGCATGCCACGATCCTGCATCTGCTGGGCTTCGACCATACGAAGCTGACTTACCGTCATGCGGGCCGAGATTTTCGTTTAACGGACGTCCACGGACACGTCGTGCGGGATATTCTGGCTTGAGGAAGCGCCCATGGATGGCGATGAACTGCATGGAACTACGAAACTCCGCAGATCTGCGATTTGCGATGTCGGTAGCAGAAACGTTGCTGTTTCCGATACGCTTCGTGGCGAGAACGATTACAAGGTAGTGGATCAAGTTGATAATTCGTGATCCGATGCTGGCCACGACACGTTCACAATCACAGAAACAAAAATGTGAAGTGTGAATGGAAGGAAAGAGGAACCATGAGTAGCGAATTTGAAGGATCACCCAAACTGTGGCCTCCACTGGGACTGCCGATCGGCAGTGTTCGGGCGTTGCTGACCTTGATCGTGATGGCTGTGGTCGTGACTCGGCTCTGCCGTAATCTGCCACTCGATTCGCTGTGGATTCAGACGTTACTGATCGCGCTGGCTCATTACTTCACTTCACGACGATTTGTGTCGCTTCCCCCTGACGTGATTGCCCGCCTGGAGCAGGATGGAGTGATCGAGCGTGAACGCCATCCATTGTTTCTGCCGAAAAATTCCATTCGTACGCTGATCGTTCTGGCCTTTGCGGGAATGGGGGCCTACCTCTATCAGACGGAGCAACTCCATACCAATATTCCAGCGGTTTCGTTGATCGGAATTGTGTTTGCGTATCTGCTGGGTTCCGTGGCACGAACTGTCGGTGGCTGGTTCAATCGGTATCGATCGAATCCTCCATCGGGAACTTGGGGCGATATCAAAGCCATGACGGTTTTAATCGTACTGGTACTGGCCGCGATCCCGGAATTCCTCGACCTGCCATTTGGATTGCCCCCGATCTTTCATCAAATCGCGCTGGGAATGATGCTGTTTTACTACGGTTCGCGATAGACGATCAGGTACCGGCTCGGCCGGTCGAGAGTACGTCGCACCAACAGTGTCTGACATCGAGCACAACCCGATTCACATGGGTGAATTCATTTCAAGTCATCTTCAAGGTGCGGTTTGTCGTAGCCCTTACGAAGAACGAGCGAAGTTTGAATGAACTCTTGCAGTTCCTGCGCTGGAACTACATCCGGAGTTCCAGGAAGTGCTGGCGCGATCATCGTCGAATTGATAACGCGACGTTGTGATTCGTCCGGCGTCAAAATCGTCGCCGTGTGAAGTACTCCCAGCCAGGAATGACCATCGATTGGAGCGGAACTGTTATTGATGACCACGATCTGATAGGCCGACACGTGAAACTCATTCAGACGGTATGCATAAGGGCGCAGAAATTCAAATCCCGCATGAAACATCGGGTTGTGTTGCGCCATGAATTCTTTGGGCGAAATCCCCATTTGCTGTGAGCATTGAGTGTAGTCTGAGATTTCCACTTCCGATTGAACACGGGTCGGTTCGTATCCGAGCATCAAGAGTGATTCTTCTGGACCACCGTCCAGATGAGGGCGAGTCGTCGTCTGTTGATCGAATCTTCCTGCTGAGATGTAAATGAGAGTCTTCCCAGTTTGTCGCTCGTGAAGAATTGCCATTTCCCTCGTAAGATTGACCATCAAATGTCGAAACTCGACAGAGCTTAATGATGATCCAAGATTCACAACGCAAAACCCGGGTTCCGTAAAGTCAGTCCTGCAGACGCGGGAATAGATCTGCGCTGCAATCTCAATTGGATTTGGAACGAGATAGATTTGATCACGTGACCAGTGACGGAACGGCATCTGCTTCAGCAGATGCACAACAGGTTCGTTTGCTTCCGGAAACTTCAGCGATGGCAATTCCGTAACGGGTACCCATCGAAACCCGTTTTGCTCTGTTTCAATCTGGAACGGATCAGCGGGATGACACAGGAAGAAATGAAGATCGACGCTGGCGTGAGGGTACGTGAAATCACGCCGCAGCATCAATCGCTCAACAGTGATTGTAAGCCCGGTTTCCTCGAAACATTCACGCATCGCACATGTGGCAGGCTCTTCGTCCACCAGACATTTCCCGCCAGGAAACTCCGCGTATCCAGCCAGCGGACTGTCAGGACCGCGAGTGCCGACGAGATACCGTTCGGAATACTCGACGATCGCGATTCCAATTCGTTTGACAACTGATGAGGTCATAGTTCACCCTCAACGTGACGATAGGGGAAGGCTGCCCTTTTGCTGTGCACCAATTACTTCAACGAACCCATCAGCCGGAACGCGCTAGCGTCCGGTTTCTTTATGATCCCGATGAGATCGCACCCAACAAAAAAATTCGGCCATGTCACACACGACATGGCCGAATCTTCTCATTTCGAAATTAGCTGTTACCAAGTTTCGCGTCTGCGGGTGGGGCACCCATGACATGGTAGCCGCTGTCAACGTGCAGCGTTTCCCCGGTCACTCCCGTCGACATGTCGCTCAGCAGGTAAACGGCACTCTTGCCGACTTCTTCCAAGCTGACGTTACGTCGCAGCGGTGACAGGGCATCGTACATTTCGAGCATCTTATCGAAGTCCTTGACGGCCGAACCTGACAAGGTCTTGATCGGCCCGGCACTCAATCCATTTACGCGGATCTTGCTTTGACCAAACTCGTGGGCCAGATAGCCGACAGACGATTCCAATGCCGCTTTACACAGGCCCATGACGTTATAGCCTGGGATGACGCGTTCGCCTCCCAGATAGGTCAGGGTCAGGATGCTGCCGCCGTTGGGCATCGCGTCCTTGGCACGCTTACAGACAGCCATCAGGCTGTAAACGCTGATGTCCATCGATATCTTGAAGCCTTCGCGGCTGCAGGCGTAAACGGGCCCCTTCAAATCGTCGATCGGTGCATACGCGATCGAGTGAACAACGAAGTCGAGTTCCCCGAACGTCTCTTTGGCAGCGGTGAACGCATTGTCCAGATCGGCGTCAACCTGAACGTCACACGGCAGAAACAGCTTCGGATCGAACTGTTCGACGCATTTCCGAACGCGACGAGCCATCTTTGGATTCGACGGATCCTTGTCAGGCAAGTGAGTAAATCCGAGTTGAGCCCCTTCCTTGAAGAGCTGTTCGCTGATCCCCCAGGCGATCGAATAGTCATTCACGACACCCAGAACCAGACCGCGCTTTCCATCCATCAAACCCATTTTCCGCAAACCTCCTGCTGGCCGACCTTTTCGTCGGACTGACACTGTTTAAATTCAACCCGTCAGGCAAGCCCGCTTCGCAAGGCTTTTGCCGTCAGAGAATTACGCTAACCTGTCCACAACATTATCCCGAACTTTCGACGCCACGATAACGACCGTTTGCGTCAGCGGCAACCTGCGCACCGCAGGACAGGCCGCTGCTGATGCAACCCGCCCAGGAGCAACAACCCCGTCGGACCATTGTTGCGTTGCCGACTGGCATGGGGTAGCGTCAAGTATGACGGATTCCCTCTCTTTCTGGAACACCCAATGAAGCCATTCCCAATTGTTACTGCAGTTATCTGCCTGGGGATGATCTGGACCTCGATTGATACCAGCGCTGCGGCAGAACCGACAGAAACACTGGCCGCTGTTCGTGAGCATCTGCGGCATGGTCGTTATGACGAAGCGATCGAGGGACTCGATGAGATCGATAAAGTCAAAGACAATGGTCTTGATCCCGTCGAATTGATCCTGACGCGTTGCACGGCACTGTCAGAGTCGGGACAGCGGGAATCGCTTGAGACAACATTGCAGTCCGCTTTGAAAGAGCATCCCCAATCCGCGCCACTGCATGCGGAACTGTCTCGACTTCATTTTGATCGCGGTCGTATTAGAGAGGCTGATACCGAAGTTAAAGCAGCGCTCAAGCTGGATCCAGATCAGCTACTCGCTCACCTGATACAGGCACACATCCTTGCAGAGCAGGGGGAGATCAAACAGGCGGACGAAGCATATCGCTGGTTCGTCCGTTACTACAACCGCCGCCAGCCGACCGACGCGGAATCGTTGCTGCTGGTCTGTCAGGGCTCTGCCCAGTATGCGCGTTGGCACAGCGTGACTCAGATTTTTGATTTCTGCGTGAACACGCTCTGTCCCGATGCGTTGAAAGCAGACAAGCAGTCCTGGCGGGCTCATCAACTGGCGGGGCAATTGCTGCTGGAGAAATACAACAAGGCACAGGGAACCCCCGAACTGAAAGCGGCGCTTGCCATCAACCCGCGTGCGACGGAAGCCCTCGTCGTGCTGGGCCAGTCTGCGATCAAGGACTACAACTGGGGCGAAGCCGAGGCACGTGCCATCGCCGCACTGGATGTTTCTCCCAAATTGCCAGCCGCATTGCGCATTCTGGCAGAAGCGAAGCTCTATTTTCGAGAACTGGACGCGGCCGAGAAACTGTTGACCGATGCTCTGTCAGTCAATCCGATCGACCAGGAGACCCTCGCGTTAATGGCCACGCTACGCTTGATGCAGGATGGTTGGCCGGAACCTGACAGGCTCAAGCTACTGGTGAACCATCTCGACCACATTGCCGATCTCAAACTGGTGTCACCAACACGATTTGAACGCATTGTCATCGACGTCGCAGGACGCAATCCACGCCCCGGCTATTTTCTGGCGACACTCGGCGAGCAACTCGACCGCTTCCGGCAGCATTCCACTGCGGAGCCCCTGTTCAAACAGGCGATCCTGCTGATGCCCCAGTTGTCGGATTCAAAAACGGCACTCGGGACGCTTTACATGCAGACCGGGCGAATGGAGGACGCCAGGAAGCTTCTTGACGAAGCCTTCAAGGCTGACCCCTATCATGTTCGCGTCAGCAATATGCGTAAGGTGCTGAAAGTCCTGGACGATTACAGCACGGTTACGACCGATCACTTCGTCATTCGAGCCGACAGCAAAATCGATAAACTGCTGGCTCATTACATGGCGGAATACATGGAGGAAGTCTATCCCGAACTGACAAAACTGTTCGGATTCGAGCCCGACCAGCGGACGCAGATCGAACTCTACAGTCCGGCCAAGGGGCTATCCGCACATCAGTGGTTCAGTGCACGGATGGTGGGGCTGCCTTGGGTGCAGACCATCGGAGCGTCGACGGGCGTCATCATCGCGATGACAAGTCCAACCAGCATGGAAGAACCGGTCAACTGGGCTCGTGTCATGAAGCACGAGTTCGTGCATGTCCTGACCCTGCAGCAGACGAACTTCAATATCCCCCACTGGTACACCGAAGCGCTGGCTGTCCGCAGTGAAGGTTATCCGCGGCCAGTCGAATGGAACGGCCTGCTGCTGGACCGCGTTCCAAAAGGAGAGATTAAGAACCTCGATAATCTCAGCATGGGATTCATCCGGGCAGGGAATCAGGCCAACTGGAACTTTGCCTATTGCCAGAGTGTCCTCTACGCAGAATACATGGTGGAGCGATTTGGTGAGGCCTCGCTGTCCAAACTGCTGGATGCCTATCGACGCAATCGCACTACGGACCAGGCTGTTCCCGAGGTCTTCGGTGTCGACAAGGCAGACTTTGAAAAGGGCTATCGAGCGTACCTTGACAAAGTCGTTGCCGACATTCGCAAGACCGATGATGAGACCGAGAAAAAGCCCAATCAGATCGAAAGGAATTACGAAAAGAATAAGGACGATCCACAGGCGGCAGCGGAGTACGCTCAACTGTTGATGGTGATCAAAAAGAGGGACGAGGCGAGAAAGATCGTCGACGCAGTTTTGGAGATGCACCCGAAGCACCCGCTGGCAGCGTATGTCTCTGCGGCAATGTTGGTCCGTGAAGAGAAATTCGACGAAGCGCTGGAAGTGCTCGAGCCTGCCTTGGACAAGGAACACCCCCATCGCCGGGTTCTGGAGTTGTTGCTGCGAATCCAATTGAAATTGAAAGATTCGGACGAAGCCCTGGAACTTTGCGAAATTGGGAAGAAGCACTTTCCGTACAACAGTGACTGGTGGAAGGGAACGGCGGCTGCGGCAAAACTGGCGGGGGACACTGAGCGGCGCCGCGAAGCCCTCATGACGTTAACTCGCATTGAAGCAGATGACCCGGCACCGCGCAAGGCGCTGGCCGAAATGGCGCTGGCCGCCGACAACTTTGATGACGCCTACAAGTACGCTCGAATGACGCTGCACATTGATGTCCTTGACGCCGATGTCCACCGTTTGCTCGGGGCCGCGCTGGCAGGAAAGAAAGACCATCCACGAGCAATTGCCGAATACGAAACCGCATTGGAACTGAAACCTGAAGATTCAGGGCTTCAACTGGAACTGGCAGAAGTCTTCATCGCTGCCAATCGAAAACTCGACGCCAGGAAGCTGATCGACAAGGTTTTGGAAAGGGATTCCGGAAATTCCAACGCGAAACGACTATTGAAACAACTGAAGTAGTTCCTTCGGCAGAACGTGCCGTTCGGCAAATCAGGGGCATTGGCGAATGGGAAAAAGAAGTGTCGATCAATTTCCGCGCCGTTTGAACCCTCCTCAGTCCACAGATTGAGAATTTGGTGCCAGAACCCATCAGCGATTACTGTAAAGTTCGGCGCGACATGATTACGATTGATTGCGCTTGGCAGATCGGCTGCCGGGCACAGCCTCATCACAGATTTGCCGCATCACTGTCATGCTGCCAGGAGAGACGTATGAGTCGACAAGGGTCACGTCGCGAGTTCATTAAAAACACTACGGCGATTGGCGCCGCAGTATTCGTCGGAGGTTCCGTCGACCTTCGCGGTCAGGAACGATCCGCCAACGAGCAACTCAACGTCGCCAGTTTTGGCGTGGGTGGCAAGGGGGGAAGCGATTCGGCGAACGCAGCAACCTTCGGAAATGTCGTCGCCATTTGTGACGTTGATCGCAATACGCTCGAGAGCAAAGGGAAGTCCAAGGGCTTCGAAAACGCTGAGCGTTTCACCGACTATCGCGAAGTCCTCGCCAAGTTCGGCAAGAAAATTGACATCGCGACCGTCAGCACTCCTGACCATATGCACGGTCCGATCACTCTCGCCGCGATGCGTCTGGGGATCAGTTGCTACACCCAGAAGCCTCTGACCCGGACGATTTACGAAGCTCGTCTGCTGGCTCAGGTTGCGAAAGAAACCGGCGTCTGCACTCAGATGGGGAACCAGGGAACGGCACTCGATTCGTCGCGCGAAGCCATCGCCCAGATCAAGTCGGGCGTTCTCGGAACTCTGAAGGAAGTCTACGCCTGGTCGAATCGCCCCGTCTGGGCACAAGGTCCTGGCCGACGCATGGACATCGCCAAGTTCAGTGCTCAAGCCAAGAAGGACGATCCTGATGGCGCAAGCAAGCTGATCGAAAAGAAGAAGGAAGAAATCGCGAAGGCCCTGGAACGCGTTGACTGGAAGAACTGGCTGGGCGTTGCTCCTCCACGTGAGTTCTGGCCAGGCATCTACCACACCTTCCAGCACCGTGGCTGGTGGGACTTCGGGACCGGTGCACTCGGCGATATGGCCTGTCATCAGTTGACCGTTCCATTTGCTTCGTGCGGATTGCGCGATCCCATTTCGGTCGTTGCCAAATCGTCAGGGCATGATTTCGACAGCTTCCCAGCAAGCTCGATCATCAAGTTCGAGTTCCCGGAAACGGCCGAACGACCAGCGATTCCGTTCTGGTGGTACGACCGCAAGGGGAACAAGCCGCCGATGGAAGTCTTCACCAAGTACGGCATCACCAATGTGTCGGACAGTGGCGTGATGATCATCGGTGAAAAGGGTGCCTTCTACAGCTCAGACGACTACTGCGGTCGTTACGAGCTGAAGGGTGTCGAGAAGGTCAAGGTCGACTACGAGAAGGCCGAAGACAAGGGGAACAACGACCTGAACAACATGTACGAGTTGTTCCGGGCGAAGCGAGCCAGCGACCCCAAGATCTGCAAGTCGAACTTCATCGACCGAGCAGGTCCATTGACCGAAACCATCCTGCTCGGCAATCTCGCCGTCTGGGCCGCCGCTAATGGTGGTGCCAATGGCGAAATGGGCGATTGGGGTGAAAAGGTCGAGTGGGACGCCAAGAACCTGAAGGTCACCAACCTGGCCGCTCTGAAGACGCCAAAGGTTGCGGATCTGATCAAGCCGGTCTACGCCGAAGGGCATCGACTGGACTAATGTGGATTGTGGAATTGGGGGCGCACGCCATCTGGCGTGCGCCCATTTTTATTGAGATTGAACAAGGGCGAGAATGATGTTGACGTTGCATTGGTCGCGAGGGGCACTGGCCTGCGTCTGTGTCGGATTGTTCGTGCTGTCGGGCTGTGCCAAACAACCGGAACCAGGCACCAATAAAGGAGCCCCGACTCCAACGCCTCCCCCTGCCAGCGGTCCTGCAAAGACTGGCGACGGAACTGCAACCCAGCCAAATCCGGCCGATCCCCAGACTCAGCCTGCCGAATCAACCAGCAAAGCCACAGCCAAGGCCGCTGATGTTGAAGCCGCGCGCGTGCGCATCGATGCCTTGGGTTCACGCGCAGAATACTTGCCCGAAGAAGGTGAACTACTGACAGAAATTGTCATTCAGGACGGCTCAAAGTTGACGGCCGAAGATCTGGCTTTGTTCGGCAAACTGACCAACCTCGAAAAGCTGCAGATCTTCAATTGCCGGACGTTGAATGATGAAATGGCCGCCCAGTTGAGTGGTTTGAAGAACCTGACGACTCTGGCGATGACTAACACGGTTATCAATGACGCCACAGCTGAGATGATCGTAAAATCGTTCCCGAATCTTATCGACCTCGACCTTTCGTCGAATACCAATATGACCAACGGCTTGGTCAAAATCATCAGTGAACTGAGCAAGCTCGAACGCCTGACACTGGTGCAGAACAAAGTTAACGACATCGGTGCCCAGCGACTGGCCAAGTTGAAGGGGCTGAAGTCTCTCGACCTGCGTGGCAACATGGAATCGGGCGATATGGCACTGGAAATTGTCGCCGATCTCCCCAAGCTGACAGCATTCAAGCATCGCAGTACTGCCGTCTCGGACACTGGCCTCGAGTACCTCGGTCGTAACCAGTCGATTGAATCGCTGCTGCTGCAGGATTTTATTATTTCGGATCGATCCGGTGAATTTTTGGCAAAGCTCGGCAAACTTTCTCAACTCGAGATATTCCGCTGCCAGGGGTTTGGATCCGATGGCGTTGTCGCGCTCAAGGGGATGGGATTGACCCGTTTGACATTGCGTGATTTGCCAAACGTTGACGATCGAGCAATGGACGTCTTCGACGACCTGCCGAAGCTGCGACGTCTTTACCTGCACGAACTGGCTTCCGTCAGCGATTCCGGCTTGAAGCACCTGGAAGGCCTGAAATCATTGGAACTGCTCGATATCTGGACGGTTCCACAGATGTCAGATGCGACAATCGATGTGATCGCGTCACTTCCCAAGTTAAAAGAGCTTTCGATCCGGGCGACTAACGTCACGGATGCTGCTGTTGAAAAGCTCGTTGGGATGGCCAATCTGCAATCGCTGACCTTTAAGGAAAACGGTTCTGTAACAGCCGAAGGCTTGAAGACGCTCAGCGAAAGAAAATGGTCCAAGCTGGACGTCGGTGCGAAAGATCAGTGACAGACCGTCCCGCCATCGTCACTCGATCATGGCCTACCTATTGAATGGTGGGTTCTTTCATCATTGTCGAAAGACTGTTTCCTCATTGCGAACATGGCGTTTCTCTTTGCAGTTCGCTCACGGAACCGACTCCGTTGCCGTTGCCGTTCTTTCCTTTTGTCGGCCATCGTCGCAGACCGTTTGCAAACAAGACGGAAAGAAGGACGTAGTCTCCGATGACCATCACCACAACGGATGGCGATGTTCCCAGCAGACTGAAGACCGGGCATGACAAGAACATCAGAATTGTGCCGAACGAATAAACCGCCAGTGAATGTTGGCCACAGTTGATGAACGGTGCCGCTACCAGCGACCGCCAGCACGCGGCACCGGGGACTGGTAACAACTGCGATCCGATGAATGCCAATGCCATGAAGTGAAGCAGTCGAAACGGACCCAGCGAGTTCTTGTTACTCCACGTCATGATCCCGCTGACAAGACGGTGGTCGATCGTGATTGACCAGGGAATTGCGCTGAGGCTGTTCCTTCGAATCAACAGGCTGAACAAAAGAAGACCAATTGCGATGATCGAGAGGGTCATCCAAGAAACCTGTGAACACGACCGCCGTGATCGAAGTGCTCCGAAATAAAGCCCTATAAAAAACAGGAATTGCCAGGCGAACGGGTTAAAAAACCATCCCAATCCGACTCGATGACTGGGGAGCTGAAATTCGGGGAACAACTGAGCTCCAAGGTACAAATTCAGCACGACAACCCAGGCCAATACGGGGGTCCGACGTAATCCCAACAACATCGCCGGCGCACATGGGGTCACGATCGCATAAAACGCGAGCACATCGAGACCGTACACCTGGTAGTACATCGGTAAGGACCAGAGTATCCATTTGAGCGTCCCTTCATCCAAACGCAGCTCTTGAATCAAGACGGGGGCGATCCCTCCGAAACAGATGCCGATGGCAATCGATGTGAATGTCGTCACCAGGAACGCTAGATAAACCGTCAACGCGCGTCGTATTGCCTTACGCTGGCAGGCGAGAAAACCTTCTTCGTCCAGACGTCTGTTGTAGGCGCGTCCGAAGACAAATCCCGACAGAAAAACAAACAACTCTGCTGCGTCTGAAAGACCGTTGGCCGCAAGCGTGTAATATCGTAACCACCGGACGCCGGAATGATCCTCCACGTGATCGACGAGGACCAGCATCAGTGCGACGCCGCGCAAGAAGTCCAGACGCAGATCACGCGTTGGTGTGGAAAACAGAGGTTTGTCTGTAGTCGTTTCCGCCATCATAGCCCCAGGGAAGAGCAGCACTTCCATTCGACGATTGGTCTTGGTTCAAAGTGAATTGAATGTGATCCTTAAGAATCGCGGTTTGACAATCCTCCATTGGGAAAACAAATACGCCTCGTTAGCAGAATCTATGGGTGGATTTCGGTTCTGGTAGGCGACCGAGG